>JAUSCU010000021.1 GCA_030651065.1 Candidatus Omnitrophota bacterium | reverse complement strand
GATCTTCCTGTTTCCCCTGGTGTACCTGATATGAGCGAACACTCGACGCGGCCGGGCTACGCCCCTTATGTGATCATCTGGGCCTGGCTGATCGCGCTGCTGGCGGGCGGCACTTTTGTTTCCACCCTGCCGGTCGGTAAGACCGGCGTCGTGCTGCTGATCCTGGGAATCGCCCTGATCAAGACCCTCCTGGTGGGGATGTTCTACATGCACCTGAAGTCCGAGCGGTCGGTCCCCCTCTGGGGGGTCGTTCTCTTTCCTTTCCTGTTGGTGGGGGCGGTGGTACTCCTGATCGCGCCCGCCATTTTCCTCTTTGCGTAGCCGGATTCTCTGGCTGTCCCTCTTTTCCGTCATCGCCGGCATCCTGGGCGCGTTGACCTGGAGCCGGCTTCAACCTCAGCCGCCACTCCCCGCGGCACCCCTCCCCATCTACGGAGCGGCCCCTTCTTTCCGGCTGACGGACCAAACAAATAAGCCATTCGATTCCTCTACCTTGAAAGGCCGGGTCTGGATCGCCGACTTCATCTTCACCTCCTGCGCGGGGACCTGCCCCGGAATGAGCGCCAAGACGACTCTCCTCCAGCAGCGCTTGCCGGCCGAGATTCCGCTGGTTTCCATCAGCGTGGATCCGAAGCGAGACACCCCGCCGGTGCTGGCGGAGTACGCTCTTCGATACGCAGCACAGCCGGGCCGATGGTTCTTCCTGACCGGCCCTTCAGAGGAGATCCGCCGGGTCGCCCAGCAGGGATTCCACTTAGGGATGGAGGAAGGGGGAAGCCCGGAGGAGCCGATTATCCACAGTGTCCGGTTCGTGCTGGTGGACCGCGAGGGGATGATCCGAGGTTACTATGACTCGACTGAACCGGCGCGGTTCGAAAAACTGATCCGGGATGCCGGAACTCTCTAGAGTTTTACCGGCAGTCAACGCCTCGCTGAATGCCCTGGCCGCCGTCTTGCTTGTGACCGGTTTTCTCTTCATCCGCCGGAAAAATATCCCCGCCCACCGGGCCTGCATGACCGCCGCCTTCACCGTTTCGGCCCTATTCCTGGTCACCTACCTGACCCATCACGCGCTGCACGGCTCCACACGGTTTCCCGGAACCGGGCCAGCCAAGACCCTTTACTTCGCGATCCTGATCTCCCACACAATGCTGGCCGTGACGATCCCGCCGCTGGCGATCCGCACCCTTTACCTGGCCCGGCGGGACCGGATCCTTGAACACCGCCGGCTGGCCCGGTGGACGTTTCCGCTCTGGCTGTACGTCTCCGTAACGGGCGTGGTAGTCTACTGGATGCTGTACCAAATGAAATGGAACTGACGAGGGAAAAAGCTAGGGGTGACGCCGGAAGGAGGACCCGCCGCCGCGCCCAGACCGCAGCGAAGCGAGGACTGGACGGACGGCGGGAGAACCTGCAGGCGGCAGGACCCGTAGCTTTTTCCCTCTTGTTCCTTCTCGTTCTGTTATGCGCCGGAACAGCACTGGCCTGCCCGAGCTGCAAAACAACGGACGCTTCCTCGAAAAACCCGGCCGCGGAGGCCAGGCTGACCCGGGGCTGGGCCCGCTCGATCTATTTGCTCATGTGGACCCCCTACCTGCTCTTCGGCGGCGTCACCTTCGCGATCATCCGGTCGGCCCGCCGGAACAAAGAAAAAATCTCGTAACCAATGCGTCTAGAACAACTATACAAGTCCGGGAAACCGGAGATCTCCGTGGAGTTTTTCCCGCCCAAAACCCCGGAAGGGGTGGCGAAGCTCTTCGGCGAGACGATCCCCCACCTGAACCGGATTCAACCCGTTTACTTCTCGATGACCTTCGGAGCCGGCGGGACCACGCGGGACCTCACGATCGAGCTCTGCGACCGGATAAAGAACGAGGCGAAGGTGGAGACTGTTTGCCACTTGAACATCGTCGGCCAGTCCAAAGAGGACACCCGGGAGAACCTGCGCCGGATCAAAGCAGCGGGCGTCTACAACCTGCTGGCCCTTCGCGGAGACCCGCCGAAGGACCGGCCGGACTTCAAGCCGCACCCGGATGGTTTCCATTCCTCCGTAGAGCTGGTCGAAGAGGCGCGCAAGGATCCCTGGTTCTCCATCGCGGTCACCGGCTTCCCGGAGGTCCACCCGGAGGCGAAGGACCGTTCCGCCGACATGGCCTACCTGAAACGCAAGCTGGAGGCCGGCGGCCGCGTGATCATTACGCAGTTCTTCCTGGATAACGCTTACTTTTTCGAGTTCATGGATCTCGTGAAAAAAGCCGGCATCACGGCACCGGTAGTGCCTGGGATCCTGCCGATCCTGTCGGCCTCCCAGGTGAGGCGCTTCGCCGCCCTCTGCGGTTCCACGATCCCCCCCGCCGTTGAAAAAGAGCTGTCCAAGGTGGAGAACGACGAGGAGGGAGCCATCCGGTACGGGATCGAGCTTGCCACCCGGATGTGCGGGGAATTGATCAAAAGCGGAGTCCCCGGCCTGCACTTCTACGCCCTCAACCGCTCCCGTTCCACGTCGGAAATCCTTTCCAACCTGAACCTGGCCTGATACCATACGGCCAAGGGAGGGCAAACATGAACCGTATCCTGATTGCTTTGCTGGCGTTGGGAATGGTGGGCACGGCGGTTCCGGCTTTCGCGGGCACCGGAGAGAGCGGATCGTCAGGCAACTGCGGGATCTGCAGTAAGACAACCTCCGATAATTGGGGGACGAAAACCGGTTCGCAGTTGGCGCGGGGCGCCGCCAACACCGGCGGCTGCTGGATGGAGATGGTGAACCAGCCGATGAAGGAAATGAAGACCGGCACCCATAATCCGGTGATCGGCGTCGCCAAGGGGGTCGGCCACACCTGCCTCCGGCTGGTCAAGGGAGTGGGGGAGATCATCACCTCCCCAATGCCCAAGGCAAAGGACGGATCGCAGATCGCCACCGATTGCCCGATGTGCATGTGGGAAGCGTAACCCTAAGATAACCCGATCCACGCGTCAAACGGCCCCGGAGGAAGCTCCTCCGGGGCCGTTTCTCTTTAAGCTATAATTGAATACGGAGGAGGGACCCCCATGAGCCCAAAAGACCGAGCGGAAAAGACGGCGCACCGGTACATCGAGGAGTTCGTCCGGAACTCCCGGCCGGCACGGATCTTGCGGGAGCATCTGGATAAGATCGGCGTGGGCCTCTTCCCTCTCGTCGACCACATCACGGTCCGGACGATGGACGTGGACCGGCGCTCCAAGGAATTTATCCGGCTGGGGTTCCGCTGGGACAAAAACGTCGGGATCAACGGCGTGCTGGAATACGACGACTGGTGGGCCAAGGTCTACCGCAAGCCGGGCCTGCCGGCTGTTTTCATCGACCAGGCGTTCACGGGGCCGCGCGGCAACACCTCGGTGATCCCGCCATGGGTCCGCCGCTTCTCCGACCGGCTGCTCCACCACGTCGCCGTCCGGGTCGAGGAGATTGAGCGAGCGGTCTTGGAAATGAAGAAGCGGGGGATCCGCTTTGCCGGCCCCATCGTGGGGGCGCGCGGCACCGACCTGCGCCAGGTTTTCACGGCGGCCGACGTGAAGCGGGGCCACCCGTTCACCGTGGTGGAGATCATCGAGCGCCACCGGGGCTACGCCGGTTTTTCCCCCCCTTCGGCCGACGCGCTGATGAAATCCTCGGTCGTCACCGCGAAACGTTGACTTCCCTAGACCCCTACCTCAAAGACGCCTCCCAGTTCCGGGGCGAGGCGGAGCGGCTGCTGCTCCCCTCTTCGGAGCAGGAGATCTCCCAAATCTTGCGAGAGGCTCAACGGACCGGGACGCCGGTGACCGTCGCCGGGGCCGGCACCGGATTGACCGGTGGGAGGGTGCCCCAGGGTGGTTTGGTGCTTTCCACCGAGAAACTCAACCGAATCCTGGAAATTCAGGGGGGATGGGCACGGATCCAGCCGGCGGTTACCTTAAAACAGCTCGAGGAGGCCTGCGCCTCCCAAGGCCTTTTTTACCCTCCGGACCCCGGCGAGAAGGCCGCCTCCCTGGGCGGAACCATCGCCACCAACGCTTCCGGCCCCCGCTCGTTGAAATACGGAGCGACCCGTCTTTACGTCGAACGGCTCCGGGTCGTCTTACCCGACGGCGGCTTGCTGGAGATCTCCCGCGGGCAAGCCTTAGAGAAGGGGGGGCTTCTTTCAATTCCCCTGCCCGGCGGGAAGATTCTGGAGGTGCCGGTTCCCTCCTACCGCCCACCGAATACGAAGAACTCCGCCGGCTATTTCGCGGAGGAAGGCATGGACGCCGTGGACCTGTTTGTCGGCGCGGAGGGGACGCTAGGCGTCGTCACAGAAGCGACGCTCCGCCTGCTGAAAATTCCGGCCGCGATTTTAAGCGGCCTCCTCTTTTTTAATTCCGAGCGGGACTGCTTTGCGTTCGCCGGAGAGTCCAAGCGCATACTCAAACCCCGGGCGCTGGAATTCATCGATTCCAAGTCGCTGCGGATCCTATCGGAAAAACATTCCGACATCCCGAAGAACGCGGGCGCGGCACTCCTCTTCGAAGAGGAGT
>JAUSCU010000019.1 GCA_030651065.1 Candidatus Omnitrophota bacterium | reverse complement strand
CGCCAGCAGCACGGTCACCGGGTGCAGGTAACTGTTGTACTGGGAGCCCAGCACCATGTAGGCGACGATGATCCCCAGCACTAGGGCGAACATCAGCGACTGCATGGACTCCTTGAAGGTCTGCGAAGAGCCGCCGAAGACCACGTGGTACCCTTCCGGCAGAGCCCCTCTGGCGATCCGTTCGGCCTCCCGAAGGGCGGTTTCCTGGGATTTCCCGGGAGCCACGTTGGCAAACAGGGAGATGGCTCGCTCCCGGTTCTTGCGCGTGATCGAGAGGTAAGAAGACTTCTCTGTGATCTCGACTACGTCCTTGAGCTGAACCAGCTCGCCGCGGTTGTTCCAGACCCAGAGCTTCTCGATGTCTTGACCCCGGGTACGCTGACCGGGAATGAGGCGCACCCGCACATCGTAGCGCCGGCCATCGCGAGTGTACTTGCCGACCCGCTCACCGCCGATCAGCGCGTTGACGGACTGGCCGATCGTTTCCATGCTGACGCCCCGTTCGGCGGCTGCTTTCCGGTTCGGCCGGACCCGCACCTCCGATACCCCTTCGAGGTAATCGGTGTCCACGTCCACCATCAGAGGGCTTTCGGCCAGCTTCTTTTCGATTTCCTTCGCGTGGACGGCCAGCTGTTCCCAGTCCGGCCCCTGGATGGTCAACTCAATCGGGAAGCCTCGCTGCGCGGAGAGGCCGCTTAAGGAAAGGTCCTGGATCGAGGCCCGGACATCGGGGATCTTATTGAGCTCCTTTCGGAACAGGGCCATCAGCTCCTGCTGGTTCGGCCGCTTCGTGAAGGGGGCCGCCACCGGCCGCTCCCGCGGCGGGAGGAAGGTGACGAACAGCACGCCGGTGTTCACCTCTCCGCCGCCGAATCCGCCGATGGACCCGAAGTAACGCTTCATCTCGGGCCGGCTCATCGTGAAAGCCTCCGCCTGCTTGAACCGGCTGTCGGTGAATTCGATGGAGGAGCCGATCGGCGTTTGCAAGCGGGCCAGGAACATGCTCTGGTCCTGGGAGGGGACGAACTCCTTGCGCAGTTTTGGAGTTACGATAAAGATCGAGACCAGGAACAACGCCACCGAAACGAGGATGACCAGCCAGCGCAGCTGCAGGCAGCGGACCAGCGCCACGCGGTAGAGCCGAGCGAGGCCCCGGAATCCATTCTCCACCCAGCGGCCCAGACCCTTGCGTTCGCCGCCTACCTGCAAGAACTGGGCGCAGCGCATCGGGGCGAGCGTGAGCGCCTCCAGCAGGGAAATAGCCACCGCGATCGAAATGGTCATACCGAACTCGTAGAAAAATTTTCCGATGATCCCCTGCATGAAAGCCACCGGCAGGAAGATCGCGATGATCGCCAGCGTGGCCGCGAAAGCGGCGAAGGTGATCTGGCGGGCCCCGATCCTAGCCGCCTCCACTCTTTCCACCCCCTGTTCCCGGACACGGACGATGTTCTCCAGCACCATGATCGCGTCGTCCACCACGATGCCGATCGCCAACGAGAGCCCCAGCAGTGTGAAGGTATTGAGCGTGAAGCCGAGGAAGTGCATGACGATGAAGGTACCGATGATGGAGGTGGGGATCGCCATCAGGATGTTGACGGTGGCGCTCCAGGAGCCCAGAAACAGCCAGCAGACCAGCGAGGTGAGAATAGCCGAGAGGATGAGGGTGAAGGTGAGCTCCTCAATGGAGTCCTTGATGAAACGGGTCCGGTCGAAATTGACGCCGAGGTCGATCCCTTTCGGGAGCTGTTTCTTGACCTCCTCCAACTTCGCGAGGACCTTCTCGGCGACCTCTACCTCGTTGGCGCCCCGCTGTTTCTTGATTCCGAGGCCCACCGCCGGCTTGCCCAGGATACGGGCGATGCGGCGCACATCGGCCAGCCCGTCCTCCACCGTGGCCACCTCTTTCAGGGTGATCGGTTTGTAGATTGGCTGGCCGCCCCGTCTCGAAAGGATGATGTTTCCGAACTCTTCCGGAGTGGCGGCCTCCCCCATCGCCCGAACGTTGAACTCTTTCAGCCCGGTCTCAATGCGGCCGGCCGGCAGTTCGGAGTGCTCCATCCGGATGGCCTGAATCACGTCATCCACCGTAAGTTGGAGCGCCTCCAGCTTCTCGGCGTCGATCCAGACGCGGAGGTTCCGCTCCAGCGAGCCGCCCATGATCACTTCGCCGACGCCGCTCACCGTCTGGAACTTGTCTTTCAGGTGGTTCTCGGCGTAGTCCATGAGGTCGCGCAGCGGCAGCGTGTCGCTGGAAACGCCCAGCCAGAGGATCGGGTTGTCCTGCGGGTTGACCTTCGTGACGATCGGCGGGTCGATGTCGTCGGGCAAGCGCCTCTGCGCCTGGGCGATCTTGGTCTGCACCTCCTGGACCGCTACGTCAATGTCCCGGTCCAGGTTCAGCTCGATCGTGACACTGGCCGACCCCTGCCGGGCACTGGCGGAGATGTCGCGGATCCCCTGGACCGAGGTGACGGCGTCTTCGATCACGTCCACCACGTCCGATTCCATCACCTCAGGGGCGGCCCCCTCCCAGGAGAGCTGGACGTTGACCACCGGAAACTCCACGTCCGGCATTTGGCTGACGCCCATCTGATTGAAACTAATGGCGCCGAACAGGATCAGCCCGAGCATGAGCATCCAAGCGAAGACCGGGTTCTTAATGGAGAGGTCGGAAAGGGTCATCCGATGGATTCTCCGGCAGTGGCCTGGAGTTTCCAGTAGAGGCGGTGCGCGTCATAAAGGGCCGACGTTAGGTCTCTCCGGGCATCCTGCAGGATCTGCAGCGTGGAGAGGACCTCCAGGTTGCTCACCAGATTCAGCCGATACTCCTGCACCTGCATCTGGTAGCTTTCCTCGGTGGCCTCCAGCGCTTTGGTCAAAGCCCGCAGGCGGGCCAGCGCCCCGCCGTACTCGGTGTAGGCGTCCCGGATCTCCTGGTCCGCCACGCGGCGGGTTTGCTGCAGCTTTAAGTCCGCCTGGCGGACGACCGACTCCGCCTCTTTGTTGGCCCCCACCGCGCCGCCCCCTTGGAAGAGGGGAACGTCCACGTTAAGGGAAGCGTCCCATTTGACGTCCTGGGCCGCCCCCGAACGCTCCACGTAGTAATTCCCCTCCAGGCCGGCCGTCGGGAAAAACTTGGACCGGGCGACTTTCAACTCCTGCCGCGAAATTTCAAGGGATTGCTCGGCCCCTTTTACGTCAGGGCGGGAGGGACCTTTGGCCCGGTAGGCCTCTTCCGGGCCCAGGGCCGGAAGCTCCGGCCCTGGATCTGCCAACTCGGCGATTACGTCCAGCCCGGTGAGAAACTGCAGAAGCTGGAAGGAAACCTGCTCCCGGGTCTGAGCCTGTTCCCACTCCGCTTCCACGCGATAGAGCTGGGCTTGAACGGCCACCCGCTCGCTGGCGCGGGAGCGCCCGATCTTTTCCCGGTCTTCCAGTTCCCGGATCCGCTCCCGTAAGGTCTGCCGGATCGCGTCGAGCACGCCGATCTCCCGCCGCTGCTGCAGGAGCAAGTGGAAGGAGTCGGAGACATCCACCAGAAGCAGCTGCTCGGCCCGGGCTTTCTCCTGCTCCCGCAAGCGCTTCTCCGACTTGGAGCCCCGCATCGCGGCAAACTCCTTGAAGCCGGAGAAGAGGGGCTGGCTGAAGGTGAATTTCCGCTCGGGAACATTCCGGCGAGTAAAAGCGGAGCCGCCGTCGCCATCCTGCTTCTTGTCGATGGAGGAAAAGGTGATTTTCGGCAAGAGGCCGCTCAAAGCCTGTTGGAAGCGGCCTTCTGTTTCCGTGATCAGCTCGGCCCGCACCGCCACTTCCTCGCTCTGCTTGAGGGCCATTCGGTAGCAGTTCTCCAGAGAGAGGGTTTTCAGCGGTTCGGCGCCGGCATGGAAAGGAAGGATGCCGATGAAAAAGCTCGCCATCACCGCAAACCCGAGCCCCCATCTCATGGTTTTTTCTCCCCGGAGAGAATTTCCACCACCCGTTCGAGGGTTGCCAGGTATTGGGTCCGGGCCGCCGGAGAGAGCTGTCCGAACACCTCTTGGAGCATCCGCCGTTTTTGATTCCAGATGTTGTCCAGGACGCGCCGGCCTTTGGGGGTGAGGTTGATCCGGACCACGCGGCGGTCGCTTCGGTCTCCCTGGCGGCTCACCAGTCCCTGGGCGATCAGGCGGTCCGCGAGCCCGGTGGCGGCGGGGCGGGTGACTCCCAGGTGGCGGGCCAGCTCGTTCATCGGGCTTTCTCGGCGGGCAGAGAGGTATTCCAGCGCCCCCAACTGTGGGAGGGTGATCTTGCCGCGGGAGAGGTAGTTGGACTCCCGCCGGGCGAACCCCCGCAGCATCTGCGGGAGCAGCGCGATCATCCGTTGGCCGAAGCGGTCGATGTCCATGGGCTATTAGTTCATCTTATTAACTATTTACATTAGAAATTATATCCGGCTTCCCGCCGGGCTGTCAAGGTGATAAACTGAAATAATGAAGAGTGTTTTGCTTGCAGGGCTGGCCCGGTGAATCCTAGTGAGTCTCGGTGGACTCCGGAGCGGCTCGAGGAGCACGTCCGCCTGATTCTGAGGGACCGGCCGTTCCTCGTGATCGCCAACCGGGAACCGTACAGCCACATCCGGGAAAGAGGAAAGATCAAATGCGTGACGCCGGCCAGCGGCTTGGTCACCGCGATGGAGCCGATCCTGCGGGCCTGCGGCGGCATATGGGTCGCCAGCGCTTCGGGTGACGCGGACAAGGAGACGGCCGATGAGAAAGGCCGTCTGCGGGTGCCGCCGGACGCTCCGGCCTATACACTCAAAAGGGTTTGGCTGACCGAGCAAGAAGAAGAGGGATATTACTACGGTTTCTCCAACGAGGGGCTCTGGCCGCTCTGTCACATCGCCCACACCCGGCCGGTTTTCCGCTCGGAGGACTGGGAGCAATACAAGAAGGTGAACCAGAAGTTCGCCGACGCGGCCCTCGAAGAGCTTGCCGGTTCCGAAGAGCCGTTTGTGCTGATCCAGGACTACCATTACGCGCTGCTGCCGCGGATGATTCGGGAGAAGCGGCCCGATGCGAAGATCGCCCTCTTCTGGCATATCCCGTGGCCCAGCCCGGAGGCCTTCGGCATCTGCCCGTGGGGGCGGGAGATCCTGCACGGGATACTCGGCGCGGACCTGCTGGGGTTCCACATCCAGTTCTACTGCAACAATTTCCTAGACACGGCGGACCACCTGCTGGAATTCCGGATTGACCTGGAGCAGTTTGCCGTGGACCAGGGCGGACACCGGACGCGGGTCAAACCGTTTCCGATCGGGATCGCCCCGAGCCGCGGGATGACCGACGGACCCCAAGCGGCCTCTGCCCGCCAGGAAGTCATGAAGAAGCTGGGGATCCAAGCGGACCACTTGGGCGTCGGCGTGGACCGGATTGACTACACGAAAGGGATCTCCGAGAAGTTCCGGGCGATCGCCCGCTTCCTGGAGAAGTACCCAGAGTACCGGGAGAAGATAGTTTTTGTGGAACTGGCGGCCCCCAGCCGGACTTCGATCAAGAGCTACTCCGACCTGGGGACCGAGCTGGAGGCGGAGGTGGAGCGGATCAACCAGCGGTTCCAGACGAAGAGCTGGAAGCCAATCCTGTTCCTCAAAGAGCAGCACAGCCGGGAGCAGATTGACCTGTTCTACCGGGCGGCGGATTTCTGCCTGATCACCTCTCTGCATGACGGCATGAACTTGGTCGCTAAAGAATTCGTCGGCATCCGGTCGGACGAGCAGGGGGTTTTGATCCTCAGCCGGTTTGCCGGGGCGTCCCGCGAGCTGAAGGACGCGCTGCTGGTGAACCCCTATGACATCGAAGAGGTGGCCGAGGCGATCCGCGACGCGGTCACGATGAAGCCGGCGGAACAGAAAAGAAGGATGGTTAGGATGCGGGTGATCTTGGACGAGCACAATGTTTACCGCTGGGCCGCCGACATCACCTCCGAGCTGTCTCGCGCCCGTCCCGATACCGGATGAAGACTCTCTCCGCCGGCTGGCCTGAAATCCGCGAGCGGGTCCGGGCCGCCGAGGCGCTGGCTCTCTTTCTGGACTACGATGGCACACTCACTCCGATTGTCCGCCATCCCTCCCAAGCCCGCTTGGCCGAAGGGACGCGCCGGTTGCTGAGGAAACTTTCGTGTGAGAAAGGAATCTGGGTTGCCGTCGTGAGCGGACGGGCTCTGGAGGATGTGCGCCGCATGACCGGTGTTGCCCGGATCTGTTACGTGGGCAACCATGGGCTGGAACTGGAAGGGCCGAACCTGCGCTACGTCAACCCGATGGCTAAAAAATGCAGGCCGGTCCTGCGCCGGATTGTCCGCCGGCTAAAAGAAGCGGTCGCACCTATTCCCGGCGCGTGGATCGAGGATAAAGGGTTCACGCTGACGCTCCATTTCCGGCAAGCGGCTCCGGCCGGAAAAAAACTGGCGCGCGGCCTGTTTCAAGGTGTCGTCCGCCCTTACCGGGAGAAGAAACAGGTCCGGATCACGGCGGGGAAGGAGGTCTTCGAGGTCCGGCCGCCGGTCCGCTGGACCAAGGGGACCGCGGTGAGCTGGCTGCTGGACCGGAGGGCGGCCCTTTCGCCGGGGCCGGTGCTGCCGATCTACATCGGAGACGACCTGACCGACGAGGACGCTTTCCGGGCGCTTGGGAAGAGGGGCATCTCAGTGGCGGTCGGCGCCGGCAACCCCCTCACGCGGGCCCAGTACCGAGTCCGCTCTCCGGCTGAAGTGGGGAGCTTCCTGAGGCGGTTGCTTTTAATTTCCGAACGAAGTGCCGACCGCGCGGGCCGCCGCGATCAGCGGCGAGTTCAACGGAACATCGCGCGTTCCGCCTGAACCCAGCTTCAGCTCCACGACGCCCAAGGCCCCTTTCTTCAAGCAGACCATCTTTCCGTAGCGGTTCCGGGAGGCGAGGAGGGCGGCCGCGTGGCCGAACTGCGTGGCCAGCACCCGGTCAAAGAAGGTTGGTGCTCCCCCTCTTTGTAGATGGCCCAGCACGGTGGCCCGGCTCTCCAGCCCTGTCCGACGCTCGATCTCGCCGGATAGCGCGATCCCAACCCCTCCTCGCGGAGCCGCCCAGCCCTCTTTTTTCCCTCGGGGACGGGCTCCCTCGGCCGCCACGATGATGCTGAACCTCCGGCCGCTCCGGTGCCTCCGGCGGATTGCCTCGCAGACGGCCTCCAGGGAAAAAGGAATCTCGGGGATCAGGATCACATCCCCGCCGCCGGCCAAGCCCGCTTCCAGCGCGATCCAGCCGGCACGGCGGCCCATCACCTCTAGAACCATCGCCCGGTGGTGGCTGGCGGCCGTAGAGTGGAGCCGGTCCACCGCGTCGGTGGCGACCGTGCAGCCGGAGTTGAATCCGAGAGTCAGGTCGGTGTTCAGCACGTCGTTGTCGATCGTTTTCGGGACGCCGATCATCGGGATGCCCCGGCGGTGAAGGTGGTGGGCCACGGTCAGCGTGCCGTCTCCTCCGACGCAAATGATCCCGCTTAAGCCGTGTTTCCGGAACACTCCCAGCGCGTCCTTCAGGCGGTTTTCTTTCGACGGTTTCAGGCGGGAACCGGCCGGGACCCCGAAATAGGTCTCCCTGCCGGAGGTCCCCAGCAGGGTGCCCCCCTGGTTGAGGATGTTGGAAACGGCGTCGTAGGTCAGGGGAAGGGTTTCGTCCTCAACCAGCCCCCGGAACCCGTCCAGGAACCCGACGACCTCCATGTTTAGTTGATGCACGGCGGTCTTCGTCACGGCCCGGATCACGGCGTTCAATCCCGGGCAGTCCCCGCCTCCGGTGAGGATCCCGATCCGGCCCCGGCTCATCCGGCCGACTCCTTCCGGAGGAGGCGGGCCAGCTCGGCCATCCCGGCTGTGAAGGGCACCTTGTCGAGATGACGGAGGGGAACCCATTTCATTTCCATGTACCACCGGGGCTGCGCCAGCTTTCCGGACCACGTGCAGGAAAAAGCCCGGAGTTCCAGTTCCCGGTGAGAAAGGATTTGAGTAGTGGCGGCGCATGGTTTTGGGTTTTTCGGAACGATCCCAAGCCGATCAGCCAAGTGCCTGCGAAGACCGGCCAGAAACGGTTCACGGGGGCGCAGCTCCCCTCCCGGGAATTCCCACAGTCCGGGAAGCAGCGTGGCGATCGGGCGGCGGGCGATCAGCACCGAGTCCCCCTTCCGGAGCACCGCGCAGGGGTAAGAGAGTTTCTTGCGCGCGGCGGTCCGGCGAGGAGGGGGGATCGAATCCTGCCAGCCTTTCCGGCGGGCTAAGCAGTCCGGCGACAGAGGGCAACGGCCGCACTGGGGCTCGCGGGGTGTGCAGAGCAGAGCGCCCAGCTCCATCATCGCCTGATTGAAATCGCCCGGGTTCTTCGCCGGCACGAGCTGTTCCGCCAATTTCCAGAGCCTGCGCTGGATCTCGGGCTGCCGGGGATCCTCCCGTATCCCGAGATAACGGCAAAGCACTCTTTGGACATTGCCGTCCAGGATCGGAGCCGGCCGGTCAAAAGCGATGCTGGCGATCGCCCCGGCCGTGTAACGTCCGATGCCCGGCAGCTTCAGCAGAGAATCCACTTCTGCGGGAAGGCTGCCTCCGTGGTCCCGCACAATCGTTTGCGCGCAGACATGCAGGTTTTTGGCCCGGCTGTAGTAACCCAAGCCCGACCAGGTATCGAGCACGTCGGTCAGCGGGGCTTTCGAAAGGGAATGGACCGTAGGGAAACGGACGAGGAACCGTTCATAGTAGGGAATCACGGTCGCCACCTGTGTTTGCTGGAGCATCGCCTCCGAGATCCAGATCCGGTACGGGTCCCGGGTTTTCCTCCAGGGAAGGTTCTTGCGGGATTCCTTGCGGTACCAGCGGATCATCCCGCGCTGAAAGGTCATAGGATCCTTCATCGGGAAAGGGTTTTAGTGATCTTCGAGACCGACGGAGCCGAACGCGCAGTCCCGGATGAAGGAGGGGAAGGTACCGTCCTCGTCCCGGAACGGCGAGGCGCAGGTGACGATGTCGCCGATTCCCTTCCCCACACGTAGGAGGCTGTGACCGACTCCTTTGGCAAGGCCGGCGAACAGGTTGGCGTCCTCCTTCTTAGACTCCAGGGCCGGCTGGTGGATCATCTCCAGCCAGCAGAAGCCGATGTTGGCCGATCCGCGCAGGAACCGGCCGCTGGTCTTGGTAAGGTAATCGTCGGAAGAGGCGGCGTCACAAAGGGAGATGGTCTCGGCCCAGGAAGGGGTTGTTTGCCAGCCGATGGCCATGGAGAACACGCACAGAGACAGGAGAAGCCCGCGCATGAGGCTATCTTAGCGCAGGAGATCAGGTGATGGCTAGTTCCGACTCGTCCAGCTGCCGGAGCTCTTTTTCCAGATCCTCCCCGGAATCCACGGCGGGGATCTCTTCGAGGGATTCCAGCTCCTCCCAGATCTCCAGGGCTTCTTCTCTCGCCGGCTCCTGTGGGACTGCTTCGGCCAGCACGATCCGGTCGTATTCCTTCAAATCCTGTTCCAGTTCCGCGCTGTCCAACAAAGCCAGCTCGCCGGTTTCCAGAAAAAGCTGAGAGTCCCGGTCGATCTGCCGGGCGACGCGAGCCGGCGTCGGCATGAGGACCAGCACTGCTGTCACGGCGGCCAGGGCGCCCGCCCATCCAAACACGGTCCAGGGTTTTTTGAAGATGGGCCTAACGACCCAGACCGGCGGAGCCAGGATCCGGTCCATCACCTGCCGGTGATAGTCCCGCTGCAACTTGGCAGGAGGATCCTTTAAAGGATGCCGCTTCAGGAAACTCCGCAGCCAGTGGTCCCATTCCTGGGGATTCATGCCAGTACCCTCCGCAGGCTCTGAGCCGCGCGGAACAAATGAGACTTCACCGTGCCTTCCCGGCATCCCATCACGCGGGACACCTCCTCAAGAGGCAGCCCATTCAGGTGATGGAGACTGAAAGCAGCCCGTTGGTTCATCGGGAGCCTCCCGATCGCGCGGGCCAGTTTGGAAGCCAGCTCCCGGTCCTGCGCCGTCTGCCGGGGACCGGCCCCGGGATCAGGCGGGTCGAGGGCCGGTTCTCCCTCCTCATCGCCGGCGCATCCGCTGAGGATGAGCAGCTCCGGTTGGCGCCCCCGGCGCCGCAGGAAATCTTTGCACTCGTTGGCGATGATCCGGTAAAGCCAGGTGGAAAAGCGGGCTCCCCCGTGGAAAGAACCCAGGTGCCGGTAAGCCTTGATGAAACCGTTTTGGGAGAGGTCCTTGGCTTCTTCCCAGTCGCCCACGAAGCTGTAGGCAAGCTTCCAGGCGGCAAGCTGGTATCGGGATACCAGCTCGCCGTAGCGCTCTTTCTCTCCCTGGAGCACCGCTCCGATGATTTCTGTTTCATCGGCCGCCACGTCCGCCCCCACGCCCACCTCCGCCGCCTCTCCTGCCGCCGCCCCGGTTCGGGCTGGCACCCGGACCACCCCGCGGACCGCGAGGGTTCTCCCAGTTGGTGCCCCGGCCACCGCGTGGTCCCGGGGGATTATTGTCGCGGTCACGGCGCATGCCGGGTCCTTGGTCTCGCGATTGTTTCTTCCACTGTTCCCGTTTTTCCACGAGTTCCTGGTAGCGCTCGGGGTTCTTTTCTTTCAACTCGTCCAGCCGCTTCTCCAGGTGTTCCTTGCGCTGCTCCTTGAACTTCTCGTACGCTTCCGGCCGGTTTTCTTTAAGCCATTCCAGCCGTTCCTGCCGGCGTTCCTTCAAATTGGCCATCACCTTCCGGTACTGTTCCGGGTCGTTCTTTTTCAGGTATTCCAGCCGCTCCCGCAGTTTCGCCTGCTTTTCCTGCATGGCCTGCCGGAACTTCTCCGGATTCTCCTCTTTAAGCCGGCGCAACTTCTCCACCCGTTCTTCCCGGGAGTATTCAGGCTGCGTCTCCTCTTCTGCCCGGGTGGGGCTCGGCAGGGCGGTCAGGGTCATAATCATCATTGCGCAAAGTAGATGTCGCATCTTCTGGTCCCTCCTTTTACACCCTTTAGACGCGGGAGATACCCTTCAGGTTTACATCATTTTCCGGCTCTGCGCCAGGCCGCGCCATCCCCCGCCTCACCGTCTTCGCCCCACTCGTGGTGGGGATTCACTCGCGCTCCCTCCTCTCGTCGGTCAAAGCTCGTTCACCCCATCCCCGAGCGGGGCTCGGACTAAGCCGGCCGTGCCTTTACCCTGCGAGGGGGAGGGCACGGCGGATCCTTGTATAATGAAGGGGATGGATATCCTTCTGAAAGAAGATAGAGTCTTTCCGCCGCCCGAACCCTTCCGTCGCGCGGCGAACATCCAGGATCCCGGCATCTACGAGGCCGCCGCCCGGGATCGGCTCGCTTTCTGGGAGTCTTTTGCCCGGCAGCTCCACTGGTTCCGGCCGTGGAGCCAGGTGCTGGACTGGAAGGTTCCGGACGCCCGCTGGTTCGTGGGCGGAGAGACGAATCTCAGCTTCAACTGCCTGGACCGGCACTTAGGCAGCGCCCGCCGCACCAAGGCGGCCATCCTCTGGGAAGGTGAGCCGGGGGAGGAGAGAACCCTCACTTACACGCAGCTCCACCGGGAGGTCTGCCGGTTCGCCAACGGTCTGAAGGAGCTTGGGCTACGGAAAGGGGACCGGGTCACGCTGTACATGCCGATGGTGCCGGAGCTGGCCATCGCCATGCTGGCCTGCGCCCGGATTGGGGCCGTGCACAGCGTGGTGTTCGGCGGCTTCAGCGCGGAAGCTCTGCGGGACCGGATCAACGATTCCCAATCGAAACTGCTGGTGACTGCCGATGGGAGCTGGCGCCGGGGAACGGTGGTCCCTCTGAAGAAGAGCGCCGATGAAGCCTTGGAGGGGACTCCCGGCGTGGAGAAGGTAGTGGTTTTCCGGCGGATCGGTCCTTCGACAAGCTCAGGACAGGGTGTTCCGATGAAGCCGGGCCGCGATCTTTGGTGGCACGATCTGGTCGCCCGCCAATCCGACCGGTGCGAGGCCGAGCCGCTGGACTCCGAGACGATGCTTTACCTGCTTTACACCAGCGGCACCACCGGGAAACCCAAGGGGATCGTCCACACGACCGGCGGCACCATGACCGGCTGCTACGCCACCACGAAGTGGATCTTTGATATCAAGGAAGAGGACATCTACTGGTGCACGGCAGATATCGGCTGGGTGACCGGCCATTCCTACGTGGTTTACGGACCGCTCTTGAACGGGGCGACCGTCCTCATGTACGAGGGGGCGCCGGACCACCCGGCCAAGGACCGCTTCTGGGAGATCATCGAGAAATACAGGGTGAACATCTTCTACACGGCCCCCACGGCGATCCGTACCTTCATGAAATGGGGCGACGACCATCCGGGCAAACATGACCTCTCTTCGTTGCGGTTGCTGGGGTCCGTCGGGGAGCCGATCAACCCGGAGGCCTGGATCTGGTACCACCGCGTGATCGGCGGGGCCCGCTGCCCGGTTGTGGACACCTGGTGGCAGACGGAAACCGGCCACATCATGATCTCCCCGCTGCCGGGCCTCACCGATTTAAAACCCGGCTCAGCGACTAGGGCCTTCCCCGGCATCGAGGCGGATGTGGTGGATGACCAGGGCAAAAGCGCCGAAGCTGGCTACCTGGTGATCCGGTCCCCCTGGCCGGGCATGATGCGGGGGATCTACGGCGACCCTGAACGCTACAAAAAGCAGTACTGGGAACGGTTCCCGGGCCTCTACTTCGCGGGGGACGGTTGCCGGAAGGACGCCCAGGGCTACTTCTGGCTGCTCGGGCGGGTGGACGACGTGCTGAAGGTGAGCGGCCACCGGCTCTCCACCATGGAGATTGAGTCGGCCCTGGTGGATCACCCGTCGGTCGCGGAATCGGCGGTGATCGGCAAGCCGCACGACATCAAGGAAAATTCCATCGTGGCTTTTGTGACGCTCAAAGGGAGCGTCCAGGCCGCGGCCGGATTGCCGGACGAACTTAAGGCTCATGTGGTCAAGAAGATCGGCTCCCTCGCTCGGCCGGATGAAATCATTTTTACGGCGGAGCTTCCGAAAACCCGCTCGGGCAAGATCATGAGGCGCCTGCTGCGGGACATCGCCGAAGGCAAGGCGCTGGGGGATACCACCACGCTGGCCGACGCCTCCGTGGTGCAGGCGCTCAAGGAGAAATACGGTGAGCCAGAATAAGCCCATCTGGATGGAAGAATCGGCCGTTTTCATGATCGATCAGCGGCTGCTGCCTCACCGGGTGGAGACCTTGCGCCTGGATTCTTACCCGGAGACGATCCGGGCCATCCAGGAGATGGCGGTCCGGGGAGCCGGAACGATCGGAGTGGCCGGCGGGTTCGCGATGGCGCAGGCGGCGCTGGACGCGCCGGAGGCCGGATTCTGGGAGCAGACGCAGCGGGCGGCGGAGGAGATCAGCGCCGCCCGGCCGACCGCCAAGAACCTCTCCCACGCGGTTGACCGGGTTTTTTCAGCGATGCGGAAGGAAAAGGAGACGGCCGCCGCCCGCCGGAGGGCGGTCTCGGAGGCGCAGGCTTTCTACGACGAGAACGTCGAGATGTCCGAAAAGATCGGACAGGCCGGACTCCCGCTTCTCCCGCAGGGGAAAGCGGTCCTCACCCACTGCAACGCCGGCTGGCTTGCCTGCACTGGATTGGGCACCGCGCTGGCTCCGATTTTCGCCGCCCACCGGCAGGGCAAGCCGGTCTTCGTGATCGCCACCGAAACCCGGCCGCGTGGGCAGGGGGCCAAGCTGACGGTCTGGGAGCTATCCCAGGCGGGCGTCCCCCACGCGCTGATCGCCGACACGGCTGCCGGCCATTTTATGAGCCGGGGGGAGATCGGCATGGTGATCGTCGGCGCCGACCGGATCGCCGCCAACGGGGACACCGCCAACAAGATCGGCACCTACACGCTGGCGGTGCTGGCCAAGGAGCATAAGATCCCGTTCTACGTGGCGGCCCCCTCACCGACGTTCGATGCCGGTTGCCCCTCTGGGGCGCGGATCCCCATCGAGGAACGGCATGAGGACGAGCTCTTGCGCGCCGAGGGGAGCCTCCATAGCGGGGAGCAGGCCTCAATCCGCGTGGCGACTCCAGGGGTCAAGGCCCGCAACCCCGCCTTCGACGTGACTCCGGCCGCGCTGATCACCGCTTTCATCACCGAAGCGGGCCTCATCCAGCCCAACTCCGCCGCCATCTCCGTCTTCCTCTCCGGAAAGTAACACTTCCCCCGCTCGGGGCCGGGATTCGCTTGCACTCCGCCGCGGGTCCTGCCGCCTCGGGTGCCCCCGCCGTGCTCAGACAGTCCTCGACCCTTCCCTTACAGGAGGAAGGGTCTGCGAAACTGCGCGCGGCGGAGACACCGCTCGGCGTCACCCGCGGCTAAGTCGGTGCCTTAGCCCCGCTCGGGGATGGGGTGAACGAGCTTTGACCGACGAGGCGGTCCCGCCTTCAGGCGGGAGAGGAGCGGAGGAGAGAACTGGATGGAACAGGGGGCCATCTTCTATAGACCCCTGTTCCCCGCGAACACCGACGCTCCTCAGCCACGGAGGGAGCGCGAGTGAATCCCGGCCCCAAGTGGGGCGAGGCCTAGCCGGGACTAGAATTCTTCGGGTTTGAGGGTGAGTTCGAAGGAGGTGGTGAGCCACCAGAGGCGGCGGCCAAGAGGGCCCAACCACCCGACGGCGGCGTAGGGCAGGCGGCTCGCCGCGCGGTAGCGGCGGTTGCAGCTGACGCAGTAGCAGGTGACCCCCATCCTCTGCAGAGGCCCGCTCACCACGGCGCGGGTGACGAGGGTCGCCGTCAGCAGGGGGTTGCGGCAGGTGGGGCATTTTCGGTGCGTGGAATAAAACTGGAACATCGGCGCTAGACTTCCTTCAGCAGTTCGGCAGGGAAGATGTTCCCCCGGTTGAGGATTCCCGCCGGATCGACCGCCTTCTTCACGCGGGCCATCTCCAGTAACCCTTTCCGGCCCACCATCCATTCCAGGTAGGGGATCCGGACCTTCCCGATCCCGTGCTCGGCAGAGACGGTCCCGCCCAATTCCAGCGCTTTGCGCGCCAGCAATTCGTAAAGCTCCTTGGCCCGCTCGAATTCATCGAGCGTTTTGGGGAGAAGGTTCACGTGCAGGTGCTGGTTGCCGAGGTGGCCCCAGATCGCGTACTCGATCCCCGACGAAGGCACTTTCTCCATGTAGAAGTCGAACATCTTCTTGCCCGCCTCCTCCGGTACCGCCAGGTCCGTCCCCAGCTTCCGGGTTTTGTTGGCGGCCGCCCGCTCGTTGACCATGACCGGCAGGTCGTAGCGGTATTTCCGGAAGAGGGCCTGGTCCTCCGGCTTGTGGGAGAACCAGCAATCGGAGGAGCGGGCCTTCCCTTTTTCCGCGGCCCGGCTCCAGGTCTTCCGCAGGGGGTCCAGATCTTCAGGGATACACTCCTCTTCGAAGAGGAGT
>JAUSCU010000018.1 GCA_030651065.1 Candidatus Omnitrophota bacterium | reverse complement strand
CGTACGATCCGCTGCAAAAGGAAGCTAGTATTCTACCCCCTTTTCGGATCCCTGTTCTTGCTGCTTCTTTTCCTTTTTGTCCTGCCGGTTCACCCGCTCCTGGTATTTCTGAAGACGGTAGCGGTCCACTTCCTCCCAGCTGGGGTCCGTCTGGGCCCCGAGGGATTGGAGGGCCTCCAGCATGGCATGGCTGGTGACTGGGTTCGGTTCGCGGTGGAACGCGCGGACCAGCGGCTCGACCGCCCTCTCATCCTTCAGCCCGCCCAGAACGATCGCCGATTCCTGCCGCGTGGTTGCTTCCCAAGAGCGTAAGTACCGGATCAGCATCGGCACCGCGCGCCGGTCCCCCATCTGGATCAAGACTTGGCCGGCGATCTGCCGCAGCTTGGGGTCCCAGTTATCCAGCGAACGGGCGAGCGCGAAACCGGCCGATGGGTCGCCGATCTGTCCCAGCGACGCGGCCGCCCGGCGGCGGGTCTGGAAATCATGGTGGAACAGGACCCTGATCAGCGGCCTGACCGCCGAGCGGTCGCCGATCTTCCCGAGTGCTTCGGCTGCGGCCCGCCGCACCGTGGTGTCCTTGTCCCGAAGAGCCAAAATCAGGGGGCGGGCAGCCTGCGGATCAGGGGAGATCCCTTTGAGCGCTTCGGCCGCCCCCGCCCGTACCAGAGGGTCCTTGTCCTTCAGCGCTTGGATGAGATCCGGAATCGCCTGCTTCCCTTTGAGAGCCTCGATCTCCGCCGCAGCCTGCCAGCGCACCTCGGGGTTCGGGTCCTGCGCCAGCATTTCGGTCAAGCGAGGCAGGGAGTCCTTGCCGCGGATCGCCCGAAAAGCCTGGAGCGCGGTCTTGCGAACAATCGGGGCCGGATCCCGTGTGGCCGCGAGCACAGCCTCCGCCGTGGAGGGGTCTCGCCGGCGGGCCAGATTGAAGCAGGCGGCGCGGCGCTTCTCCGGATCAGAGTCCTGGAGCCCTTCCAGATCCGCCTTGACGTCGGCCGGGGTCTCCTCCTGCAGCCTCTCCGAAGGGGCTTCGGGCGTCAGCTTATAAAGGAAGCGGTGCTTGTCCTCCAACCGGACCGGCAGCAGGATCTCCGCGAAGAAATCAAACGGGATCCACTCGTAAAGCGGGGCAGGCACCTTCTCTCTGGCCACCACTTCCCGAAAGCCGCTCTTCCTCAGGCGGAAGTTATAGCGGCCGTGCGTGATGAACTCGTACTTGACCGGCGTGGTGCCGGCCGGATGCTCGTTGATCCAGACCTTCGCGCCCGCCGGCTCGGACTCGATGAGGATTGTCCGCTTGACGCATCCGGTAAGTGAAAACGCCAGCATCAGGGTGAGCAGGGGTATCTTTAAGTTCATCGTTTTCCCCATAGTCCCCGCTTGGCATCCCGCGCCTGTTTCTGCAGGCCGATGAACAGATCCACGTAGCGCACGTTGGGCGGGATCGTCAGCAGCTGAGCGTAACCTGCTTTCAGGAGCTCAGCGTTCACGAACCGGCCGTCTTCGAGGTAGACGTACGCGAGCAGGCGGCCGTACCTGTCCCGGCGCTCCACATCCGTCTCTAACCGGACCTTTTGGCCTTCCACCAGCCGGCGGTTGAACTCCATGGCTTCCCGGGCGTACGGCTGGACTTTCTTTTTCGGATGATGCAGTTCCGGCGTGTCCACGCCGATGTAGCGGACCCTCTCGCCGCCCACCAGCACCACGGTGTCGCCGTCTATCGCCCGCTGCACGACGGCGGCAGTGATCGTCTGATCGGACTGCAGCTCCACCGCCCGGGCCAACGCGGCGGCGCACAGCAGGACGACCACCGCCCAGACCGGGAGTTTTTTGATCTTTATCTTTCGCATTCCGCCCACTATAGCATGCCCCTCAAAATCTTGGCGACCGGATCAATCTCCAGATTGACCTCGTCGCCCGGCCTCTTTCCGGAAAGCGTCGTCGAGGAAAGAGTGTGCCGGATTAAGTGCACGGAAAAACAATCGGTACCGGGTACCCTCCGGGTACCCGGTACCGTGGTTCCGATCGTCAGGCTCACCCCATCCACGGTGATCGGGCCTTTGGGGACCAGCAGCGCGCCCATCGCGGGAGACAACGAGATCTCGAGCGTCGCGGTGTCCTTCACTTTCCGGAGGACGGCCACCTTTCCCTTCCCGTCCACGTGGCCCAGAACCAGGTGGCCTCCCACCCGGCTGCCCGCCCGCAACGACCGCTCCAGGTTCACGCGCCCGCCCGGCTTCAAAATCCCCAGCGTCGTGGCCCGCAGAGTCTCCGGAAGCAGACGGAATTCCAGATCTCCCTTCCGGGAACGGTCCAATGTCAGGCAGACGCCGTTCAGGGCGATGCTCTCACCCTCCGCCAGCCCTTTCAGCGGCCGCGCGGGCCGGATCCGAAGCAGGCCCGCCCGGCGGGCGAGCACTTCGCCGGTGGTTTCAATAATCCCGGTAAACAACCTGCTCCTTCGCCCCGGCCTTTTTTAAAAGTTCCACCACCTCTTTGTGCCGGTTCTCCTTTGCTACCGTCAGCGCGGTCACACCGGTGTCGGCCCGGGCATTCACGTCGGCTTTCGATTCCAACAAGAAGCGGACCACTTCCCGATGCCCTTTGGAGGCAGCCAGGATCAACGGCGTTCCGCCCAGCGTCCCCTTGGAATTAACGTCCGCCCCTTTGTGAACCAGCAGCCGGACGATCTCGGTGAACCCTCCGTCGGCCGCCCCTTCCAGCGCGGAGCCGCCGAACCGGTTCTTGCCGTTGGGGTCAGCCCCCTCCCGCAGCAACCGTTTGACCTGAGCCTCGTCCCCCCGCAGGACGGCGAAGCAGAGCTGCTCCTCCCGGTTTTGGGCCCCAAGCTCCAGCAGCGTGGTGTCGAGCTCGTTAGATTTCCGGGAAATCTCTTCCCTGATCCGGTCCAGCGTCTCCCGATCCTGGGCCGAATTTTCAAGTTTTTCGCGGGAAACCCTCAGTTCCTCGAGGGCGTTCTGGCTCTGCCGGAGATCCTCGCGGAGCTGGTCCAGATCCTCGGCCGAAACCGCGGGGGAAACGAAGATCCAGAAAGCAGAAAACAGCAGGCAGCAGGCAGGAAAGGCCTTTGCTGGGCGCATCACCGAACCTCCCCCGTCATCACCCAATCCTCCCCCATCCGAACGGCCCGGAGATTCTTCAGCCGGACGGCCTGGTTCAAGGAACGTATCCCAAGACCCCCGACCGCGGGGACGCAGCCGCCGGCGCCGAAGATTTTCGGCGCGAGGATCCAGGCGACCCGATCCACCGCGCGCGCCTTGAGGGCCGAGGCCACCACTTCGCCGCCCCCTTCGATCATCAGCTTGGAAATCCCCCGTCTCGCCAGTAGTTTGAGAACCTCCTGAAAATGGACACGGCCGGCCCGGCCCGGCAGGCGGATCACCTCGGCTCCGGCCCGACACAGGCGGTTTTCAAGCACCCGGGAGGCGCGCAGCGTCGTAGCGATCAAAACGCGCCCGCCTCCGGAGAAAAGCCGGGCCTTGGGCGGAGTTCGAAGCGAAGAATCCAGCACGATTTTTAGAGGTTTCCTGTTTCCCGACTTGAACCGGACCGTCAGCCTCGGATCGTCCGCCAGCACCGTGTTCACGCCGACCAACAACGCGTCCTGCTCCGAGCGAAGACGGTGCGCCCATCGCCGGGCGGCCGGTCCGCTGATCCAGCGGGAGCGCCCGAGGGCGTCGGCAATCCGGCCGTCCAGGGACTGCGCGATCTTCACCGTGACGAACGGCCTGCCCCGGCTGACTCGAGTGATGAACGGCTCATTAAGCGCGCGGGCTTGGGGCTCCAAAACCCCCACGGTGGTCCGGATGCCGGCCGACCGAAGCCGGCGCAGGCCCCTGCCTCGCACGCGGGGATCCGGGTCCACCATCGCCGCCACCACGCGGCGGACGCCGGCTTTCAAGATCGCTTCGGTACAGGGAGGGGTGCGTCCCGTGTGGGAACAAGGTTCGAGCGAAATGTACAAGGTGGCTCCTTTTGCCGCGGCGCCGGCTTGGGCCAGCGCCAGGGCTTCAGCGTGCGGCCGGCCGGCCTTGGAATGCCAGGCCCGCCCGGCGACCCGGCCGGAACGGACCACCACCGCGCCGACCATCGGGTTCGGCAGCGTGCCGCCGCGGGCCCGGGCCGCCAGATCCAGCGCCATCCGCATGAAACGGGCATCCTGGCGGGTCATGACCCCTTCAGGGTTTGCTTCAGCTCTTCCAGGCAGCTGTCCGGTACTTTCACCGTACCGATCAGCGGCCCTTTGGCTTTTCGAAATCCATGGCAATCAGAGCCGCCGGTGGCCAACAGGTTGAGCTCCTGCGTGATCTTCAGGTAATGCCGGATCGTCGCGGGGTTATGGTCGGAGTGATACACCTCGATCCCCTGGATGCCGTCGGCCGCCAGCGAGGGGATCCAGTCATCTTCCACCATGCGATAGGGGTGCGCCAGCACCGCCACGCCGCCCGCCTGCCGGATGAGCCGCGCGGCATCCGCCGTGGTGAGGATCGCCTGCTTCACGAAACAGGGAGCGTGGTCGCCGATGTACCGGTCGAACGCCTCATTGAGGGAGTTGACCACCCCTTTCTTGAGCAGCGCCTCCGCCAGGTGCGGCCGGCCGATGGAGGTCCCTTCTCCGGCGATCTTCTCAACCTCCGCCCGGGTCACCTCGATCCCGCGGGCATTCAGCTGGTCAATCATCAAATGGATCCGGCCGTGCCGGCGCTCCTGCGCCTGCCGGATGTAATCCTGCATTGCCGGATCCTCCTCCCGGAACCCGTAGCCGAGCACGTGCAGCTCCCGGTCGTGGGAGACGGCGGTCATCTCGATGCCGGTCAGGATCTCCAGATCTCCTGAGCCTGTCGAAGGGCCGGCCGCCCGGCGCGCGGCCGGCAGCGCGGAAACGGTGTCGTGGTCGGTGATGCTGATCGTGGTCATCTTGAGCGACTTGGCGCGCCGGATCACCTCTTCCGGGGCGAACGTGCCATCGGAGTGGCGCGTGTGCAGGTGCAAATCTATGGGCATTCCACCCGTTCTGTTTTGTGGATCGAGTCGAGCACGCCGTTGACGAACTTTCCGGAATCGGCGGCGCCGAACCGCTTGGCCAGGTCCACCGCCTCGTTGATTACCACCTTGGGAGGCGTCTGGGTTTCGTGCAACAGCTCGTAGGCCCCCAGCCGCAGGATATTCCGGTCCACGATCGCCATCCGTTCCAGCGTCCAGTTGGTCGCGTGCCGGCGAATCAGCGGGTCAATCTCGGCCAGGTGCTTGATGGTCCCTTCCACGAGCCGGCTGACAAACGCCTGCGAGCCGACCGCCACCCGGTGATGGCGGAAAAAGATCTTGAGCGCGTCGGCGGGCGGGTCGCCCGTGACGTCCATCTGATAGAGCGTTTTAAGCGCCGCCTCGCGAGCCCTTGAGCGACTACCCATGATTCGCCATCTCCCACGCGGCCTGCGCCGCTTCTCGTCCCCGGTTCACGCCCTTAGCCTGTGACCGTTCCATCGCCAGCTTCCAATTCTGCGCGGTCACCACGCCGCAGGTAACCGGAACACCGCTCAGAACGCCGGCCAGCGTGAGGCCGGACATCGTGGCCTGTGAGAGGTAGCGGTGGTGCGGCGTGTCACCGGCTAAGATGCAGCCGACCGCCACGACCGCCCGGTACCGGCCGCTGGCAGCCATCTTCATCGCCCGGTGAGGCAGCTCGAACGCGCCCGGCACCTTAACCACCTCGATCTGTGCTTTTTTCTTCCGCAGGAAATCGGAAGCGCCGAGCACAAGCCGGTTGGTGATCTCAGAATTGAAGCGGCTGGCGACGATCCCGAAACGGCTCCCACCTCTACTCTTCCTGATCGAGAACCTCCAACAGGAGGTGGCCCAGTTTCTCTCTCTTGGCTTTGAGGTATTTCGCGTTGGCCGGCGTGGCGGGGATCTCCAGCGGGACCCGCTCGGCAATGGTCAACCCGAATCCTTCCAAGCCCACCACCTTGCGGGGGTTGTTCGTCATCAGCCGGATCTGGGTCAGCCCCAGGTCAGCCAGGATCTGCGCGCCGATCCCGTAATCTCTCAGGTCCGGCCCGAAACCGAGCGCCCGGTTGGCCTCGACGGTGTCGAGCCCTTTGTCCTGCAGCGCGTAGGCCTTCAGCTTGTTGACGAGCCCGATGCCCCGCCCTTCCTGCCGCAGGTAAAGGAGGACACCCCGTCCTTCTTTCTGGATGAGCTTCAGCGCCGACTCCAATTGTGGACCGCAGTCGCATCGCCAGGATCCGAAGATGTCCCCGGTGAGACATTGCGAGTGGACCCTTACTAGCACCGGCGGCTGGCGGACATCTCCCAGCACGAGGGCCACGTGGGTCTGCCCATCGGTGTCCGATTCATAAGCGATCAGTTGGAACTCCCCGTACTGGGTCGGCAGGGCGGTTTCCACCACGCGCCGGACGAATTTTTCCTTGGAGAGCCTGTACTTAATGAGGTCGGCGATCGTGCAGATCTTCAAGCGGTGCTCCCGCGCGAATGTTTTAAGCTGCGGTGTGCGGGCCATCGTGCCGTCGGGAGCCATGATCTCGCAGATCACGCCGGCCGGGAAGAGCCCTCCCAGCCGGGTCAGATCCACCGCCGCTTCCGTGTGCCCCGCCCGGACCAGCACTCCGCCGTGCCGCGCGCGCAGCGGAAAGATGTGACCGGGCCGGACCAGGTCGGAGGCTTTCGTGTTGGGATCGATCATCGCCCGGATCGTCGTGGACCGGTCGTGCGCCGAGATGCCGGTGGTGACGCCGGCGCGGGCGTCCACCGAAACCATCCAGGCGGTGCCCAGCGGCGCCTGACTCTCCACCACCATCGGGGTCAGCTCCAGCAGCTGAAGCCGCTCCGGCTCCATCGGGACGCAGATCAGGCCCCGGCCGTGGGTGGTCATGAAGTTGACCGCCTCGGGGGTCGCGAACTGGGCGGCCAGCACCAAGTCCCCCTCGTTTTCCCGGCCTTCGTCGTCAAGCACGACGACCATCCGGCCGGCCCTGAGATCTTCCAGGATTTCCGATATGGGGTCAAACATAGAGGTGGCTCACTTAGAGGGCTTGGAGCTTGGTTTGGATGGCGGTGAGGGTGGCCTGCTCATCGGCGGTAAAAGACCCGGCCCCCTTATCGCGCAGGTCGTCGCCGATCTTTCTCAACGAGGTGCCGGCCGGCCCAAGGACGTGGTCACGGGCCCTACGCAAAATCTGATCGCAGGTGACCGCCCCGATCCCCTCCTGCCGGCGCTCCTCAGCGGTCATCAGCAACGCCTTGTCCCATTCTTTGTCCTCGGTCAGGATCTCCGGAAAGGGCTCCGCCATGAGGTTGCGGCGGCGCAGCGAGGCGGCTTGGGTTTCCGAGAGGCCGGCAACGAAACAGGTCAGCGCCTCGAACGTCCCCTCCGGCATCGTGTTGGCGGACCAGGGACCGAGGAACGGCAGAACATACAAGAGAGGGCTGTAGGGCTGGTCGGATTTCACGCCGCTGGAGGCGATCAGCAACCGCTGCGGGTTGGCGCCCCGGTTTTTAAGCGTCCCGAACAGCGCGCGCAGCCGGTCGATCTTCTCGACGATGGCTTTCCCCTCCTCGTCGGCATAGAGGCCCTCCGGGTCCTGGAATGGCTTCCCCAGGAAGATCGCCTCGAACATCTGATAGATCTTTTTTGCCTGAGCAACCGCCACCTTCCCCTTGAGGAGATCAAGCCGATCACCCTGAGCTTGTCGAAGGGCGATCATGGGGTCCACCACCCGGTCGGTCCGGCTGACAAAGAGGGAGTTCACGGAATGGATCGCCGGGAGATGGCCGCCCTTGTCCGCCAGATCCTTCAGGCCCAGTACATATCCCTCGGCGGTGTCCAGATAATGGCGGTCGGAGAAAATTAAGGTGACGTTGGGGCTGACCTCTCCGGTTGCCGTCGCCAAACGGACCGCCTGCGGGCCCACCTTGAGGTTGGGCACTTTGGTGAAGGCGGGAACACCCTTCATGGCGCCGGCAATCCGGCGCACCTCCCGGACCAAGGGCCCCAGCTCCGTCAACAAGGCGGAGGCTTCCTGGGAAACCCTTCCTTCCCACGGCCGCTCCGCGTGGACCGGCGCGAAGATCCGGGCCGCTTCGGTAGCCGCTTCGTTGTAGAGGGTCTGGTAGATTTCCGGGACGGCCCGGCCCGCCGCCCGGAATTCCCGAAGGCGGCCGTCCAGCACGCCGGTCTCCAGCAGCTGGCGGAAGAGAGTTTGGTTCGTGGTCATCCCGAGCGCCCCCTTAAGCTGGATGAACTCGATCAGCCGGGTTTTCCAGTCTTTGTCTTCCTTGATCGCCGGGAACCCATCCAGGGAAAAACTGTTCCCATGAGTGCCGGGATCGTACAGGCGCAGGAGGGAGCTTGAGGGACTAAGAGTCGCGGAACGCATCTGCGGCAATGCGGGGAGAGGGCCGCAGGACCTCCCGAACCACCCGGCCGTCCTTCACGTGTACCTCGATCACCTCTTCAAGCCCGGACCCTTCCGGAAAACCCCACACCTCGGAGCCGTCCGGATTCGTTCGGCCTTTCGGTTCCAGGTGCCCCAGATCCACCGGCTTTTCGGCGACAATCTGCTGTTTCCACCCACCGACGGAAGAAGAGGGAAACAGGTGCAGCCGGGGCCAGAAGCAGAAAGAGACAGCCAAGCCCAGAAACGCCAGAAGAGTGAACCGGTCTTTGGGGAACGTAAGAGAAGTCATAGTTCTTATTATATAATAAAACATGACCTCCAAGAAGCTCCAGGAGCTGCTGGGGAAGGCCCAGGGAGAGCTGACGCTCCTCTATGAGATCGGCAACGCGCTGCGCACCACGCTCGACTTCGACGAAACCCTCACCATCATCCTCACCGGCGTCACCGCGCACCACGGCCTGGCGTTCAACCGGGCCGGGATCTTCCTGGTGGACCCGGAACAAAAACAGCTGATCGGCCGGATGGGGATCGGCCCGGAGAACGGGGAGGGATCCTCCTTCCACAAGACGATCACTTCTCTCCGCGTGCCGATGACCGAGCGGGCCGGCGGCCTGGCGGCGATGTCGGCTCTGCAGGGATCTCCGATCGAGGTCGTGACTGCCGCCGATCAAAAAAAAGCCGCGATGGACCCGGTTCTGCGGGCGCTGCAGAGCACCAGCTGCGTGCTGGTGCCGCTCAAAGGGCGGGAGGATGAGGTGGTGGGCCTCATCTTCGCCGACAACCGGATCACGCGTACCCCGATCTCCCGCGAATCATTCCGGCTCATGGCTTTGCTGGCGGCCCACGCGGGGTTGGCGATCGAGAACGCCCGGACCTACCAGGGGGCGTTGCGGCAGGCCGACCTCGACCCGATGACTCAGCTGTGGAACCGGGGCGCCTTCCAGCGAACGTTGATGGAGACGCTCTCCTCCGCCGGACAGTCGCAGCAGCCGGCCAGCCTTCTGCTGGCCGACCTGGACCATTTCAAGGAGTACAACGACCAGGTCGGGCACCTGGGCGGCGACAAGGGGCTGAAAGCCGTCGCCCGCTTGCTTAAGGAGACCGCCCGGTCGGAGGACTACGTCGCCCGCTTCGGCGGCGAGGAGTTCGCGCTGATCCTCCCTAAGACCACTAAGATCAACGCCCTTAAATTGGCGGAGCGGATCCGGCTGGCGATGGACCAGACTGCCCTGCCGCTCACCCTCTCGTTGGGAGTGGCCACCTTCCCTCAGGACGCGCATGAGACGGAACAGCTGATTCAAGCGGCCGACCAAGCCCTCTATGAAGCCAAAAAACAAGGGAGGAACCGCGTTGTTATCGCGTAACCCCTGGAACCTGACAGCGGGACTCATTCTCGTAACGGCGGCCGTCCTGACGGCGGCGCATTGGCCGGTCTTCCCGTACTTCCTGGATAGCTACTACCACTTGGCGGTGATCCGGGGGTTCGCCCAAGCGGGCGGCCCGGTCCTTCACGCCTTCTGGGAAGCGGCGCCCCAAGGAAGACCCCATCTCTACCCCCCGCTGTTCCACCTGATCTTCTTCCACGGAACTCTGACGGGAATGCCGTTCATCCAATTGGCCCGGTTCTGGACTTGGGTTTCCTTCCCGCTGTTGCTGGCCGCTGCCTGGATGGCGCTCATCCGTTTGACTTCGCCTCGGCTGGCCTGCCTAGCGCTGATCACGCTGGCCACCCCGTACAGTTTTTTCCTCGGAACGATCAATCACCTGCCGGCCACGCTGGCCCTCGTCGCCGGCCTTGGAATGATGGTGGCGCTCCACCGGAAACGGTGGCTCTCCGGCGGGCTTTTCCTCGCGGCCGCCTTCTGGCTGCACGCGGGCCTGCCCTGGCTGTTAGCTTTGAGCCTCCTGTTGTTCAGTCTCGTCGAGAGGGAATACCGCAAGAGCTGCTGGGCAATCCTAGGCGTCGGGCTGCTGGCTGCGGGTCCCTGGCTGCTTCATCTGTGGAATTATCATTCCTTGCTTCAGATCCAACCGCGCGGCGAAGAGCTGCTGCTGGAAACACCGCTGCCCCTACTCCTGCTGGGGCTGTGGGGGCTCCCGATCGCGTGGCGCAGGAAAGGAATGTTCCGTTACCTGGCCGTGATGGCGGTTGCCTTCTCGGCGATGTTTTTTGCCGGCTACCGGTCCCGGTTCCTGTCCACGCAGGGACTGTTCCCCTGGCTCTTGTTGGCGGCGGTGGCGCTGGACTGGCTGATCGAGAGGATCCGGCAACCCTGGGCCGGCGGCCTTCTGCTGGCGGGACTGGCGCTGTTGTCCCCCAGCCTGCATTTCTCGCCCGGGCAGACCACCGCTCCCCACGTCGCCTGGGCAGACACCACCTTAAGCACCCTTTCCGGTGGAGTCCGGCCCACCGTGCGCGGCACCGGCTTACCCGTCTATAACGAGAAGTTCATGGAGGAATTGGCCGAGGCGGTCCGCGCCCACACGGAACCGGATGAGCTGATCTACTCCAACGTGAATTACTTGGCCGGCATGATGACCGCCTTCACCGGGCGGTCCGCTACAAACCAGATGCTGCGGGAGATGGCCGACCGCCCAGCCGGCGAGCAAATCCCGCAGGCCCGGCTGATCCTCTGGATCAAAGAACTGTCAGGGAAGCGCAGCCCGAAGATGGAGGAGGCGGTCGTGGAGTACCATCTGCGGCCGCTGGCCGAAACCCAGATCGCTTACTTGTTCCTGAACCTGCATCCGAAGGGGCGCCGGCACGTTACGCCGGCGGTTTTTCCGTGGTGGGCGGCTAGTTGCGCGATACTACTGGCTGCAGTTGCTGCTGCGTGGGATCTGTCCCGTCCTTCTTAAACTTCACTGAAACGATCTTCGAAACCCCCATCTCCTGCATCGTGACGCCGTACATCACGTCGGCCATGCCCATCGTCTTCTTGTTGTGCGTGATGATGATGAACTGCGAGTCCTTCAGGAATTCCTTGAGCGCCCGCGTGAACCGGTCCACGTTGGCCTCATCAAGCGGCGCGTCGATCTCGTCCAGCAGGCAGAAGGGGCTCGGCTTGATCTTGAAGATCGCGAACAGGAGCGCGATCGCGGTCAGCGCCTTCTCACCGCCGGAGAGCAGGGAGATCGGCTGAAGCGGCTTCCCGGGCGGACGAGCGATGATCTCGATGCCGCTCTCCAGCAGGTCCTCCTCGTCCATCAGCACCAGCCGCGCCTCGCCACCCCCGAACAGCTGCTTGAACGTACCCTGGAACTCCTTATGGATCGCCTCGAAGGTTTCCCGGAACATCGCGCGCGTGGTCCGGCTGATCTTCGTGAGCGCCTCATGGATGTCGTCCTTGGCTTTCGTCAAATCGGCCTGCTGGGCGCTTAAGAACTCGAAACGGTTCTGCAGTTCCCTCTCCTCCTCGATGGAAGCCAGGTTCACCGGCCCCATCTTCTGAAGCTTCTGAGACAGCTCCTCCGCCCGCGCGCGCATCTGCTCCGGGTCGGGCTCCGCCGCGTCCGGCTCCGCCAGCTCCTCCGGCATCTCATCCAAGTTGATCTGGTATATCTGCAGCAGGCGAGTGCCTATCTGCTCCTTCTGGAAGGTCAACTGCGCCTGCTCCATCTCCTGCGCGTGCAGTTTCGACTGAAGCTGGTCCAGCCGCCGGCGCACCTGCAGGAACTCCTGCTCCTGTTCCTGGGCCGCCCGCTGGGCCTCTTCGCGGCGCCGCGCGGCCTCATCGGCCTGCGCCTGGACGCGCGAAAGTTCCATCTCCAGGCCGGCCAGTTCCTGCTCGATCCGGACGCAAGCCTCTTCCAGCTGCGCCTGCCGAAGTTCCAGCTGCGCCAGCTCCGCGCGCCGCTCTTGAGCGCGGGCCTCGAGGGATTCCACCGACTGCTCCAGCACCTGCAGCGAGGAGCGCCGGCTGGCGGCCACTTCATCCAAAGAGGCCAGCTCCCCCTTCGCCCCGGCCAGCGCCACGGAAACCTCTTCCCGCTGCCGGCCGGCGGCGGCAATCGTCTCTTGCCCCTGCCGGATCGCCGACTGGTGGGATTCCAACTGCTGTTCCTTGACCGCGAGCTCCTTCTCCCAACGCTCCAGTTCGGTGTGGATCTCCCGGAGATCGACCGAGGTTTCCGTCTCTTCGGTTTTCAGGACCTCCATCTCCTGCCGCAGCTTGTCCGAATCCGCCTGAGCGGAGCCGAACATCGCTTCGGCGCGGTGGAGTTCCTGCCCTTTCCAATCGGCAACCTCTTCCAACGTGGCCAGCGCCTGGGCCTGCTCCCGCCGCTGCTCTTCGAGCGACGCCAGCCGGCCTCGAGCCTCTTCCAGTTTCCCCTGCAGGTGCGCGTTGGAAATCTCCAGCGACTGCAGGCGGCTCGCCCGGCCGACCAGCATCGCCTCTTCCGGCGGCGTCGGCCCCAGCAAGACCCACCAATCGTCCGACAAGATCAGCTGAAGCAGGGGCTGCAGGTGCGGCGTAATCCCGACCCGGTCCAGAAGGGCGACGGCACTCGAGGGATCCGGCTCCGGAAGAGGGTTCGGGACCTGGTCCCGGATCAAAAAGAGGACGCGGCCGGCCGCGGAGCTCTCCAGAAACTGCCGGCACCGTTGGGCCGCCGAAGCAGAATCCACGACAACCGCCTCGGCCCAGGGCCCTAAGGCGGCATCCACAGCCGCCATGTCGTTCCGGTCCACATGAATCAATTCCGCCAGCACCCCATTGACGCCTTCCCGCGCGACAATCCCTTCGTCCATTGCTTTGAGCAGGGCCTTAACACCGCTGGAGTAGCCCTCATGGTTGTCCATGAGCCCTTTGAGCGCTTCCAACCGCGAACCGACCCGGTTCAGCTCGGCGCCCAAGCTGCCGGTCTCCCGTTCCGAATCTTCCAGCGAAAGGTCGGTGGAAGCCAGACTCTCCTGGCAGATGGTCCTTTCCCGTTCAAGTTGTTCCATTACCGCGCGGATCTGCAGCAGGCTGTCCCGCAGGTTCTCCACCTTGGAACCGGCCTCCTGCTGCTCATGGGAAACCTTTCCGTTTTCCGCCTGCAAGCGGCCGGCCCGCGCCTCCAGCCGGGCGCTCTCCTGCCGGACCCGGGCCAACTGGTTCTTGACCTGCACCTCCGACCCGGTCAGATCCAGCAGCTGTTCGCGCGCTTGGCCGATCACCGCCTGCGCCTCATCAATCATCCGGGCGCAGCCGGCCAACTGGGTTTCCCACCGAGTGATCTGTCCCTCTTTGGAGAGGCGCTCTTCCTCTTCCTGCCCTACCAGTACCCGCAGCTGCCGGATCTGCTCCTGAAGCTGGCCCAGCTGTTTCTCCGCCCCGGCAATCTCCTCCCGGGCCGATTCGGACCGGTTCTGCCCCTCGGCGATCCTCTCCCGGTTCACTTGCAGATTGTTCCGCCCCGCTTCCTGCCGGTGGGTGACCGCCAGCAGCCCCTCCCTCGCCCGAGAGAAAGACTCCTCCGCTTCCGAACCCTGTCCGCGTGCTTGTGCTAAAGAAGATTCCTGTCCGGCCGCCTGCTCTTCGAGCCCGGAAAGTTCCTGCCGGAACGCCTGAAGGGAGGCTTCCTTCTCTTGCCAGAGGGCGGCCAGCCGGCCCTGCTCTTGACGGGCCAGACCCACCTCCAGTTTTTTCAGCTCCTCCATCTGCTCCCGGTACGCCTTCGCGCGCCGCACCTGCCGGTCCAGCGCCTGGGTCTGGCGCTTGACCTCCGCGATCACGTCGCTGACGCGGGCGAGGTTCTCTTCCGTTTCCTCCAGGCGGCGCATCGCTTCCCGTTTTTGGGATTTGAACTTGGTGATACCGGCCGCCTCTTCAAAAACGACGCGGCGGTCCTCAGGCCGGGCGCTGATGAGCTGCTCGATGCGTCCCTGCTCAAAGAGGGAATAGGCCGAGGTGCCGATGCCGGTGCCCATCAGCATTTCCTGGATGTCTTTCAGGCGGACGGCACTGCGGTTGAGGAGGTATTCGCTCTCACCGTTTCGGAACAGGCGCCGGGAGATAACCACCTCGGCGAAATCAATGGGGAGTTTCTTCTCGGAGTTGTCGAGCGTCAGGGAGACTTCGGCAAAATGGATCGGCTCGCGGCGGTCGGACCCGTTAAAGATAAGGTCCTCCATCCGCCCGCCGCGCAGCTCACGGGGGGACTGCTCACCGAGCACCCACTTAATGGCGTCGGCGACATTAGACTTACCGCAGCCGTTTGGACCCACGACTGCGGTGACACCGGGCTCAAAGATCAGCTCGGTCTGTTCAGCAAATGATTTGAATCCGAGAAGTTCTAGTTTTTTAAATCGCACACTCCTCCTTCTCGGGGAGTAGACATAATTATGCAGAAGGAAGACGGAATGTCAAGCGGAGAAAATTTACTTCTTGCGGACCAGGCAGACCGCCTGGGGGAACCGCTCGGAGAGCCACTCCAGCATTTTTTCCCGTTTACAAAGCGCGGTGGACTGTTCCTCCACTTTTCCGTCGCTGTCGGCGTCCACCTGCACCACGGTGAACGGCCGGAACAGGCCGGGATACGTCTTAAAGGAAACGGTCGCGTTCGGGTAATTCTGCACGCCGCGTACCACGCTCAGGAGCATGTACCGGGCGCCGCATCCGGTCCCTTCCCATCGACCTTCCATTCGGACCGGGCCCACGGCAAACCCTTCAAAAAACTGCGCGGCCTCCGTCAGAGTCTTCCGGAGCTTGCTTTCCTGGTTCTGCATGCTCCTGACCGCGCTGGTCATCCGGTGGGGGTAGTTGTTCCGAACGAACTCCAGCATCTGTTTCTCCATCTTCTCGGTAAGCTCTTTTTCAGGCTCCGGGAGTGAGGTGGCCGCCATCGCCGGGCAGGCTCCGCCCAAGCTTAGCGCCATCGCCATCCCCATCACCCACCGCTTATTCATTCTCATTCACCCCTTTGTTGAACCCTTAAAGAAGCCTACAAAAGAAAAAGCGCATAAGAGCCGGTTTCACAACCTCCCGTGGCCGCACTGGGCGCAGTTGCGAGTCGCGCAAGGCGCGAGGAGGAGGCGTAGTCGACCCAGCACTACGTCGACGACGAGCAACGCAGCGCAACGAAGCAAATCCGCCCAGCCCTTCGGGTTGCGGTGGCGGGCCGCCGTCTTCAGCGTCACTCCTCCTCGGCGTATCGCCCCGTGGATACGCCGTCGTCGTCGTTCCTTGAATCCAGCGGCCCGGCACTCGCAATGCGGTTCACGCGAGGTTGCGAAGCCGGCTCTAAAATGCCGCTCAAATTAAGTATGGCCTGTAACTGACCGAAACGTCAAGATCTGTAACTAAAAGATGTTACTACTAACAAATTACATCCCGAGGATGTTGTAGCCGCAATCCACGTAGAGGATCTCCCCGGTGATACCGGAGGAGAGGGGGGAAAGCAGGAAGGCGGCCGCGTTGGCCACCTCTTCGATCTGGACGTTGCGCCGCAGGGGGGCCTTCCCCTCCACGATCTTCATCATATCGGTGAACCCGGAGATGCCGCGGGCGGCCAAGGTCTGGACCGGCCCGGCGGAAAGACCGTTGACCCGGATCTTCTTGGGGCCGACGTCGAATGCCAGGTAGCGGATGGAGGCCTCGAGGGCCGACTTGGCCACCCCCATGATATTGTACCGGGGGATTACCTTTTCGGCGCCGTAGTAGGTGAGGGCCACGATGCTGCCGCCGTCGGTCATGAGGGGCACCGCGCGCTGGGCCAGCGCCGTCAGGCTGTAGGCCGAGACGTCCAGCGCCAGCCGGAATCCTTCCCGGGAGGTCGGGAGGAAATCCCCCTCCAACTCCTCCCGTTTGGCGAAAGCGACCGCGTGCACCAGGAAATCCATGCTTCCCCAGGCGCTTTTGATGCCGGCAAAGACCTGGTCCATCTGCGCGTCGTTGGTAACGTCGCACTCATATAAAGGAGAGCTGCCCCCCAGGCCGGCGGCCAGCTCCCCGACCGATTCCTTGAGCCGCTCCCCCTGATAGGTGAAGGCCAGTTGAGCCCCTTCCCGGTGGGCGGCCTGCGCGATGGCCCAAGCGATGGAGCGCTTGTTGGCAACGCCGACGATCAAACCTTTTTTGCCTTGCAGCAGCATTTAGCCCTCGAATTTCCTGACGATCAGAGAAACGTTGTGGCCGCCGAAACCGAGCGAGTTGCTGAGGCAGACGGAGATCTTTGCCTTGCGGGCCTCGTTCGGAACGTAGTCCAGGTCGCACTCCGGGTCCGGCGTCGTGTAATTGATGGTGGGGGGGATGATCTGGTCCTTGATCGCCATGCAGCAGGCGACAAACTCGATGGCGGCAGCGGCCCCCAGCAGGTGGCCGGTCACCGACTTGGTGGAGCTGACAGGGATCTTGTGGGCCTGGTCCCCCATGACCATTTTGATCGCCTTGGTTTCGATCTTGTCGTTGAGATTTGTGGAGGTGCCGTGCGCGTTGATGTAGGAAATGTCTTTGGGCGAGAGATCGGCATCCTCCAGCGCCATCTTCATGGCGCCGGCAGCCCCCGTGCCGTCCGGGTCCGGAGCCGTGATGTGGTACGCGTCTCCGGTCATCCCGTAGCCGATCAGCTCGCCGTAGATGTGAGCGCCGCGCGCCTTGGCGTGCTCCAACTCCTCCAGCACCAGCATGGCGGCCCCCTCGGCGATCACGAAACCGTCGCGGGTCTTGTCGAACGGCCGGCTGGCCGTCTTTGGATCGTCGTTGCGGGTGGAAAGGGCTTTGAGCGCGCAGAAACCGGCCACACCCAGCATCGTGATCGCGCATTCAGACCCACCGGCAATCATCACGTCGGCGGACCCACGGTCAATGATTTCGAGCGCGTCGCCGATCGCGTGGGCGCTGGAGGCGCAGGCGCTGACCGTGCAAGAGTTGGGACCTTTGGCCCCCAGGTTGATCGAGACCTGTCCGGATGCCATGTTGCAGATGATCATCGGGATAAAGAAGGGGCGCACCTTAGCCGGGCCCCGGGTCTGCAGGTCCCGGTAGCCCTCCTCGATAGTGGAGAGGCCCCCCATGCCGGTGCCGATCCAGACGCCGACACGGGACGCATCCTCCTTGGACATGTCCAGCTTGGCGTCGGCCACCGCTTGCTTGGCGGCGGCCACCGCGAACTGAACGAACCGGTCGGAGTGCTTGGACTCCTTGGGAGTGAGGTAGAGCGCGGGGTCGAAGTTCTTTACTTCCGCCCCGAAGCGGGTGGGATACTTCGAGGCGTCAAAAAGAGTGAGCGGGCCGGCACCGGTCTTTCCCTGAACGAGGGAAGACCAGGCTTCTTGAAGCGTGTTCCCTACCGGCGAGATCACTCCCAGGCCGGTCACGACGACTCGGCGGCGTTTCTGCACGAAGCAGGGTCACGAGGCCTTCTGGCCGGCCTTCTCCCCGATGTACTTGACGGCGTCACCCACGGTGACGAGCTTCTCGGCCTCTTCGTCCGGGATTTCGATCCCAAACTCTTCCTCGAGGGCCATCACAAGCTCAACAGTGTCAAGAGAATCGGCTCCCAGGTCGTCAATGAACTTGGCTTCCGGGGTTACTTCCTCGGGCTTGACGCCCAACTGCTCGGCAATGATATTCTTAACTTTTTCCGGTACGCTCATGGTTCCTCCTGAATTGAATTAGTCTACTATAACCACCCGGTTTGGTTTGTCAAGCTTCGAATCTCCACCCTCGAATTTCCTCCGGCGTGCCGGCCGAATAGACGGCCGCTTCGGGGTCGATCTTCCGAACCAACCCCTTGAGCACGGTCCCGGAGCCTACCTCTACATAGGTCTTGATGTCTTTCTCCGCCATCGTCCGAACGCAGGCGATCCACTGCACCGGTTCGGTCAGCTGCCGGACCAGCAGCTCCCGGATCTGGGCCGGGTCTCCGTGGTAAGCGCCGGTCACGTTGCTGGCCACCGGATAGCGGGGAGCCTGGACAGCAAAACTCTGAAGCCCCTGCCGGAGCCGGAGGCCGGCCGGCTCCATGAGCCGGGAATGAAACGCGCCCCCCACCTCCAGCGGGATCACCCGCTTGGCCCCCTTCTCCTTGGCCTTGGCGGAGGCGGCAGCCACCGACTCGGCGGTGCCGGAGATCACCACCTGCCCCGGCGAATTGAGGTTGGCCACCTGAGCACCGGTCTCCGCGCAGACCCCTTGGAGCTGCTCCAGATCAAGCCCCAGCACGGAGGCCATCGTACCCGGGCGAGCCCGGGCCGCCTCCTCCATCGCCTGGCCCCGCAGCCGGACCAGTTTCAATCCATCGGCGAAGCTCACGGCTCCGGCCGCGGCCAGCGCTGTGTACTCGCCGAGGCTCAAGCCGGCCGCGGCGGAGGGTTTCACGGGGCCCAAGGATTCCAGCGCGGCGAGAGCCGCCATCGAGGTGACATAAAGAGCCGGCTGGCAATGCTCGGTGCGGGTGAGCTCCTCTGCCGGGCCTTCCCAGCAAAGCTTGCTTAAAGAATAGCCCAGAATGGAATCGGCCTCATCGAATCGGGCGCGGGCGATCGGGAACGCCTCCGCCAGCTCCTTGCCCATCCCAACCGACTGCGCCCCTTGGCCGGGAAACAACAACGCGAAGGGGGTCATCAATCAATAGACGTCATTGGGATGTCCGGGCCGGGTTGCGTCGTATCGGACGATTTTGGAAACACTTGGTATGTCTGCTCCCCAATTCGCAATTCATTCCATTGCGAGAGGAGGACCTGGCAGTTTGAAAGCTGTTTTTCGAAGTTGGCGTCCTGAAAATCAGAGTCCGCCGAAACAAGGCGGCCGACTTCTTTCCATCCGGTCTCCGTGCGCGCGAAGAGAAGATTCTGGCCGTGATGATAAGGCTTGAAGAGGACGTACTCCTCCGCGGAATCCTTATTTAAATCGACGGCCAACACCCGGCCGCCAACCCAATAGTGCCTATAGGCTTCTTTTCCTTCCAATAGAAATTCCAGGAAACTCCGGTCCCAAACCTTTCCGGAAGGAAATAATTTCATCCCTTTCTCCAGCTCTTCCACCGTTTGGACCCCGGTGGCTGGATTTTCCCAGCGGTTCTTTTTGTCCAGAGCGGCGGCTGCCTTTGACCGGATCGTTTCCGCCTGGGGGTGTCCCTCCAGCTTGGCTAACCGGACCAGCGCGTCCCGCCCCGGCTTGCCCAGCAAAAACCGGAAGTAGTCATAATCGAACTTCTCGGCACTCACGGCACCCGATTTGAGCCGCGCCACTTGGCTGCGGACCGTAATCAGTCGCGGGTCCAAGATCGGCGTGTTGACCAGCACCGCCAATGCGATCACTACCGCCGCGATCCGGACGTTTATCCGCGCGGCACCCTTCATCCAGGGTGATTCCCATCTCAATATTGACCGGGCATAACCGGTGACGTAGAGGGCCATGATGAAGACGGCCAGCGCCGCGAAAACCCGGCTGACGGACCATCCATGCTGGGCGACCCGAAGCCCGAGCGCGTAAAAGCTCAGTGCCGAATAGACCGGCAGAACAATCACGCCGGCCTCCACCAGGAAGCGGACCGGAAGAGGGTACGGGGGAGTCTCCTGGCGGCCGTCCTGGTACACGGCGTTCAGAAAGAACACGACGTAGAGCTGCAGGTTGAGCATCAACAGCGTGGCATGGTTGGTGTCCCATAACGGCTGAAGGCCGGCAAACGGCAGCGCCGCCAGGAAAATCAGCGCGATGAAAGCCGGCAGCGGAAGGAGGTTCCGGAACATCACCAACATCGTCGTGCGCAGATTGGTCACGAGCCCTTTCTGTGAGCGCCCGTTCGCCAAAGCGAACCCGAACACGCCGCCGGTCACCAGATAGATAAACCAGGTCTCCGTGAACAGCTCCGCGAAAAAATCAATGTGGATGATTTTGAACATAGACGCCCACAACGCCAAGGACCCCCAGAAAAGCGAGGTATAAAACCCTGCGGTCAGGATGACCAGGATATTGTTCCAGGAAAACTGAAAGAGGTCCGGGTACGGGAAGCGGGCCTGCTTGTTCTTAAGCCAAGCCTGGGCGAAGGGGAGAACCACGTACCAAGCCAGCACCACTGTGGGAATGAAGTAGGCCCCAGACTCAAAGAAAGCATCCGGACTCGTTCCGCTGCCCGGAAAGACGGTCCGGGCCGTGTAAACGCTCAAAACGGCCAGCGTCCCCGCCAGACCGGCGGCGAATTTCCAGGCCCGGGATTCAACGAGATGGTCTGCCATTAGCTGCAATGCCAGCGGAACCGCGAACACGAGCGTGTACCAGGTGATAAGCACAGAAGGCTTGGTGGACGGCCAGGCGTGCCATTCCAGCAGCTTGTGCATCCAGAAGAGAAGAGAGCCTTGGAGGAAACCGATCAGGACCAGCAGGCGGGTCGGACGGTCGAACGAAGGAACTACCACTGAAGGACGGCGGCGCCCCAGGTGAGGCCGGCGCCGAAGACGACCAGCAGGACATAATCCCCCTTCTTGATCCGGCCCGACTGGACCGCCTCGCAGAGGGCGACGATCGTGGAAGCGGCCGACATATTTCCGTAGCGATCCACGTTCAGGAAAACCTTTTCCATAGGGATACCGGCCTTCTTCACCACCGCCTCAATGATCCGAACATTGGCCTGATGCGGGACCACGCAGGTGACCTGTTCCGGCTGGATGCCGGCCCGCCGGATCGCCTCATGCGCGGCGTCTGCCATGCCGCGCACCGCGTGCTTGAACACTTCGGTGCCGTTCATCTTGAGGAAATGCGCGCGCGCCTCGACCGATTGGATGGAAGCCGGCTGGGCCGTTCCGCCGCCGGGAACCTTCAGCAAGTCCACCTTCGTGCCGTCCGATCCGAGAATGGTCGAAAGAATTTTGCCCTGCGCGGTGCGGCCGATCACGGCGGCCCCCGCTCCGTCGCCGAACAGCACGCAGGTGCCCCGGTCGGTCCAGTCCACCACGCGCGACAGTACCTCGGCACCGACTACCAGCACGTGCTTGTAAGTGCCGCTGGCCACGAATTGCTGGGCCATGACGAGCCCAAAGAGGAAGCCGGAACAGGCGGCGGCCACGTCCATGGCGGCCGCCTGCGGCGCCCCCAGCTTCGCCTGCAGGATGCAGGCGGTCGATGGACAGGGCATGTCCGGCGTCATCGTGGCCACGAGGAGCAGGTCCAGATCGGTGGGTTTGAGCTTGGCATCCTGCAGCGCGGCCTGGGTGGCCTTCAGGGCCAGGTCGCTGGTGTTCTCGCCCTCGGCGGCGATCCGCCGCTCGGAGATGCCGGTCCGAGTGCGGATCCATTCGTCGGAGGTTTCGACCAGCTTCTCCAATTCCGCGTTGGTCATCACCCGCTGCGGAACGTAAAAGCCGAGACCAAGGAACCCGACCGGCTGAGTCATGCGACCGAGGCCCTCCGCAATTCATGCGAGGAATCGAGAATCGCCTGGTTAACGCCGTGCGTGACGAACATCGCGGCGGAGGCCACGGCGTTGCGGATGGCCCGGGCGGAGGAGGAGCCGTGGCAGATGAAACAGGCCCCCTGGACCCCCAAGAGCGGCGCCCCGCCGTACTGCGCGTAATCCATCTGCTTCTTCAGCCGCTGGAAAGCCGGCAGCAGCAGCATCGCGCCGAACTTGTTCCAGAGGGTTCTTTTCAGCTCCCGCTTGAGCAGTTCGGCCAGGGTAAAAGCGATCCCTTCCGACACCTTGAGTGCCACGTTGCCGACGAACCCGTCGGTCACGACGACGTGGCATTTTCCGGAATAGATGTCGCGGCCCTCGATGTTGCCGACGAAGTTGACGGAGGATTCTTCCAGCAGTTTGAAAGCGGCTTTCAGGAAGTCGGTGCCCTTGGATTCTTCTTCGCCGATGTTCAACAACCCCACGGCCGGATTATCGATCTCCAGGACGTGGCGCATGTAGATCGACCCCATGACGCCGTACTGGAAGAGGTGCTCCGGTTTCGGCCCGATGTTGGCACCCACGTCGATCACCATCACCGGGCCGCGCAGCGATGGGATCACCACCGCGATACCGGGCCGCTCAATCCCCTGGAGAAGGCCTAACCCAAGGCTGGCGGCGCAAACCACCGCGCCGGTGTTGCCGGCGCTGACAATGGCGTCCACCTCCCCCCGCTTGGCCAGCTCCACCATCTGGCAGATAGAGGAATCCGGCTTCTTCCGGACGCTGACGGCCGGGGATTCGGCCATCTTGATCACCTCGGAGGCGTGCTGCACGCGCAGGTTGGGAGGAAGCGGCTGAAAGCGGTCCAGCTCTTTCTGGAGCCGGTCTTTCTGCCCGATGAGGACCAGCTCGACGTCAAGAGAGCGAGCCGCTTGAACCGCCCCATCCACAACGGCACCCGGCGCCCGGTCTCCCCCCATCCCGTCGAGGGCGATTCTTGCCCTCGGCTTCGGTAGGGTCAACCTTTTTTCTTGCCTTCCACCTTGACCGGAACCACCTGGCGGCCGCGGTACTGGCCGCAGGAGGGGCAGATCTGGTGGGAAAGCACCGACGCTCCGCACTGCGGGCAGAGGGAAAGGCCGGGAACTTTCAAGTTTAATTGGGTCCTGCGCTTGTCCCTGCGGGACCGGGAAAAACGCCGTTTAGGAAGAGGCATGGGTGCAGCTCCTTTCATTCAGGTTCGTCCCACACTGGGGACAAAGTCCGCGGCAATCTTCCCGGCAGAGAAACCGCACGGGGTAGCTCAACAGGATCTCCTGCCGCACGTCATCAGTAATGTCCAGATCCAGCTTGCCCTCGACCGAGTAGTCCAGAGTGAACCGGTTATCGTACGGCCTGCCGAAACCCTCCAGGCAGCGGGCGCAGATCCGCTGGGTCTCTCCGGCCACGCCAACTTCCACCCAAACGGTGTCATCCTGCTGCTGGAACGTGGCGGTCACGCCGACGGGGGCGGTGAATTTCAGGTCCGCCGTGTCCAATCTCACTCTCACCGGGTCCAGCACTTCCGTCACCGTGAGACCCTCTTCCAAGATGTCACTCAGTCTGACCTTCATTTTTTAAGCGCTCCTTCAAACGCCGCGCCACAAACAGCGGCACCAGCCCCCGCACATCGGCGCCGAGGCCGGCCGCTTCTTTGATCAGGCGGGAGGAAACATAAGAAGTTTCGGCGGAGGGCATCAGGAACACCGTCTCCACGTGCGGGTCCAGCCGCCGGTTGGTCAGCGCCAACTGAAACTCATATTCGAAATCCGTGAGCATCCTCAAACCCCGCAGGATCACGCGGGCCTTCTGCCGGCGCGCGAACGAAACCGACAGGCCGCCGAAGGGCTCTACTCGGATGCCCGCGAGCCGCCGGGTCGCCTCCCGCAGCATCTCTACCCGGTCCTCTACGGAAAAAAGGGTCCCCTTGCCGGGGTTTTCAGCCACGCCAACCACCACCTGTTTGAAAACGGCTCGGGCTCTTCTAATAAGATCAAGGTGGCCGTTGGTAACCGGGTCAAACGTGCCGGGGTAGACTGCAATCTTCATAGAATGTAAGTACGGTATCCCCATATGTTTCAACGCGTTGTGATACCAGCCGACTTCCAGAGTCCTCAAAAGCCGGTGGGAGAGGATCCCGCTTATCGGATTCGGAGACCACCCATCCAGACTGGGAAACTATAGCACCGCGGCATAGGGCGATCAAGGCTTTTCTGGCCAAATCCTGCCCGTACGGCGGGTCCAGAAACACAAGGTCGAAAGTTTGGCCGCGGAGGGTTAGTTTCCGGATCGCCGACAAGACATCGGCTTTCAAGAGGGTGGAAGATTCCCAAGAAGCCTGCCCCAACAGCCTCTCCAGGTTCTGCTCAACGGCCCGGATGCAGAAACCGGAGCGGTCGACGAAGGTGACGTGCTTCGCGCCGTGGCTTAAGCTCTCAATCCCCAGCGCGCCGGAGCCGGCGAAGAGGTCCAGCACCCGGGCTCCTTCGACTTTGGGTCCCACTATATTGAACAGGGCCTGGCGGACCTGGTCCTGCGTCGGCCGGATGCGCGGGCCCTTGGGGGGCGCCACGGTCCGCCCCGCGTATTTTCCGGCGGTGATTCTCACGCGGTCTCAATGAGTTGAGGAAAGCGCAACTTCACTTCCCTTTTGAGAGGAGCCAGCGCGGGGGCGTCCAACTCCGGTTCCGCGGCCAGCATCGTTTCCGCCTCTTTTCGGGCGAGCTCGAGCCACGGTCCCTGCACGGCCCACTCAAGGCATTTCAGGTCCGGCAGCCCGGACTGGCGCTTGCCCAGCAGCTCCCCCGGGCCCCGCAGCCTCAAGTCCTCCTCGGCGATCCGGAACCCGTCGGCCACCTGCACCATCGTCTGCAGCCGCTCCATACCGGCGGGGTCCTTCGGGTCGGCGATCAGGATGCAAGTGGACTCATGCTCACCGCGGCCGACCCGGCCCCTCAGCTGGTGCAGCTGTGAAAGCCCGAACCGCTCCGCCCCCTCGATCACCATCACGGTGGCGTTGGCCACGTCCACCCCGACCTCGATCACTTGCGTTGCCACCAGTAGATGGATCTCCTTCTGTTTGAAAGCGGCGAAGACCTTTTTCTGTTCGTCGGCCTTCATCCGCCCGTGCAGCAGCCCGACCCGGTAGCCGGAAAAAAGATGCTGGTACTCCGCGAACATCTGCAGGACCGACACGGTCCGGACCGGCGCCCGGACCTTTTCCACGGCGGACTGGATGGAGGGGAACAGGTCTTCCCCCGGCTGATCCTTGCTGCCGTCTCCCCCGATGCGGGGGCAAACCACGTAGGCCTGCCGGCCCGCCGCCAACTCCGATTTGACGAAGGTGAAGACTTCTTCCCTGCGGGTCGAATCCATCCAAAGGGTGCGGGCCGTCTGCCGCCCGGCCGGCCGCTCAACGAGCGTGGAAACGGCCATCTCCCCGTAGAGCGTCAGGCTCAGCGTCCGGGGGATCGGCGTAGCGGTGAGGATTAGCAGATCCGGGTTGTTCCCTTTGGAAATCAGCGCGTTGCGCTGGTCCACACCGAACTTCTGCTGTTCGTCGATCACCGCCAGTCCCAGCTTCGAGAAGCGGACCCACGGCTCCAGCGCGGCGTGCGTCCCCACCAAAACTTGCAGTTTCCCTTCGGCGAGATCCCTGGCCATCTGCCGGCGGGCCGGCTCCTCCAATGAGCTGGTCAGCAACCCCACGGAAATGTCGGCCGGGGAAAGCATCTGCGACAGCGTCAGCGCGTGCTGCCGGGCGAGCACCTCGGTGGGGGCCAGCACCACCGACTGGGACCCGCTCTGCGCCGCCACCGCCATAGCATAAGCGGCCACCACCGTCTTGCCGGATCCGACCTCCCCCTGCAGCAGCCGGTGCATCGGCGAGGGCGCCGCCATATCCGCGGCGATCTCCTTCATCGCCTTCTCCTGGCCGGCGGTCAGCGTAAAGGGCAGCCGTTTCTTCCACCGCTCCACGAGATCGCCCGCCACCTCATGCGCGATGCCGGGCCGGGCCTGCATCTTCTTCCGGCGCATCCCCAGCGCCAGCTGGAAGCAGAACATTTCGTCGAACGTCACCCGGTCCTTCGCCCCCGCCACCGCCTCCGGCGCCGGCGGGAAATGGATCCGGGTCATCGCCGTCTTGAAATCCAGCAGCCCGTGCCTCTGCCGGATCTCCTCCGGCAGAGGGTCCGGCAAGCTGTTCCAGAGTGTTTTCAAAGCCGCCGCCGCCGTTTCCCGCAGCTCCCGCTGGTGCAGGCCGGAGGTAGCCGGGTAAACCGGCACCATCCGTCCCATGTGCAGCGTCTTGTGCTCCGCGCCGGCGGCTTCCTTCGGGATGAACTCGAACTCCGGCACCGTCATCTGCACCTTCCGGCCGATCCGGTCCACGGCGCCGTACAGGATGATTTCCTGCCCGACGGAGAACCATTTCCGCATGTAGGGCTGGTTAAACCAGAGGGCGGTCACCAAACCGGTGCTGTCCCGCACCGACACCTGCAGGATCAGCGTGCCGGTCTTCGCCCGGAAAAGGCTGACGCTTGAGATGACACCGCGCGCGGTGCCCTTCTGGCCCGGCTCCAACTGGGAGATGGAAAGAAAAGCTCGCCGGTCCTCATGCCGCCGCGGGAAATGATACAGCAGGTCCCGCAGCGTCTTTAAACCCAGCCGGTCATAGAAGGAATTGCGGCGCGGCCCCACCCCCTTCAAGTACTGCACCGGGGTGTCGAGCGAGACCGCCGTCGGAGAAACAGCGCGGGTGGTTTTCACGGGGGAATTCATCTTGACGTGCTTTTGCCCAATCCGTATCATACCCTACATGGCAAGGCGTTGCGACATCTGCGGAAAGGGCCCGATGGCGGGCCGGACCTACACCCGGAAAGGGAAAGCCAAGAAGGAAGGCGGGGTGGGCCGGCACATCGCCCGGAAGAACAAGCGCCGCTTCATGCCCAACCTTCAGCCGGTCCGCGCCGTCATCAACGGCATCGTGAAACGAATCGTGGTCTGCACCCGCTGCATCAAGAAGGGCCGCGTCACCCGGCCTACCCCGAAGTTCGCCGCCAAAGCGGCTGCCGCGTAACCTTTTACAGCCCGACCCGGACCCGGTAGAGGACCTTCACTTCCCCGTCTTTGGGGACCTCCGCGTCGAACCGGATCGTGAAAGCATCCACCTTCGTGAACGGGTGGCTGTTGCTAATCACCGACCAGTTGCCGTACAGCGGCTCGATGATGCCGACCGTCACCGGTTCGGTCTTGTGGTTGCGCAGCGTGATTTCCCACTCCGACTCGTGCACGCCTGAGGTAATCTGTTTGTAGTCGGTTTGCTTGCGCTCGGCCACCACGTCGAAGGCTTCGCCGATCTCCAGCTTCACCTCCTCATCCTTCGGGGTGTGTTTGATCCGGTCTTCGCCGATCAACTGCAGCTTCTCCTGCGCGTCCTTCTTGTAGACCCGCACAACGCCGGCCGGCAGCGGCATACCCAGGTGATTCTCCTCCGAGTTCTTGAACTTTACGTACACCTTCACCGGCTGCTCCGGAATCTGCTCCTGGTACTGGTAAGTGAACCAATTCTGAGCGCCGTAGACCAGCATCTCTTTTTGCGCAGCTGCGCCCGCCGCCTGCAGCAACTCGATTTGCTTGGTCTGGTTCTCCTTAATCGTGGTGGGGCGCTGAAGGTCGTAGATGTGGTACTCGAAGAACCCCTGCTCCTGGAACCCATCCGCCATGCTGGCCTTAGCCGACATCTGGCGCTCCTCGGCGTACCGGCCCAACATCTGCGGCTCAGAGGCCCGGTGGATGGTGCCGGCGATGAGCTTCAGCTTGGCATCCTTGTAAGCGGCGCCGGATTGGTTGTTCACCGTCACCCAGCCGGAGAGGTCAACCCCGGTGTCCTCCTTGTTCAGCACCAAAACGTAATCGGCGTTCCAGTTGATGTTGCTGGTCAGGTACGACACCTCCAACTCCTGTTCGGGCCGGCCCTGGTTGTCGTAGAGCCACATGAGTGTCGGCTTGGCGATCAGGTTCTCCGGGATCTCCGGCAGCACGCGGATGCCGGGGTGGCCCAGGTAGATTTCGTTGCCTACCTGGTAGATCTCGCCGTTGTTGTTGCTCAGCAGCGTAGCCTCGACGGTGTCCTTCCGGTCCTGGAATTCCTTCCACTCGACCAGCTTGATCTTCTTTCCGACGAATTTGTCCAGCAGCTTGGCGGGGCTCATCAGGTCGTACTCGTAGTTCTGCTCCAGCACGCTGAAGGCCTCCGGCTGGTTCACCGAGCGGACCCGCACCGTGACCGGCTGAATGGCGGAGGCCACATCCATGAAGCGCAGCTCCCCCCGCCCGGCCGGCACCCGCACCTTGCGGACATCTTTCACCAAGCCGAGGTTGGAGTTGTAGACGGTCACCTCGACCGACGTCTGGTCATCCACGGTGCTCTTGAAGACCGACGGCTCCGCCGCCCATGTCAGGGCGGGTGCTGTCATAAGGAGAAGCGATAAGCCCCAGAATCGGTTCATTTTGTTCCCTCCGCTTGAGAATCCGGGTACTGTTCGTGCAGGATCCGGTTGATCACGTCCACCAGCCGGCTGCCTTCGAACGGTTTTCGGATGAACTCTTCAATGCCGAGCTTTTCTATTTTCTTGAAATAATCGGACTCAGCCTCCCGATCCAATCCGCTCATCACCAATACCGGGATGTAGGTGGTGTAAATGGAGGACCTCAATCCCTTCAGAACGGCCAGCCCTCCGCCGGCCGGCAGCATGAGGTCCAGGAGCACCAGATCGGGCCGGAACTGATTGGCTTCCTGAAGCGCCATGATCGCATCCGGTACGACCATCACCTCGAAGTCCGAGAAGAGCAGGCGCCGGCGGGTAAGCCTGGCCAAATCCTCGTCGTCTTCGACAATCAAGATCTTCTTTTTCACCGGTTCATCTCTTTTCTCAGCAGGCGTAACCCAATCTCGACCTTCGGAACCCGGGAAGAGCGCAACTCCCCCCGGAAGGAACGCTTCAGCTCCGCGAGGGCTTCCCGGAAATGTTCCTCCCCGGCGGACCGGTTCTCCAGCTCCACCTCCCAATGGCGGGCAATCTTTCGCCTCCCCCGCAAAACATCCACTTGGTCCAGATCCAGCTCGATCTTATCCTTGCCGCAGGCAAAGAGGAGCCTACGCCGGAACGTGCGCAGATTCAAGATCTCTTGGAGCGGGCGGGAACCCACGATCTTCCGGGCCCGCAGAACCGCCTCCGGCCCGGTCACCTCGATCCTCTCGGAAACCCCTCCCCGGTGGGAGATTTCCCGTTTGAAGGTCGTCTCCGTTTTCGCGCCGACTCGCCGCCTCTTCAGGATGGCCCGCGCTTGCCGCAGCCGGAGATCCTGGGTGTCCAGATAGCGGTTCTCCTGCCGCTCCGGGCGGCTGGAAATCCGGCGGAAGGAGCCAAGAAAACGCAGATGGGCAAGCCGGCTTAAGACGGCCGGATTCCTGACCAGGAATTTCGCCTCGACTTCCCTGGGTTCCCTGCCTGTCTGCTCCTTGGAGATAATCTCCAACTGAGCGACTAAACGGTCGAGGCGGGGCAAGAACGGGCATTGGGGCCAGGCGGCCCGGACCGCTTCGCAAACTTCCCGGTGGTATTCCACCTTCCGGTCGATGCCGCGGCTGAATCGTCCAAAGACGACCGGCCCTTCTCGCCGGTAGGCGGCCAACAGAGCAGCGGTGTTGTGCAGCTTGTCGGCGCAGGAGATCGCCAGCGCGCCGCGCGAGGCTTTTTTCATGTGGCGCAGGTAAGCCCGTTTTCGGTATTCCCAGGAATGGCGCTTCGGCGGCTCGGTCACTTCTTTCACCAAAGAGGCGACTTCCTTGCCAAACAGCCGGGCCAGTTCCGCCGGCCGGGTCGGAGTGTCTTCGAGGACGTCGTGCAGCAGGCCGGCGGCAATCACCTTTTCCGGCATGTTCGCCACAGAGAGGATCCTGCCGACTGCGATCGGATGGACGATAAAGGGCTTGCCGTCCCCTTTCCGAAGCTGCCCGGCGTGGCGCTCGGCCGCGAAGGCCAGCGCCTTGCGGACTAAACTCATGTTTTGATCTGCACGAACCGGCCTTTGGCTTCGGCCACCACGACGCCGGCGGCGTTTCGGGCAATCGCCTCAACGTGAGCGATCCTTCCCTTATGAGAAGAGATCCAGGCTTCGGCATGCAACGGATGACCCACATGCGCCGGCTTGAGGAACCGGACACTCATCTCAGCAGTGACCGACGGCCGGCCCATTTTCCAAAGGAGGTTGCCCATCAGCTCGTCCAGCACCAGCCCAATCATGCCGCCATGGACGATCTCGGCGTAACCCTGATGCTCCTTGAGCGGGGTCCATTCGGCGCGGATCCGGTGGCGGGCCTCATCGAGGGTGAACTGGAGCTTCAATCCGCGGGCATTTTTCCCGCCGCAGCCGAAGCACATCTGGTCGTCGGCGAGTTGCAGCCTCATCAAGTCCGCTTGAACTGCTTCTCGAGCTGGGAGAGGGTCTGTGTGAACAGGACCGGGCGGCCGTGCGGGCAGTTGAAGGGGTTCTCGCAGTGGGCCAGCCGCTCCAGGAGTTTCCGCGCCGCGGCCGGCTCCATCGCGTCGTTCGCCTTGACCGACTGCTTCTTGCAGGCGCAGAGAGCCGCCAATGCCTCCTGGCTTTCCTCCAGCACCGTGCGGACCTTGCCCTCCTCCAGCTGTTCCAGGAAGGTGCGCAGCACCTGCAAGGGATCCACTTCGCCAAACACTGCCGGGTAGGCACGGACCACCGAGGTACCCTCCCCGAACCCCTCGATGTCGAATCCGACTTTGGTCAGCAGCGGCAGGGACTGCTTGAACAGTTCCCGCTGGCGGGGATGGACCTCCAGAAGTTCTTCCAAGAACAGCATCTGCTTCTCCGCCTGACCCGAGCGAAGAGAGGCCAGCAGCGCCTCGAAGACCACCCGCTCGTGCGCCGCGTGCTGGTCAATGATCGCGAACCCCTCTTCCGTCTCGGCAACAAGGTAGGTCCGATGGATCTGTCCCAGCAGGCGGGTGATCTTGAGCTTGCCCTTAAGGGCGATCGGCTGCTGCAGCGCGGCGGAGGGCGGGGCGGACGCCAAGAGGCCGGCGGAGCGGGCACCCTCGAGCACCGCACCCCACGGCTGCGCCACGGAAGAATCGGAATGGATCGCGTAGGTTTTAACCGCCGGCTGATGGATTCCGGTCTTCAGAGAGGGGGCCAGGTCCGGCTCTTGGGAAAGCCGCTCCCGCACCGCCCGCTGGAGCGCGGAGGTAATCTCCGGCTCATTGGAAATCCGGACCTCCTGTTTCGTCGGATGGACGTTCACATCCACTCGCTTTAAGTCCACCTCCAGGAATAGGACGGCGACCGGACAGCGGCCCTCCATCAGCATCCCTTGATACCCGGCCTGCAGGGCGTAGGAGAGCGGAAGAGACTTGACCCACCGCCGGTTGACGAACAGGTGGATCTGGCTCCGGTTGCCGCGCGTGAGAGAGGGTTTTCCCAGCAGGCCGCGGAAGCCGATGCCATCCCCCTGCCAATCAAGATCAAGCAGCTGCCCGGAAGATTCCGGGCCGAACACCGCTTGCGCCCGGCGGGATAAAGGGACCCCGGCCGGCAGGTCCAGCAGCGTTTTATCGGAAGATTTCAGGACGAAACGGGTCTGCGGCGCGCAGAGGGCCATCCGGCAGACCACGTCCTGGATAGCCCCAAACTCCGTGGAATCGGCCTTGAGGAATTTCCGGCGGGCCGGCGTGTTGAAGAAGAGGTCCCGCACCTCCACGATCGTGCCGGGGCGGCAAGCGTGCTCCTGCACCCCTTTCAAGGACCCTCCTTCGACCACCACCTCAGTCCCGGCGGGGTCCTTTTCGCGGCGGGTGATCAACCGGGCGCGGGAGACCGCCGCAATGCTGGGCAGCGCCTCGCCCCGGAACCCGTAGGAACCGATGCCTTCCAGATCTTCGGCGGCCGTGATCTTGCTGGTCGCGTGACGCTGGAACGCGAGCTTCGCGTCGGAGGCGTCCATGCCGGCCCCGTCGTCCGAAACGCGGATGAAGGCCTTGCCGCCGTGGTCAATTTCGATCTCGATCGAGCGAGCGCCCGCGTCCAGCGAGTTTTCCACCAGCTCCTTCACAATGGAGGCCGGCCTCTCGATCACCTCGCCGGCTGCGATCTTGTTGGCCAACTGCTCCGGAAGCACACGGATCCGCCCCATCAGACTTTTTTCTCGCTCTCGAGCACCTTGAGGATTTCCTCCGCCCGCTGCGTGACAGAAGCCGGGATGCCGGCCAAACGGGCCACGTGGATTCCGTAGCTGCGATCTGATCCGCCGGGCGCCACTTTTCTAAGGAAAAATATCCCATCCGGCGTCTCCCGAACCAGGGTGGTGAAGTTTTTGACCGAGGGGAATTCCCGCTCCAACTGGATCAGCTCATGATAGTGGGTCGCGAACAGTGTTCGCGGGCGGACCGGACCGGCCGCCAAATGCTCGCAGATCGCCCAGGCCAAGCTCACTCCATCGAACGTGGAGGTGCCCCGCCCCACCTCGTCCAGGATCAGCAGGCTTTTGCCGGTTGCCGCTCCGAGGATCTGGGCCATCTCAATCATCTCCACCATGAAGGTGCTCTCGCCGTGGGCCAGGTCGTCGCGCGCCCCCACGCGCGTGAAGATCCGGTCTACCAGCCCGATCCGGGCCGACTTGGCGGGAACAAAGGAGCCGGTCTGCGCCAGTAGCACGATCAGCGCGGTCTGCCGGAGGTAGGTGGACTTTCCGGCCATGTTCGGGCCGGTCAGAACGATCAGCTGCTGGCCGGCACCATCGAGGAAGGCGTCGTTCTCCACGAATTTTCCCGCCGGCAGCATCGCTTCCACGACCGGATGCCGGCCCCCCTTGATCTCCAATTCCAGGGAATCGCTCACCTGCGGCCGAACCCATTGGTTCCGGACCGCCGTGAAGGCGAGTGACGCCAGGGCATCCAGCTCCCCCACCGCCCGCGCGACCGCCTGCAGGCCGGCCAGATCTCCAAGCACCCGGTCCCGCACCTCCATGAACAGCCGGACTTCCAGATCCTTGATCTTCTCCTGCGCGCCGCTGATCTTCTCGTCCCACTGCACCAGCTCCGGCACCACGAACCGCTCGGCGTTGGCCAGCGTCTGCCGGCGTTGGTATTCGGGGGGCACCCGGTGGAGGTTCAGCTTGCTCACCTCGATTGAGTAGCCGAACACCTGGTTGTAGCGGACCCGCAGCGACTTGATTCCGGTCCGCTCCGCTTCCCGCCGCTCGAACTCCACCAGCCAGGATTTACCCTTGGCCGCCAAACCCCGCAGCTCGTCCAGCTCGGCGGAGTAGCCGTCCCGGATCATGCCCCCTTCTTTTAGGGAAAGGGGCGGCCCCTCCACGATGGCCCGCTCGATGAGTTCCCGGATCTTCGGGAACGGTTCCATCGAGCCGCGGAGCTCGGCAAGGATCCGGCACCGGGTTTCCTTCAAGCAATCCTGCAGCTGCGGCACCCGCTCCAGGAACAGTTTGAGACCCAGCAGATCCCGGGCGTTGGCAACGCCGCAATTGAGGCGGCTTAAAAACCGCTCAACGTCCCGCACCCCCTTCAAGAGGGAGCGCAGCGCCTGGAGGAGTTCCGGACCGGCCGCCAACTCGGCGGTCCCTTCCTGCCGGTGCAGCACCGCCTCCAGCTTCAACAGGGGGTGGAGAACCCAGTGGCGCAATAAGCGGCTGCCCATCGGAGTCAACGTCTGGTCCAGGCACCCCAGCAGAGAGGTGCCGGACACCAGCTCCAGGCTGCGAACCGTTTGGCGGTCCAGCGCCATGAAGTCCCGCGCCTCCAGGAGAACCGGCAGGCGCAGATGTCCCAGCGAAGGCTGGAGGTGATCCTTCAGGTAATAGAGCACGGCGCCGACCGCGGACACCGCCAGAGGGCGGTCATGAAAGGACACCACCCTCTCGGAAGCCAGGGCGAACCCTTCCTTCAACAGCCGCGCCCCTTCCCGCGCCTCGAAGATCCAATCCTCATAAACGGTCACCGTCGCCTGACCATTTTCCTTGAGCAGCTCCGCCGATTGGGACTCCCGCGAAAAACTCTTGGAAAGGATCACTTCCCGGGGCTGTAACAGCGAAAGCTCATTCGGCAGGCGGGCCCTGTCCACTTCCCGGACGAAGAATTCCCCGGTCCCCAAATCCAGAGCCGCCAACGCGCATCGGGAAGATTCGGCCGCCACGGCCAGCAGGTATTCGGCTTGGGGCGGTTTGGTTTCCTCATCCAGGTAGGTAGCCGGCGTGATGATCCGGGTGATCTTGCGCAGCACCAGCCCCTTTGCCGGCTGGAGATCTCCGATCTGCTCGCAGACCGCCACCTTCAGGTTGCGGTCCAGCAGCAGGCGGACGTATTGCTGGAAAGCGTGGGTGGGAATGCCGCACATCGGCACGCGGCCGGCGGGGCCGGCGTCGCGGCCGGTCAGCGTAATGCCGAGGATCTCGGAAGCCCGGACGGCGTCCTCGAAGAACATCTCGTAGAAATCGCCGAGATGGAAGAACAAGACCGTATCCGGCGCGAGGGTCTTCTGGATGGAGCGGTACTGCTCCATCATGGGGGTCAACTTCTGCTCAACCGGAAAAAGACTCTGCGCCATCAAGCCACCGGGGAGTGTGACCTGGGCGCGCGTTACTCCCCCTCTTCTCCTTCCACCGGCTTGGCGACCGAGATCGCCACGGCCACCTTCTTGCCGTCCTTCACGAGATAGTCGATGTCCACCTCGTCGCCGGCGGCAACCTCTTTGAGCGATGCGACATTGTCATACTCCGTCTTGGAGTCCACCCAGTACGTGGCTTCCTTCTCTTCGCCGGTATCGTAGTCAAACTCATTGATCACCAGCGTGTCCCCCTCAACGCTCTTGGCCGTCCCGAACGCGTACTCCGGCTCTTCCACCTCCACAGCCGGCGGGACTGCCGGTGTTTCCTCGGCCAAAGCCCGCATGGACAGGACGCCGATGAAACCCAGTGCGAAAATTGCCGCGATCCATCCGTTCCTTTTCATTTCCCTATTCTCCTTTTGTGTAATGAGTGCGCATCAGCGGTAATTCTCGAACTGGAGCGGGATCCCCAAATCCTTGTCCTTCAAGCCCTGCATCACCGTCTGGAGGTCGTCGATCTGCTTCGCGTACACGCGTACCGAGTCCCCCTCGATCTTGGCATCCACTTTAAGCCCCAGCCCCTTGACCGCTTTGACGATCTCCCTCCCCTTCTCGGAAGAGATCCCCTGCTGCAGGTCCGCTTGCTGCTTGGTGCCGCCGGCCGGAAGCTGTTCCGGTTCCTTCCAGACGAACGACTTCAGCGAGACGCCGCGGCGGCCGAGCTTGTCCTGCAGAAGGTCCACCACGCTCTTGAGCTGCATCAGGTGGTCAGCCGTCAGCTTGAGCGCCGGCGGCTTCTCCTCCATCAGGATGCCGGCGCTGGAACCCCTGAAATCAAAGCGGGTCTGGATCTCCTTCTGCGCCATCTGGACCGCGTTGCGCAGTTCCTGGGGATTGACCTTTGAGACGATGTCCAAGCTGTGATCTTTAGGCATGAAATGATAGAATCCCCATTATAATGCTTTTTGCCGCCGGAATCTCCGACCAAACCGATCCCTCGAAAGCCCTTGAGGCCGCGGCCGCCCAAGCCCTCCCCTCCCTGCAGGGCAAACCGGCACATGCCGCTTTCCTGTTCGTCTCCGGCCTGTACCGGACCGAGTGGCAACCGCTGCTGCGCCGGCTCCGGAAGGAGCTGGGCTCGCCGCTGCTGCTCGGCTGCACCGCCGGCGGAGTGCTGGGAGCCGGAAAAGAGTTGGAGCATGCGCCGGCCCTCTCGCTCTCCCTGGCCCATCTACCGGGCGTGAAACTGCATCCGTTTACCGTCACCCCTCAGGAATTGGCGGAACAACAGGAGCCGGGCTTTTGGATCGAGAAGACCGGCGTCAACCCAAAAGAAGAGCCCTCCGGCATCCTGCTGCCGGACCCGTTCAGCTGCGATTGCATGGGGCTGGTCTCGGGTTTAAACGCTGTTTATCCCAAGATGCCGCTCATTGGGGGTTTAGCCAGCGGGGCTTCGGAAGCCGGCGGCAACGCCCTCTTCTTCAACGACGATATTGTCCCGGAAGGAGCGGTCGGTCTTCTGCTGACCGGCGACATCCGGCTCGAAACCGTGGTCTCGCAGGGCTGCCGGCCGGTCGGCCGGCCCTACATCATCACCCGGGCCGAGGAGAACGTGATCCTGGAGTTGGCCGGCCAGCCGGCTATGAATACGCTCCAGCAGCTCTACGGCGAGCTGTCGGAAGCCGATAAGAAGCTGGCCCGGCAGGCGCTGCTGCTGGGGGTGGTGATGGACGAGTACAAGGAAAAGTTCCAGCGGGGGGATTTCCTGATCCGGAACCTCATCGGCATGGATCCTTCCGTGGGGGCGCTAGCCGTGGGAGACAAGATCCAGACCGGCCAAACCGTGCAGTTCCACGTGCGGGACGCCGGCACCTCACGCGAGGACCTCCAGACCCTGCTCGGCCAGGGCTCGTTGCCCAAGTCCGGATTCAGCGGCGGGCTGCTGTTCAGCTGCCTCGGCCGCGGCCGGGACCTCTACGGGGAGCCCGACGTGGATGTCCGGATGATCCGGGAGGCGGTCGGGCCCGGCTGTCCCGTCGCCGGCTTCTTCTGCAACGGGGAGATCGGGCCGATCGGACCGCGCAACTACATCCACGGCTTCACGGCGAGCCTCGGCCTTTTCCGGCCGCGCTCGTAGTTCCCTTTCGCTTCCCTCCCGCACCACCCAACCCGCGCATCTCAGCAAAAGATAGCAATGTTCCATGGCCGTAGTTCTCCCAATTCCAGGTATCGCATTTTGCGATACCAAGATGTTCTAAGATCACAAACTGTGATCTTAGAGATTCTTGCCTTTTGAGATCACAGGTTCTATAGCCGCCGGAGGATATCACAAATTGTGATATCCTCTCGATCTCCTCACGGGTAAGTTGGAACATAAAATCGTCCGGAAATCGGTCCATGTTCCGTCTGACCGCTTGGTTTAACACTCCAGTGGGAACTCCATAAAGCGCCGCCAGATCGGTATCCAGCATTACCCTGTGCCCACGCAGAAAAAGAATCTTCTTCTCAATCTGTAACTCCATTCGCAATCCTCCCTGGAAAAACTTGAAGTCGCAAATTGCGACCTCAAGTTTTCACGCAGCCAATTCTACCTGAATAGCAGAACTTTGTCTACTATCCAGGCAAAATAAAAAAAGCGGGTTTGAGAGGAATTTGGCTAGTCCTTCTGGGAGCGGAGGCGCTGCTTTTGGTCGCCGATCCGCTTGCGGATCCGGAGGGATTTCGGGGTCACTTCGAGGAGCTCATCGGGGCCGATGTACTCGAGGGACAGCTCCAACGTCATCTCGCGCGCCGGGACCAGCAGGATAGTGGCCTCCGCGTTGGAGCGGACGTTGGTGAGTTTCTTCAGCTTGCAGATGTTCACGCCAAGATCCTGGTCGCGGCTGGTCTGCCCCACCACCATGCCGGTATAGACCGGGACCGTGGGACCGATAAACAGCTCCCCCCGTTCCTGGATGTTCATGATCGCGTAGGAACTACTGACGCCGTCCTCGGTGGCCACCAGCGAGCCGTGCGGCTGTTGGCCCGGAAGGTCCGTGATGACCGGCTGGTACCCTTCGAACATGTGGTGCGCCACGGCGGTGCCGCGCGTCTTTTTGAGCAGAATGTTCTTGAGGCCCAGCAGGCCGCGGGTCGTGATGTGGTACTCCAGATGGATCTCACCGGTGGCCGTATGCGACATGTCCTTCATCTCACCCCGGCGCCGGCCCAGTTCTTCCATGACGATCCCCTGGTGCTCACTCGGCGTGTCGATGGTGAGAAACTCGAACGGCTCCTGCCGCTTGCCGTCCTTTTCCTTGTAGACCACCTCCGGCTGGGAGACTTCCATCTCGTACCCTTCCCGCCGCATCGTCTCGATCAGGATCGCCAGATGAAGCTCGCCCCGCCCGGAGACCAGCATCGTGTCGGGGTTGTCGGTGTCGGCCATCCGCAGAGCCACATTGGTCTCCAGCTCCTTCTCCAGCCGCTCCCTCAGCGCGCGGGAGGTGACGTACTTGCCCTCCTTTCCGGCGAAGGGGCTTTTGTTGACGGCGAAGGACATCTGGAGTGTGGGCTCCTCGATCTCCACGCGGGGCAAAGGCCGGGGCCGCTCGGGGTCGGTGATCGTGTCGCCGATGGAGATCTCCTCGAAGCCGGCCACCGCCACGATCTCACCGGCGCCGGCCGCCGCGATCTCCATCCGCTCCAACCCCTGGTACGCCAGCAGGGCCAGCACGTTGGCGCGGATCTGCTTGCCGGCGGCATCGATCCGCGTCACCGCCTGGCCTTTTTTGATGGAGCCGGCCTGGATCTTTCCGATCGCCATCATCCCCTTGAAGGAATCGTAGGCGAGCGCCAGCACCAGGATCTGCAGAGGATCGTCCGGAAGCACGGTAGGGGGAGGGATCTTTTGAACGATCGTCTCGAACAAGGGGCCGACGTCGGGGCTGGGCTTGTCCATGTGCAGCGTGGCGGTACCCAATAACGCCGAGGCATAGACGATCGGGAAATCCAACTGGTCGTGCGAGGCGTTGAGCTCTACAAAGAGGTCGAAGGTCCGGTTCAAGGCCTCGTCTACCTGGGCGTCCGGCCGGTCGATCTTGTTGACCACCACGATCACCGGCAATCCCAGCGCGATCGCTTTGCGCAGGACGAACTTGGTCTGCGGCATCGGGCCATCCTTGGCGTCCACCAGCAACAGCGCCCCGTCCACCATCCGCAGCGTTCGTTCCACCTCGCCGCCGAAGTCGGCGTGGCCCGGCGTGTCCACGATGTTGATCTTGACGTCGCCGAACAGGAGGCTGGCGTTCTTGGCCCGGATCGTGATCCCCTTCTCACGCTCCAGGTCCATGGAGTCCATGATGAGCGTCCCCTCGGAGACAATGCCTCTCACGGCATGCGTATAACGCAGCATCGCGTCCACTAGCGTGGTCTTGCCGTGGTCCACGTGGGCGATGATCGCGATGTTGCGTAGGTGGGTGTCCTGCGCCATCAGCTCTTCCCGGCCGGGGCCTCTTGACTGCTGACCGTCACCGGGACGAAATCCTTCCCGTCGAAGGCGGGATTGAACACCACGTAGGCCACCGCGGGCTCTTGGGACTGGTTGGTGAAGGAATGCGGGAGCCCGCGCGGGATCGTAACGATGCTGCCGGGCCTGAGTTCCAATTTCCGGTCGCCGATCCAAAGAATGCCGTGTCCCTTGAGCAGGATTGCCGTCGCGTCGTGGTTCTCATGGATGTGCAGCGGCTCCTGTTTGCGGATCTGGACGATGTGAGTGCTGGCGGTCTCGCCGCGCGACAGCTCCTCCAGGGAGACCGCCTGGTCGGCTTTCAGGGGATGCTCCTTGAGCCAAGCGTCGAGCGAGATCCCCTTCCCCCCGCTGCTGATGGGGAAGGTGACCCATTGCGTTGAAGTGGCGCAGCCGGCCAATGCCAGCAGCAAGAAAACCAAAAAACCGCGCTTCATCACGGACTCTCCTTTAAGTATCCCTGTTGTTTGAACCACTCCACCGCCCTCCGGATTGCTTCAGCCGGCGGCGTCTGCGGCGTCCCCAGCTCCCGAACCACCTTGGAACCGTCCAACCGGTAGCCTACCCGGATGCGGCGCGCCTCCTCTCGCGTGAAGAGCGGCTCCCGCCCGGTCACCGCGGCAAACAGCTCAACGCCGCAAGCCGCCAGGTAAACGGCAGCGAGCGGGATTTTCCATCGCGGAGGGGGCAGACCCAATTCCCGGCAGGCAAGGGTCCCGAATTCCTTTAAACTTATGTTCTGTCCGGCCAGCAGGTACCGTTCACCCACCCGGCCGGCTTCGGCCGCCCGGACATGGCCCACGCCGACATCCCCGGTGTAGACCACATTGAACGAGGTGCTAGTGTACCACCCGAGCCGGTATTTTGCGAAGGCCAAGACGGACCGGCCGGAAAAGGCGTGCGCGTCGTACTCCCCGATGCAAAGGCTGGGGTTGACGATCACCACCGGCAGCCCGGCGCCGGCAGCCCGCAGAGCCTCCTGCTCCATGGCAATCTTCACCGCCGTGTAGATGCTGTTTGATTCGATAAAAGTGGCGGCGCTGCTGGTAAAAACCACTCTCTCCGGGCCGGCCCGCCGGATCTCTTCCAGATCCCGCCGGGCCGACTCGATCCCGGCGCGGATCGCTTCCGCGCGAGATGGGCGGTTCGAGGGGTAATATCCCGCCGCGTGGAAGACCCAGGAACATCCGCGGAGCGCCTCTCTCAACTCCTCCGGGCGGTCCAGATTCACTTTCACCCGCTCCACCGGCAGCCCTTCGAGCACCGAGAGGTATTTCTCCGAACGGTAGGCCGCCCTGACCTCATGGCCCCGCCCCAGCAGCGCCCGGACCACGTGCGCCCCAATGTGGCCGGTTGCCCCCAGCACCATCGCCTTCGTCATGGACTGAAATCTTACCACGTTAACTTGACTCTGAATGCCGAGGGAATTATCCTAGAGACATGAACCTGGGGGAACATTTCAAGCAGAAGCCCGCCGGAGCTTCGGTTTTTCTGGGCCTGTCGCTGGTCGCCCTGATGGGCGTCCTGGACTGGGCAACGGGACCTACCCTTTCTCTTGAAATTTTCTTCCTGATCCCCGTCGCACTGACGGTTTGGTTCGCCGGAAGACAAGCCGGGATCCTCATCGCCATCTTGAGCGCCATCACCTGGTTCGCCGCCGATACCGCTTCAAGACCGGAGTCCATCGCTTCACCCGTCCCCTACTGGAACGCCGCGATGAAGCTGGGCTTCCTGGTGGCAGTCGCGTGGATTCTGCCGGCCCTCAAGAAGGAGTGGGAGCAGGAGAGGGCATCCGCCCGAACCGACTTCCTCACGAAGGCTGCGAACAAGCGCTCTTTCGAGGCGGCCGCCCAGGTTGAGATCACCCGTTCACAGCGGTACAACCGGCCCTTCTCGATCGTCTACTTGGACGTGGACAAGTTTAAGTTCGTGAACGACCGGTACGGCCATAACACCGGCGACACGCTGCTGCGGGCGACCGCTCAGACGATCCAGAGCAAGATACGCTCCAGCGACCTGATCGCCCGGCTGGGCGGGGATGAGTTCGGACTGCTGCTGCCGGAGACCCAGTCGGAAGCGGCGCAAATCGTGGTGAAGCGAATCCACCGTTTCCTGCTGGATCTGGCGCAGAGAAACGAGTGGCCGGTCACCTTCAGCTTCGGAGTGGCTACTTTCCTGCGGCCGCCGGAGTCGGTGGAGGAGATGATCAAGAAGGCCGATGCCCTGATGTATGCCGCTAAGAACAGCGGCGGCAACACGGTCCGCCACGAGGTGGTCGGGCCGGTCGAAGTTTCCTAAAGCTTCCGCAACACCGCCCGCGCCGGAGCCCCATCCCCGCCTGAGATCTTCAGGGGAAGACACATCAGCTCATATCGGCCCGGCCGCGCGGCGGAAAGATTCAACCCCTCGATGATCCAGATCCCGGCCCCCAACAGCGCCCGGTGCACCTCGGCGCCGTCCTTTTTGTAGCCGCCCACCGAAAGATAATCCACCCCGACGCAACGCAGGCGCAGACCGGCCAGATACCGGGCCGATTCTGCCGTCAAATGGACGAAGTCCCGGACGAAAGCGTCCGATTTCCAACATCGGGAAGAGTTGCGGCTCTTGAACAGGATCCGCTCTCTGCTCCGGATCCGGTGCGGCCGTAACTCTTCCACGCGGATCTCACGCGGATGCCGGATCGGGATCACACGGGCCGGGCCGATGACCGCCTCCAGCGGCAACCGGTCAATCGTCAGCCCCCCTTTGAGGAAATGCCCCGGCGCGTCCATGTGGGTGCCGGTGTGGGATCCCATCGAGAGCAGCGAGAGGTTCGAGGAGTGGGTCCCTCCAATCTCCTTCACCTTCCGGATCCGGACCGGCGGGTCGCCCGGCCAGTGCACCATCCCGTCCCGCAGAGGGACCGAGAGGTCGATCACCCGGCCGGCTTTTTCGTGTGGCGGCAACACTCCTCCGCGCCGCAGCCTTCCACTTCCAACGACAGCAGGCAACCTTCCGGATCAATCTTGGAGCGAAAGTCGGCCCGGCACTTGCCGCAATGCAGCCGGTCCGGTTGACCGCCCGACTTCAATTCCTCGCCGCAGAAGAAACAGCGCGGGCTCATCTCAATGGCGCAGAGCCGTGATGCTGCAGGCGACGATCACGTTGAGGCCCAGCGATTGCGCCTTCGCGACCAGCTCGTCGCTCTCGGATCCGGGGTTTAGGAAAAGCTCTTTCGTCCCCTTTCGGGCGATCTCCTCGATCACCTTCATGCCGATCTGCGGCGGCAGGTAAACGCTCACCCGGTCCAGCGCCACGGAGATATCGACCACCGACTTATAGACTTTCAGCCCTTCGATCTCGGTCTCTTTCGGATGGACCGGGAAAACCTCATAGCCGGCCTCCCGGTAACTGCGCACCGCCACGTTGCCATATTTGGAGCGGTCAGAGGAGGCACCCACGATAGCGATCGTCGGCTTACTCATTTATCTTGTTCAGCAGTTCCCCCACCAGGTCCTGCGCCTTGGCGGAGAAAAGCTTTTCGGCCACAACCTGGAGGTCCGGGGAGACGGACGGCTTCTGGACGGTCCCCCCCACCCGGACCGGCAGGACGATCCGCCACTGGTCATCGGTGAAGAGCCTCAGCTCGTCCGCCGATTGGATGAGTGCCTTCGAAAGATCCTGTTGGATGAAGATCTGGGCGGGAAACGCCAAGCTCCCGTCCAACCCAGCCCGGCCGGAAGCGACCAGCTCAAACGAGTCGGTAGCCACCCGGAAATTCTGGAACAAGACCGCCCCGTTCTCCAGCGTGAGATGAAAATCCATCGGACGGAAAAGAGTATCTTTTTCGGTCAGCTTTTGCGCGAACTCGGGGGGCAATCGGGCCAGCAGGGATTCGGTAAGTCCAGGAATAACCGTCATCCGGTCGAAGACCTCCCGGAGCAGGTTCACATTGAGCAGGCGGATATTTTCGGTCTTCAGATCCACTTGCCCTTCCGGGTTCGAGCCGAAATTTTTCACCGAACCGCTCAAGCGAAGGGTTCCCTCTCCCAGTTTCGCGGAGGAATCCTTTAGATCCAGCTGCTGGGACCGCAGGTCCAGCGAGGCCCGGAGTTGAACCTGCTCCAGTGTGATTTCCAGGGGAGGGCGCGCGCTTTGATCCGCGTAAATGAAAGTCCCCTCCCGGATGAGCAGTTCCCGGATCAGTAGCGACGACCGAGGCGGCACCGTCCCTGCTGCCGAGGAAGTGCCGAGCCGCTGGTGCAGCTCGGCCGTCACTCCGGGAATCTCGATCACCCCATCGGCGTGCCGGATCACCCGGAAAGTAGGGGCCTGGAGGAGCACGGAAAGGATCTGCACATCCCCCCGAAGTAACGGCAAGGGACGCAGCAAGAGGCTCACGTTTCCCACATGGAGAGCCGGCGGAATCTCCAGCCCGTGCAGCTCGACCGCGATCCCGCCCTTCCAGCGCAGGACGATCCGCTTAAGCGCAACCGGGCGGCCCAGCACCTCTTCCATTTTCTTGATCACGGTGGGACGGGCGCGGTCCGCGTCAAACGTGGCCAGAAAGAATCCCAAGCCGGCCGCGGCAACCAGGAAAACAATGAGGAGGATGAGGAGGAACCGCTTCATGGCTATCTGGCTTTATTGTACACTAGCCGAATGGAACGGAGAGCTTTCTTCCGATGGGGTTTCATCCGGGGCGAGCGCCGACGGAAAAACCGGATCTGGGCCGTGTTGCTGGTCCTCTCGATCCCCGCCTTCCTGCTCTGCGAGCAGTATGTGGTCAGCGCGGGCCGCATCACCGACCTGAGTATGTTCCCCACGCTGAAACCAGGCGGGTATTTCCTCGTCAACAAGTTCATCGTCTGGATCACCCCCACCCGCCGCGGAGATGTGGTGGTGATCCACCCCCCGAACCATCCCCGCTGGTATTACGTGAAAAGGGTCATCGCGGTCGGCGGAGAGACCCTTTCCGTATCGGAAGGCCGGGTTTGGGTAGATGGACATCTATTGGAAGAACCGTACCTCTCCGGAACCACAGAGCCGGAGATGCCGCCCCGCCGGATCCCGGAGGGGTCTTACTTCCTGATGGGGGACAACCGGATGAACAGCGAGGACAGCCGGGTATTTGGACCTGTTCCCCGGAAACACATCGCGGGGAAGATCCGGCCGGGGCGGCTGTTTTCTCTCTGGTAAAGCGGGTTACGGAAGTTTCAGGTCCCGCAGCCGAAGCTCGATACTGAACCGGTCTTCCTCGCGCCGGGAGACCGGCGAATAGGCCAGATGCACCGGACCCCGCACCCGCCGCAGGTTTAAGCCCTCCCCCAGCGCGTCGCGCGGCTGCAGCGCCTCAAAACTGTTCCCTTGCGGGTCCTGCACGGTCACGCGCATTCCCATCGGATGGAAACCGGCCGGCCCTCTTTCCGCCGGCAGCCGGGCGTCCCGGCTTAAAAAGACCGGCCTCGGGTTGCCGGTCCCGAAGGGTGCTAGCGCCTCCATCTCCCGCATCAGGCTCTCCGTCAGGTCCGAGAGAGGCAGCTCCCCATCGAGCTCCACCGAGGGAGAGAGTTGCCCGCGGTCCATCCGTTCGTGCGCCACGCGGTTGAGCGCCTCCCGGAACGGGACGATCCGGTCCCGTTCGATGGTAAGCCCCGCGGCGCCCGGGTGCCCGCCGAACTCCACCAGATGTTCCTTCACCGCATGGAGCGCCTGGACCAGGTCGAGCGCCCGCGTGGAGCGGGCCGATCCGCGGCAGATGGAGCCGTTGACGGCGATCACGACCGTAGGACGGTGGAACCGGTACGTCAGGCGGGTTGCCAGGATGCCGGCCACGCCGGGGTGCCATTTCTCATCCTCCAAGATGATCACCCGGTCCCGGCTGAAATTGATCTCGCGGGCCACCTTGACCAGCGCTTTCTTGAACGCCTCCCCTTCCAGCGCCCTGCGGGCCCGGTTGTCTTTGAACAGCGACTTGACCGCCGCCTCCGCTTCCACAGGGTCGGCGGTCGTCAACAGCCGGAAGCTGGCTTCTGAGGAACCCATCCTCCCGGCGGCGTTGAGCGGCGGGGCCAGCCGGAAGCTGATCTCTTCGGGCGTCAGGGTTTTTCCCTCCAGCTTGGCCTGCGACAGCAGCGCCCGCAAACCCGGTTTTCGCGTGTGCTCCAGCGCGTGCAGCCCGGCCCGGACCAGGATCCGGTTCTCGCCGGAAAGAGGCGCCATGTCGGCCACGGTGCTCAGCGCCACCAGGTCCAGATGCTCCCAGGTGCCTGCCCCTCCCTCCAGCAGCCCGCGCGCCAGCGTGAAGGCGACGCCGGCCGAGGAGAGTTCTTTCTCCGGGTAGCCGCAGTCCGACCGCAAGGGGTTCAGAAAAGCGGAGGCCGGGGGAGGCCCGGCGGGATCGAGGTCGTGGTGGTCCACCACTACCGTCTCCATCCCAAAACGGCGGGCGAGCTCGAGCTCCTTGAAGCTGCAGGTTCCGCAGTCGGTGGTGATCAGCAGCTCCACGCCGTCTTGATGCGCCTTCTCGACGACCTCCGGCTTCAGGCCGTAGCCGTCTTCCATTCGGTGGGGGATGTGGCAGGAAACGTCGGCACCCAGGGAACGCAGGACCCACTGCAGGAGGGCCGAGCTGGTGAGGCCGTCGACGTCATAATCGCCGACGATCAGGATTTTCTTTTTCTCGCGGAGAGCGTGGCGGATCAGCCGCACCGCTTCAGGCAGGCCGGCCATCCGGCCCGGATCGGCCAGAGAGCCGACATCGCCGAACAGGAATTGCTCCGCGGCGGAGAAAGACCCAATGCCCCGGCGGATCAAAAGGCGGGCGATGACTGGGCTCACCCCGAGGGCGCCGGCCATCTCCCGCGCCAAAACCTCATCCACCGGGTGAAGGACCCAGGTCTTGCGCATGGAACCTACGTTAGCGCTTCTTCTCCCAAAGAAGAAGCAGCGGGGTGGCGATGTAGACGGTGGAATAAACGCCGGAGATGAAACCGACCCCCAGCGCGAAAGCGAGGTCGTTCAGGATGTCGCCGCCGAACATAAAGAGAGAGACCACCGTCAGCAGCGTGACGCCGGAGGTCAAGAGAGTCCGGGAGAGTGTTTGGTTCAAGGCCAGGTTGATCAGCTCCGAGAACGGCATCTTGCGGGCGGTGCGGCGCAGCTCCCGGATCCGGTCGTAGATCACGATCGTGTCGTTGATCGAATAGCCGGCGATCGTCAGGAAAGCGGCGATCAGTGTCAGCGAAACCGGCCGGCCGGTGATCGCCAGCGCGATCAGCGCGATCAGCACGTCGTGCAGCAGCGCCACGATGCCGGCCACGCCGAAAGACCAGGAACGGAACCGGAAACCGACGTAGAGACTGATCGAAACGAGGGCCCAGAAGATTGCCTGGAGCGCCCGCTTGCTCAAATCCTTCCCCACCGAAGGGCCCACCTGCTCCACCCGGACCAGTTCCGGCGGGTTGTCCGGGAAAGAGGCCCTCAGCTTCTCCTGAACCTCCTTCACGGTATCGCCGCCGGTCTGGATCATCACGTCGTTGGGCTGGCCGAACTGCTGCAGCGAGGCGTCCTGCACGCCGGCATCCCGCACCGCCGAGCGAACCGAATCCATCGGCACCGGCTTCTGGAAATGGTACTGCTGGATCTGGCCGCCGGAGAAGTCGATGCCGTAGGCACGGCTCCCGAGCGTTGAGAAGTAGCCCAGCCCCCCCACCACGCACAACAGCGAGATGACGTAGCAGATCTTCCGTGGTTTCAGGAAATCCAGCTTTGTCTGGCCAATCAGATGAAGCATCCGGATCTGAGGGAGCATCTTAGCCCGGTGCAGCGCCTCGAAGATGACTCGCGTGACCACCACCGCCGTGAACATGCTGGCGGTCAGACCGATCACCGTGGTCACCGCGAAACCCCGGATCGGGCCGGTGCCGAACTGGAACAGCAGAAACGCCGCCAGCACGGTGGTGAGGTTGGAGTCCAGGATCGCTGAGAAGGCACGGTCGTAGCCGTTGGTGATCACCTGGCGGATCGTTCGGCCGAGCTTCAGCTCCTCCCGCATCCGTTCGAAGATGAGGACGTTCGCGTCCACCGCCATACCGAGCGTCAGCACGATGCCGGCGATACCGGGCAGTGTCAGCGTGGCGTGGAACAGGGCCAAGCCGCCGAGGATCAACAGCAGGTTCAGCGCAAGGGCCGTGCAGGCGATCAGCCCCGGCAGCAGGTAGTAGACGGCCATGAAGAGGAAGACCATCCCGATGCCGATCCCGGTTGCCTTGACGCCGGCCCGGATCGAGTCGTTGCCCAACAGCGGGCCGATGGTCCGCTCCTCCTCGACGACCAGAGGGGCCGGCAGCGCGCCGCTCCGGAGCACGAGGGCCAAATCCAGCGCCTCCTGCTGCGTGAAGCGGCCGGTAATCTGTCCCTGGTCGGAGATCTGGCCCTGGATGACCGGCGCCGATTTCACGCGGCCGTCCAGCACGATCGCCAGCCGCCGGCCGATGTTGGACGCCGTCAACTGCGAGAAGACCTTGGACCCTGCCGGCGTCAGCGCAAAGCTCACCTCCGGCGATCCGAACTGCCCGTAGTCCACATGGGCGTTGGCCAGCCCCTCACCGGTCAGCGGGACTTGTCTTTCCAGAAGGTACGGTTCCCCTTGCGCATCCCGGACGACCTCGTAGCCGTCCACCATCTCCCCGGCAATCGCTTTTTTGAGCAGCTCGGGGTCGGCGCTGACCATCCGGAACTCCAGGTGGGCCACCTGCTGGACGATTGCCAGCGCCCGCTCCCGGTCGGTGATACCCGGCAGCTGGACCACAATCTCATCTTTCCCCTGCTGATGGATCGACGGTTCCTTCACCCCGAACTGGTCGATCCGGTTGCGGATAACCTCCAGCGCCCGCTCCGCCGCGTCGGCCCGCGCCTCGGGCGGCAGCTTCGCCGTGTCCACCTTGAGGATCAGGTGCATCCCGCCCTGGAGATCGAGCCCGAGGGAGATCTTTTCTTTCAGCGGGAAGGCGGACCAGACCGCCAGCCCGGCGACGGCAAGGATGGTGAGGATCCAGGGGGTCAGGCGGCGGTACATGGGGAGCTCTTTACCCTTCCTTCACCAGGCGGCCGACGCAGTTCCGGTCCACGTCCATGCGGACGTTGTCGTCGATGCGCAGCGTCACCACGCTGTCCTTCAGGTTCACGACAGTGCCGTGGAGGCCGCCGTTGGTGACCACCTCGTCGTTCTTCTTGAGCTTCGACTGCATCTGCGCGAGCTCTTTCTGCTGCTTCATCTGAGGGCGGATCATAACGAAATACATCACCCCGAAGATCAACAACATGGGGAACAGCTGCACCAACGGGCCTGGATTCACTTACTTTCCTCCGTTATACGCGACCGACAACTTGGAGCGCAGGGACCCAAGGCTTCCATCCCCGATCGCCCGCCGGATTTCGGCCATCAGTGTACTATAGAACCAAATGTTATGGAATGAGAGAAGCCGTAACCCCAGGATCTCCTGCGCCTGGAACAGATGGCGGATGTAGAGTCGGGAATGGGTCCGGCAGACCTCGCACCGGCAGGCCGGGTCCAGCGGGCGGGGGTCCTCCGCGTGGATGGCGTTCTTGAGGTTGAGTTTTCCCTCGGAGGTATAGGCCACCCCATTGCGCCCGTGCCGCGTCGGGATCACGCAGTCGAACAGATCCACGCCGGCTTCCACCGCCTCCACGAGGTCCATCGGCTCCCCCATCCCCATCAGATACCGGGGTTGGGTTTCCGGTAGGTTCTCCGCCGCCGCCGGCAGCAGCTCGTTCATCAGGGCCTTGGGCTCCCCCACGCTGAACCCGCCCAGGCAATAGCCGTCAAAGCCGATGCCGGTCAATTGCTGGGCTGATCGCCGCCGCAGCTCCGGGACCATGGCCCCCTGCACGATCCCGAACACCAGCGTCTTCCGTTCGTCCTGAGCCTGTCGAAGGATGAACTCCTTCTTGCTCCGCTCCGCCCACCGCGTGGTCCGTTCCAGCGCCTCCTCCGCCTCCGCCCGCTCGCAGGGGTACTGCACGCAATGGTCCAGCGGCACCGCGATATCCACGCCGATCCCCAGCTCGAATTGGATCACGTTTTCCGGCGTCAGGGAGTGGGCGGAGCCGTCCACGTGGGAGGCGAAGGTGACCCCTTTCTCATCGATGCGGCGTTTCGCCGCGAGGCTGAAAACCTGGTAGCCGCCGGAATCGGTCAGGATCGGCCCATCCCAACCCATGAACCGGTGCAGCCCGCCGGCCTTCTCGAGGATTTTGAGCCCGGGCCGGAGGGAGAGATGATAAACGTTGCTCAGCAGGATCTGCACTCCGCAGGCCTTGAGGTCCTGCGGAGTGAGCGTCTTCACGGTTCCCTGCGTGCCGACCGGCATGAAGGCCGGCGTCTCCACGATGCCGTGGGCCAGGGCCAGGCGGCCGGTCCGCGCCCGGCCGCTCCGCGCTGTCACTACGAAAGAGATTTTAACGATCCCTTTTCTTATAGGCGGCCAGCCGCTGGACATAATCCTGGGCGCCGTGAAGGATCCTTTTCTTTTCCTCCTCGGTGACCGGCCGGATCGCCTTCGCGGGCACCCCGACCGCCAGCATCCCGGGAGGCACTTTCTTCCCCTCCGTCAGCAGAGCCCCGGCCGCCAGGATCGATCCCGCCCCCAGCTCCGAACCGTCCAGCAGGTTGGCCCCCATGCCGACCATCGCTTCATCTCCCACGACGGCGCCATGGATCGTGGCTCGGTGTCCCACCACAACCCTCTTCCCGATCTTGACCGGGAATCCCCGGCTGGTGTGCGCCACCGACTGGTCCTGAAAACTGGTCTCTTCACCGATCTCGATCGGCTCAATGTCCCCCCGCAGGACGCACCCCGGCCAGATCGAAACACGGGGGCCCAGCGTCACCCTGCCGATCACCACCGCCGAAGGGTGCACATAGGCCGTCGGGTCAATCACCGGCCGGACTCCGTCGAATTCTTCGATCATAGGATCACCATGGCATCTCCGTAGGAATAGAACCGGTACTTCTGCTTCACCGCTTCCGCGTAGGCCGCCTGAATCCGCTCTTCACCCGCGAAAGCGGAGACAAGCAGCAGCAAGCTGGTTCCCGGCAAGTGGAAGTTTGTTACCATCCCGTCCACTACCTTGAACTTAAATCCCGGCTGGATAAATAAGTCCGTCGTTCGCTCGTCCTGAGCTTGACCAAGGGCGGATGATTCCAGCGCCCGCGCCGTTGTTGTTCCCACAGCGATGACTCGCCCCTTGTTTGTTCTCGTTCCTTTGATCGCTTCGGCCGTCTCAGCCGGAATTTTGAATCTCTCCGGGTGCAACTTTCCCTCCGCCATCTCCTTTTCCCCGACCGGCTTGAAGGTCCCCCAGCCGACGTGCAGCGTGA
>JAUSCU010000010.1 GCA_030651065.1 Candidatus Omnitrophota bacterium | reverse complement strand
TGTAGACGCCGCTGGGTCCACTGAACAGCTTGTGGATCCGCTCGCGGCCGCGGCCGCAGAAGGAACAGCGCTCTCTTAAGGGTGGTGCCATCGTTTAAGCTGTTGGAGTATCCGAACGTTCGAAGATGGATGTAATCTCTGTGGTGTGATGCGGGTCTATTGTATGTGCTCTTGGCCGGTGGCGCAAGCCCCAAAAATAATTGCCGGGTCGGCATCCCTTGCCGGCGGGAGCTTGGAAGGATTGCCTCGCGGGAGATGAATGTCTTCGGCCAGCCCGAGCCCCGCGAATATCCGGACGGTCAGGTGCGTTAGATCCAGCTCCCACCAGCGCAGGCCATGGGCGGCCGAGGTCGGATACGCATGGTGGTTGTTGTGCCAGCCGTCTCCGTACGTCAGCAGGGCAACCCACGGGTTATTGGTCGAGCGCTCTCCTGTTTCATAGGTACGATAACCCCAAAGGTGGCTGGCGGAGTTGACGGCCCACGTGCAATGCCAGCCGAACACAATCCGGACGAAAGATCCCCAGACGACGAACGGCCATCCCCCCACGGCGAACAACAGCAACCCGAGGGCCACCTGCTGCAGGATGTTCGTCTTGCCGATGAAACGGTGGACCGGGTCGCCGGCAAGCTCCGGCGCGTAACGCCAATGTTTCGTCGGATGGTCGAGCACCTCGTCGTAAGCAAAAAGCCAACCCATGTGCGCCCACCAGAAACCGCGGGTGGGACTGTGGGGATCTTGCGGACGGTCGGAAAACGCGTGGTGCACGCGGTGAGTGGCCACCCATTTGACGGGGCCGCCCTGGGCAGCCAGCGCGCCGAAATCCGCGAGGAGATACTCGAGCCATTTCGGCGTCTTAAAACTTCGATGGGTCAACAGCCGGTGGTAACCCAGCACGATGCCCAGCCCGATCGTAATCCAATTCAGCGCGATGAAAACCAAAAAAACCGGCCAGCTGAACGTCATCGGAGCCCAGATCAGTCCCGCGTGCACGGCCAGGATGCCGATCAGCGTCGGCCACTTGAGTTTTTTAAACATGTTTTTTAAGAAATTGGATCGTCCGCTCTTCGGTCCAGGATCGCACCCGCCCGGGCCACGATCCGGTCAAGAATCCGACATGCCCGCCCCGCGCGGTGAATTCCGCGGTCAGGAACGGATTCGCCGCCACCTCCGCGACCGGCAGAGATTTACCCGGGAAAAACGGGTCGTCTTTCGAGCTGATCAAAAGGGCCGGCCGCCGGATCCCCGAAAGAAAACGGATGGAGCTGGAATGGCTCCAATAGTCGTCGGCATCCTTGAATCCATGCACCGGCGCCGTGACAAGGTCGTCGAATTGGGTCAAGGTTTTAACCGCGTTAAGTTTTCGCTCATCGACAAACCCCGGAAACAGGAGGAGCTTGGTTTTGGCCTTGGCCTTTAAACCCCGGACGAGCCCTCTCATGTAGATCCGGCTGAATCCCTGTTCGAGCGTGTGGGCCGACAGCGCCAAATCGAATGGCGTGGAAATCGCCACTGCCGCCCGCACAGAGGAAGGAAGCCCCTCCCCCTGCTCTCCGAGGTATTTCAAGACGACGTTCGCTCCCAAAGAAGCTCCCGCCAAGAAGATCGGGCTGCCCGGGTTTTCCGCGATCACCTTCTGGACGATCCAGGTCAGGTCCGAAGTTTCTCCGCCATGGTAAGAGCGGAGCAGCCGGTTCGGCTCGCCGCTGCAGGACCGGAAGTTGACGCCGATCCCCCGCCACCCCTCACGTTCGGCCGCCGCCAGCAGGCTGAGAACATAGCGGGAACGGGAGGACCCTTCCAATCCGTGCAGCACGATCAGAATCGGGGTGCCGGAGGCTCCCGGCAGCAGATCCACATCCACGAAGTCGCCGTCGGGCGTCTCCCATCGTTTCCGCTGGAGTTGAAGTGGAGGCACGGGTCGAAGTAGAGCTCCTAAAAATGTCTGCTGATTGGCGCCGCGGCACCACCACGCCGGATGGAACGGAGCCGGCTCCGCCTCCGGCCCCTTGTGCGGGGTCGCGCATCCGCCGATTGCAGCGATCAGCAGCACGGTCGTTATCATTTTATCCGTCCAGTCCATAGGTTCAAATCCTAGCAGAGAAATTGCCCCGCTAGGATTCGAACCTAGACAAGCAGATCCAAAATCTGCTGTGCTACCTTTACACCACGGGGCATTAAATCGTTTTTACGGCGTGAACCCGCCAAGAGGGGTGCCGTTCCTTTACCCTTGCCGCCGAGGATTCGGCCTCTTCCCGCGACTCGCACAGGGCGAAGACCGATGAGCCGGATCCCGACACCATCGGCTTGGGGCACCCGGCGATGGCTTCGACTTCCGACTTCACGCGCCGCATCTCCGGGTAGAGGGCCTCAACGGCAGGCTCCAAAGCATTGAAGAGAAGGTCCCGGATCCGTGGGATTTGCCGCTGCTCCAGCGCACGAATCAGAAGTGTAGCATCGGCTCGGGGAGGGGTCAACTTGAACGCCCGGTAGACCTCCTTCGTCGGGATGGGGAAATCCGGCGTTACCAGCAGGTGCCACAAAGAAGCCTCCAATGCCACCGGCTCGATCTTGTCCCCCCGCTCCCTGCCCAGCGCCCAGGGCACGTTCGCCGCGAAGAAAGCGACGTCCGCCCCCAGAGAGCGGGCGCACTCCATCAGCCGTTCCGGGGGAAGCGCCTTCCCACTCAACTGCTGCAGCGCCAGCAGCACGGCCGCCGCGTCGGAAGATCCCCCGCCCAATCCCCCGCCGGCCGGGATCTTCTTCTCCAGCCGGATCCGGAGCCCGTCGTTCCAGCCGGAGGCTTCCCTATACAGCTGCGCTGCCCGGACCGCCAGGTTGGTCGCGTCGGAGGGAACACCGGGCGCTTCGCAGGTGAACTCCAGTCCGCCGGAGGGCCCGGCGCGCTCCACGTGGAGCTCATCGGCCAGATCCACCCGTTCGAACAGGGTAAGCAGTTCATGGTGGCCGTCCGGGCGCTTGCCCAGGACCGACAAGTGCAGATTGACCTTCGCGTAAGCGGGGAGCGAAAAAGAGTTCAATTACGGGAGTGGTTTCAACTCTGGGGCGTTGCGCTTCCTATAAAGAGGAAGCTCCGCGGCGGGAACCGCCCAACGGGTTCCCTTGAGCCCGTCCACCGCGCTGACCTCTTTGAAATCCTTGAAACTGTAGTTATCGGTGACGTAAGCGGCCGCGTCCATCAGGGACCGGGTGACCTCCCGGAGGGTGGCCGGTTTCTCGGCCGGTTCTTTCTTGGTTCCCGGTTTCGCTTCCGGATCGGTGGACTTGTATTCGCTCATCACCCGCTTGGCGATCTGCTCGGTCACGAATTCCGGAAGGGAGATCGGCTCCAGGTAGAAAACTTTGGACCACTCGCTGGGCGGACCCAGGGCGCGAAACTGCTCCGGAAGGGCGAAACCCTCCATCTTCTCGATGGACAGCAGAGTCCCGGCTTCTTCCTGCAGCTGCACGGAAAAGAGGTACGCCCCCTGCTCGCCCACCTGCGACAACGGAAGAATAACGAGAACGGTGTCCCGGGCAATTTGGCGGACCGGCCATTCCTCCGGCTTCAAGCCGCCCTCTTTCGCCTCCCTCAGGTCCGCTGTCACCGCCATCACCATCGGCAGAAGTTCGCCGAACCGCTTGGAGGGGGCCGTGTAGCGGCTTAAGAGCTGAGGCAGCGGCCGCTCGTGCAGGTCCGCCAGGAAAAAGGCCACCGTGGCGCGCGCCATCTCCTCCGGCTGACGCCTCAAGGAAAACTCGTTCCGGCCCTGCAGCTCGCTGATGGAGATTGCCTGCATGTACGTCTTCTTCGTATCCAGGATATGTCCCGAGAGGAGGATGTCCAGGTGGTCGGGGCCGGGGTCGCGCGCGATCATCTTGTAGAACTCGATCGGGGCGTCCGTGGAAAGGCACGCCCGCATGAGGGCGGTGGAGACCTGCTGCAGCTTCTTCATCGGCTCGGTCGGCTCCCTCGGACCGTCATCGCCGGAGGGCTTCTTCTCCACCTTGGCGAAAGTGCCGCGCGTGAACATCCGGAAATCGAACGCCTGCTGGGTGTATTTCCCTTCGATCAGCACCGGGGGAATCTCGGGGAGAGTCGAAGGGGAAAGCCGGCGCAGCTCGTCCATGAGACCGGGGATCTCCACCTGCACGCCCAGCGTCGTCCCGACCAGCTGGGCCTTGACGTCCAGACCGTACTCCGCCTTGCAGGTTTGTACCAGCTTCTCCGCGACCCGGGCCTTGGGATAACTGGCCGGCCCGCAGGAGGCCAGCCCCATCCCAAGGCCAAGGCAGAGCGCGAGAGCTTTACTTTTGCGCGCGGGCCTTCCCATACTCGGAAAAGATCGCCTCGATCTCATCGTACTCCAGCTCTTCCCGCTTAAGCAGCTCGTTCGCGAAGCGGTCCAGGATCACCCGCTCCTTGGTCAGCATCTTCTCCACCTCTTCGGCGCAGGTGCGGAAGATCGCGTTGGTCTCGGCGTTGAGTTCCGCCTTGACCGATTCGGAAAGCAGCGGGTTCCCGTTTGAGAAGGGCGTCTGCCGGCCGAACGGCATCATCCAGTCTCCCAGATATTTGGAACCCATTCCCAAGCTCCAGACCATCTGGTGGGCCACCCCCATCGCGTGCTGGAAGTCGCCGGATACCCCCGTGGAGGTCTCCCCGAAAACGAGCTTCTCCGAGACGTAGCCGGCCAGCGAAACCTTGATGTCCGCCAACAGCTTGTCTTTGCCCTGCGTGTGGAACTCTTCCCTCGGATTGTGGAAGACCACCCCCAGCGACCCCCGGCGGGCAATGATGGAGGCCTTAAAGACATCGTCCGTCGGGTGGAAAACCTGCAGCGTGATCAGGTGGCCGGCTTCGTGGTACGCCACCCGGCGCCGCTCCGCCTCGGTCATGCTCTTGCGGTGCTTGACCCCCAGATCCACCCGCTCGATCGCCGCCGAGATGTCTTTGTAGGACACCGCGTCCCGCTTTTCCCGCGTGGCGATCAAGGCCGATTCTTTTACGATGTTCTCGATCTCCGCCGGAGTTTTTCCGATGGAAATCCGGGCAAGCCGCCCCACATTGATGTCCGGGCCGACCTGCACTTTGCTCAGGTAGAACGCGAAAACCTTTTCGCGCCCTTCCAGGTTGGGGCGGTCCACGTAGATCTTCCGGTCAAACCGCCCGGGCCGCAGGAGGGCCGGGTCCAAAACCCCCTCGGAGGCGTTCGTCGCGCCGATCACCACGACATTTTCCTCCCGGCTCTGCAGGCCGTCCATCTCCACCAGCAGCGCGTTGAGCGTTTGATCGGTCTCCTGCCCGCCCATCGCGCTGTAGGTGCGGGCCCGGCCGATCGCGTCAAGCTCGTCAATAAAGATGATGCAGGCCCCGTTGGCAAAAGCCTGGCGCCGGGCATTTTGGAACACCTTCCGGACCCGGCTCGCTCCGACCCCGACAAAAACCTGGACAAAATCGCTGGCCGCCATCGAGAGGAACGGGATCCCCGCCTCGGTGGCGATCGCTTTGGCAAGATAGGTCTTGCCGCATCCGGGGGGGCCTTCCATCAGGATCCCGCGCAGAATCTTGCCGCCGACTTTTTTCAGCCGGGCGCGGTCCTTCAACAGCTGGACCACCTCCTGCGCCTCCTCCTTCGCCTCTTCGATCCCGATCACCTCGTCGAAGCGGACGCGCACCTGCTCTCCCTTCACCTTCTTGGCGCTGTCCATCTTGGAGAAATAGCCGAACATGATTTTGACGTAGACCAGCGCGTTGAGCACGCCGATGGCGACCCACACCAGGATCCACATCGGCATCGTGGCCAGCTGCATGTTCCGGTAGAAGGACTCCAGTTTCGACATCCCATACCAGGTCAGGACCACGCAGATCAAGACGAACCAGAAAACCGCCAACGCCAGCCAATGGTCCCGGCACCAAGTCGTTATCTTTCTCCACCAAAGCATGGGGTTACCGTCCCTTTCCTTGTTTTCCGGAGAGCGTCCGAATGTGGGAATCCAACCGGTCGGTAAGTTCGGGATCCTTCGATTCCAGTTCCAGACCCTTCTTCCAAGCCGACAAGGCTTCCTGCTCCTTCCCAAGTTTCAAGTATACCTGACCCAAATGCTCAAAGATCTCCTGCTCCGGCATCCGCGCGGCCGCCCGTTCCAATAGGATCAGCGCCTCCTCCGCGCGGCCCAGCTTGAAGATGGCCCAGCCGAGCGAATCGAGGTAGGCCCCGTTGGAGGGGTCCTGCCGCAGCGCCCGCTCCAAAAGGTTGACCGCCTCTTCCAGGTGCACGCCCCAATCGGCGTAGAGAAACCCCAGACCGTTGAGCAGCGCCGGATTGTCCGGCGTCCGCTCAAACGCCCCCTGCAAAAGCCGCTCCGCCTCCTCAAAACGCCCCTGCCGTTGGAACAGACCGCTTAAGCAGAGCGTCGGGCTCAGCTCATCCTCCGCCGCCAGCCGGATCGCCTGCTGGAACGCCTCCTCGGCAGCCTCGTACTTCCGGCCGGCTTGGTAGGCCCTCCCCAGCGCGGTCCAGAGATCGGCCCGCCCCTCGGGTGAGCTCTCCGGATCCATCACCCGCTGGAGAAGACTCGCCGCCTCCTGCCAGCGCCCCTGCTCGATCCGCACCGTGGCCAATTCCATCTGCGCGGCCGGCTCAAACGGCTTGAAACTCAAGTACCGGGTCAGCCAGCGGGCTGATTCTTCCAGGTCCCCCAGCCGGTAGGAGATCTGCGCCAGGTAATGGATCAGCTGCGTGTTCACCGGCTCCAGGCTCACGGCCGTCAGGAATTGCTGCTTGGCCTCTTCCAGCCGGCCCGCCAGCTCCAAGGCCACCGCCAGACCGAGCCGGGCCTCCAGAAAATTTCCGTCCAGCTTGACCGCCTTGTCCAGATGCTCCACCGCGCGGTCCCAATCCTGCCCCTTCGCGTACAGCACCCCGATGTTGAACTGGGCGACGGAGGAGTCGGGCCGCTCCCGCAGCAGCCGCTCGTAAACGGTCAGCCCCTCCTGCAGCTTCTCCTGAAGGATGTAGAGGTCCGCCAGCTGGCTGAGCGCCCCGAGATTCTTCGGGTCCTGGTTCAGGACCTGCGAGTATTGCTCGGCCGCCTCTTCCAACCGGCCCTGATCCATGTAGAGCACCCCCAGCACGAACCGGGGCCGCGGATCTTCGGGGTCTTTTCGGGAAGCCTCTTCGAGAGCCCGCGCGGCCGGGTCCATCTCATTGTTCTGGAGATGCAGGATCCCCAGCCGCAGGGGGATCTGCGCGCTGTGAGGGTCCCGGCGCCGCGCCGTCTCGTAATGGGACTCGGCAGCGGCCAAGTCCCCCCGCCCTTCGGCCAGCAGCCCGGAAAGGTATTCAGCCAGCCCCGCCTGCATCCGGCCCGCTTCCCCGGTGACGGCGACCCGCTGGCCGTTCCATCCGGCCAACGGAATCTGCCGGGCGTCGGCCGTCCAAGCAAGGCGCTCCGCCTGCCGGCAACCCGAAAGGGCCAGGCCAAAAACAAAAAACGACAAAAACCGGGAAAAAACTATTTCTTGTGCCGGTCTCGCCGGAGCCGCTTCTTGCGCTTATGCTTCGCGATCTTCTTCCGGCGCTTTTTCCTGAGATTGGGCATCGTTCTCCGTCAGTAAATGATCTTGTTTAGCGAGTATTCAATCAGCCCCTCGGCCCCGGCCTTCTTCAGGTCCGGGATCAGGCTGCGGATCACCTTCTCATCCATCACCGTCTCGATCGCGAACCAGCCGGGCGTGCTCAGTTCCGACACGGTCGGCCTCTTGAGGGCCGGCAGGATCTGCAGCACCGCTTTGAGGCCTTTCTTCGAGACGTTCATCTTCAGCCCCACCTTGCCGCGGGCCGCGATCGCCCCCTTGAGCAGCGTCGCGATCGACTCCAGCTTCCTCCGCTTCCACGGGTCCTTCCAGGCCCCCTTACCGGCGATCATCTGCGTCGTCGAGGTGCAGAGGGTATCCACAATCCTCAGTTTATTCGCCCGCAGAGAGGAACCGGTTTCCGTCAATTCCACGATGGCATCCACCAGCCCGGTTCCCACCTTCGCTTCGGTCGCCCCCCAAGAGAACTCGACCGCGGCGTTCACCTTGTGGCCCTTCAAGTACGATTTAGTCAGGCCCACCAGCTCGGTGGCCAGCCGCTTGCCTTCCAGATCCTTCGGCCTCATGATCTTGGAATCCACCGGCACCGCCAGCACCCAGCGCACCGGCTCCAGGCTGCGCTTCGAGTAGTGCAGGTCGGCTACCTTCACGATGTCCGACCCGTTCTCCAAGATCCAGTCGTTGCCGGTGATCCCGGCGTCCAGGGCCCCGGCCTCCACGTAGCGGGACATCTCCTGCGCCCGCAGCAGCACGATCTCCATCTCCTCATCATCGATGGCCGGAAAATAGGAACGCTCCGTGACCGTGAGCTGGAACCCCGCCTGCTGGAACAGCTGCACCGTGGACTCTTGCAGGCTGCCCTTGGGCAATCCAAATTTAAGCCTCATCTGTACCCTCCCCTATAG
>JAUSCU010000009.1 GCA_030651065.1 Candidatus Omnitrophota bacterium | reverse complement strand
ATCATTCATCTTCATGGGCCCGACCGGCGTCGGAAAGACGATGCTGGCCCGGGCGCAGGCCGAGTTCCTGTTCGGGAACGAGGACGCGATCATCCAGGTGGACATGTCGGAGTACATGGAGAAATTCAACGTCTCCCGGCTGGTGGGCGCCCCCCCCGGCTACGTCGGCTACGAAGAAGGGGGCCAGCTCACCGAGAAGGTGCGCCGCCGCCCGTACTGCGTGGTCCTGCTCGACGAACTGGAAAAGGGCCACCCCGACGTTTTCAACCTGCTGCTGCAGGTGATGGAGGAGGGCCGCCTGACCGACAGCTTTGGCCGCAAGATCGACTTCAAAAACTGCCTGCTGATCATGACCTCCAACATTGGCGCCGACCTGCTGCGCAAGACGGGCTCGCTCGGGTTCCGCGCGCCGAAAGAGGACGTCACCTATCAGGACATGAAGGGCCAGCTGCTCGACGAGGTGAAGAAGGCCTTCAAGCCGGAGTTTCTGAACCGGGTGGACGACATCATCGTCTTCCGCCCGCTCAACCGCGAGGATCTGCAGAAGATCGTGGAGTTAGAGCTTGCGGAAGTACAGAACCGTCTGAAAGAGCAGGGGATGCGCCTCGAGCTTACCCCCGCGGCGAAGGAATTCCTCATTGAGAAGGGCTTCGATCCGGCGAATGGGGCCCGGCCCCTCAAGCGGACCATCGCGCGGTATCTGGAGGATTCTCTGGCGCAAGAGATCATCACGGGTCACTTCAAGGAAGGTTCCTCCATCGTGGCGGACGCCGACAAGGACCACTTGGTGTTCCGTCTTGCGGATACCCCCGTCGCTGCCAGCCCCCGCTCGTAACATTCAGTGGGCTCATGAAACGAATCTCCGGCTTTCTTTTCACTCTACTCCTCCTTTCCCTGGCTACTGGCGCGGCCGGGGCCGAGCTGGCCCGATGGAAGGTCCAGGAAGGCTTGGGCCGTTTCCTGGGGATCCCGGTCAGGGTGCAGCGGCTGACTTTTTCAGCGCATCGGCTCACGCTGCACGGGGTTTCCTTCCGGCTTCCTGTCCGGGCGCCGCTGCGCATCGACCGCCTCAACCTGGAAGGATCGATCCTTTCCGTCGCCACCGGCCGGCTCTTCACCGGGACTTTCTCGAACGTCCGCTCGGTGAAGCTGACGGGCCTGACGCTCTCGGTGTCGGGCGTTCCGCTGCACGCCGAAGGAGAGGTGTTCCTGAGGGGCCGGCCGGGTGCTTACGCGCAGGTGGACGGCGAGCTCAGGCTGGAACATCCGATGCTCAAGGGTGCGATCGAGATCACCGGCCAGCTGTTGGAGCCGGTCGTTTTCGGCTGGATCGAATCGGCGCCGACCGGCCGGATGCATTTCATCTCCCAGCTGGACATCACGCGGGAGTCGATCGGTCTGCCGCGGATGCAGATCCAAGGGGGATGGACCGCCACCGGCGGCCTGGTCTTTCGCCAGCCTTCCTGGATGGGAGAGCTCAACCTGATCGGCCCCGACCGGGAACGTTTCCGGTTCCAGATCATGCCGGGCGCGCGAAAGTCCACCCGGGCGATGCTCTCGATGCAGCCGGAGGGAGCGCCGCCCAAGGAGCTTTTGGTCCAGTGGACGGTCCGGCACGGGCAGCTGGATTTTGAGGCCAACCTGATGCGCAGTCAGGCGATCCTTAAGGGCCGGACCGACCTGCGGTTTCCGTTCCGCACCGCGGTGCGGCTGGATCTCTCCGGACTGGAGCTGGAGGGGATCGCCGATTGGATCCCGAACCGGTCCTCCTCCAAGCTTTTGGGCGCGTTGCGGGGGCAGGTCGAGGTGAACGGTTTCCTGGGTCAGGTGTCCAGTAAGGGGACGCTGATCGCCGACAAGGGGAGGTTCGGCCGGATGGACTTCGACCAGATCGCAGTCCGGTTCCAGGGCAAGGGGCCGATTCTCCGGTTGGAGAACTCCCAGCTGTCGCGGCGCGGCGCTGCGCTGCGGATGGAGGGGATGCTCGATGTGCGGCGGATCGGCCAGCCCGATTTCTTCCGGAACGTGAAACTCTCCCCGGTGCCCGGCATGGAGGGCAGCCTGGAGTTGGGCCGCCTGGCGGTTGGTCCGACCTCCGGGGAAGGGGTCAATCTCCAGACCTCCATCACCTCGGACCAGAACGTGAACCTGAAGATCGACAAGGACGAGCAGGTCATCGCGGTGGAGCACCGCAAGAAGTTCTAGAGGGGACTCTTAATGCGCCCAGCGGACCTGATCAGCGACAAGCTTCTTGAGCCCTTGGGGGAAGGAGCGCTGGCCTTCTTCGCCTACATAGGCGGTTCGGGGATGCTGTTGTTTAAGACGTTTCTCGGACTCTTCACGCTGCCGTGGGGCCGGTGGCTGGCCTGCATGGTGATGCCCTGGCGCTGGAAGGAGCTGGCAGCCGACCGGCGCTGGAACCTGATCGCCGACCAGATGAGCAAGGTGGGCGTGGACAGTTTTCCCTTAGTGTTCTTGACGGCGCTGTTCACCGGCATGGTGCTGGCACTCCAGAGCGCCTACCAGCTGCAGAAGATGTCGGCCGAGAATTACATCGGTTCGCTGGTGGCCCTCTCGATGACGCGGGAGCTGGGACCGGTGCTGACGGCGCTCGTGGTTACCGGCCGCGTTGGGGCGGCCATCACGGCGGAGCTGGGCACGATGCGGGTGACCGAGCAGATCGACGCGCTGGAAACGCTGGGCGTGGACTCGGTGAATTACCTGGCCGTGCCGCGCATGGCGGCGCTGCTCATCATGCTTCCGGTTCTGGTGATCTACGCCGACATGGTGGGGATCCTGGGCGGCTACATTGTGGGCGTCTACAAGCTGGGGATCACCTCCAGCATGTACATGAACATGACTTGGGACCCGCTGCGGATCAAGGACGTCCTGACGGGGCTGTTCAAGGCGGCGGTGTTCGCCACGATCATCACCGGTATCGCCTGCCACGAGGGTTTCGAGACGCAAGGCGGCGCCGAGGGGGTGGGCCGTTCCACCACGCTGTCGGTGGTGATCTCCTTCATCCTGATCATCACGGCCGACTGTTTCTTCACGGCGCTGTTCTATTTCGTTTTTCCGTGATTGAACTCATCAATCTATACAAGGAGTTCGGTAAGCACCCGGTGCTGCGCGGCGTGAACCTGACGATCCGGGACGGCGAGACCATGGTGATCATCGGCCGCTCCGGCTGCGGGAAGTCGGTGCTGCTCAAGCACATGATCGGGCTGATGAAGCCGGATGAGGGGCAGGTGATCGTGGATGGGGAGGAGGTGTCGCGCGCCAGCGGCGAGACGCTGCGCCGGCTCCGGCTGAAGTTCGGCATGCTGTTCCAGGGGGCCGCGCTGTTCGACTCACTGACGGTCGGCGAGAACGTGGCTTTTTCGCTGCGGGAGCACACGCCCATGGAAGAGCCCGAGATCCAGGCCCGGATTGTCGAATGTCTGGGCTACGTGGGCCTGTCCGGCATCGAGCACCTGAAGCCGGCCGAGCTCTCGGGCGGAATGCGCAAGCGGGTGGGGCTGGCCCGGGCGCTGGCGATCAAGCCGCGGGTGATTCTATACGATGAGCCGACCACCGGCGTTGACCCGATCGGGGCCGACGCGATCAACAGGCTCATCCTGAGGCTGCACGACCGCCTCAAGGTGACCGGCGTGGTGGTGACACACGACATGGTGAGTGCTACCAAGATCGCGGACCGGATCGCGATGCTCCATGAGGGGCGAATCTTGCAGGTGGGTACCGTGGAGGAGATCCGCTCCACGAGCAACCCGGTGGTGCGGCAGTTCATTCTGGGCGTTTCCGAAAACGAGGAGGGTAAGTAGAGGCATGTCGGTTGCCACTCGAGAGATCAAGGTCGGCCTGTTTGTCTTCATCGCTTTCGTGCTGCTGGCGGTCATGATCTTTTCGATCAGCGATTTCTATACGAGCCAGGCGCAGTACACGTATCCGCTGCGGATCCGGTTCAATTTCGCGAACGGCATCGACACCGGCGCCCCGGTGCGCGTGGCCGGCGTGCAGGTGGGGGAGGTGCGCGCGATCGGCGTCTACCGGGACGAGAGCACCCAAAGAGCGCAGGTGGAGCTGGGGATCCGGCTCTCGAAGGACGCCGTGCTCGAGGAGGACGCGGTCGCCTCCATCAACACACTGGGCTTGCTCGGCGAGAAGTACCTGGAGATCAACCCCGGCACGCCGGGCAAGAGGACGCTTGAAGCCGGCGAGATCCTGGTCGGCAAGGACTCGGTCTCCACCGAGAAGCTGATGGAGTCCACCTACCAGACGGTGGAGGAGCTGCAGGAGGCCGTGGGCTCGCTCAACCAAGTGCTCGGCGACCCGAAAACCCAAGAAGCGCTCAAGGAGACGCTCGCCAATTCAAAAGAGGCGACCGCCCAACTGACGCTGTTTCTGACGCAGGCGAACGAGGTGATGGGCAAGATCAACCGGGGCGAGGGAACCGTCGGCCAGCTGCTCACGAAGGACGACCTCTACAAGAACCTGAAGGCGCTGACCGAGGACTTGAAGGCCAATCCGTGGAAATTATTCATCCGTCCTAAAGAGAAGCGAAACCGATGATAGGAGGTTTCATTCATGGGACTTTGGTCCATTCGACTCTTCTTTGTAATTTTAAGCGCGATCGTGGGGTATCAACTCGGGCGGGTGCTCCCGGGGACGTGGCCGTCGTGGGCCGGCGGGGCG
>JAUSCU010000004.1 GCA_030651065.1 Candidatus Omnitrophota bacterium | reverse complement strand
ACCGCCCGCAGCATGGGCATTGAGGTGATCGAGGGATGAGAAAGCGGATGACGGAGGCCGATAAGCTGGTCGAGAAGCGGAAGGTCTACTCCGTTAAGGAGGCGGTTGATCTCCTCAAGAAGACGCCTTCCCCGAAGTTCGATGAGACGGTGAACATCGCGATGTCGTTTGACGTGGACCCGAAGCAGAGCGACCAGAACGTGCGCGGCACCGTGGTGCTGCCGCACGGCACCGGCAAGTCGATCCGGGTGCTGGTCTTCGCCAAGGGGGACGCCGAGCGGGCGGCCAAAGAGGCCGGCGCGGATGTGGTCGGCTCCGAGGACCTGATCCCGAAGATTGAGGCGGGTTGGATGGACTTCGACGCCGTGATTTCCACGCCCGATCTGATGCGCGAGATCGCGAAGCTCGGCCGCGTGTTGGGCCCCCGCGGGCTCATGCCGAGCCCGAAGGCCGGCACCGTGACGACCGATGTAGGCAAGGCGGTCAAGGAAGTCAGAAAGGGCAAGGTAGAGTTCCGGATGGATAAGCAGGCCGACATCCATTTGGGGATCGGCAAGAAGTCGTTCGCCGCTGAAGCGATTGAAGCGAACCTGAAGGCCTTAATGGAAGCGGTCTGGCGGGCGAAGCCGGCTGCCGTGAAGGGCAAGTACCTGCGGTCGGTCTCGGTCGCCACCTCAATGGGGCCGGGGATCAAGCTGGACCCGTCGGAAGGGAAGCCCGAATGAGCGCCGTCGCTGAAGCCGTTAAGAAGCCCCAGCGCCTCGGGCAGAAGGTCCGCGCCGTCTGGGTGCGTGACCTCAACAGCTTTTTGTCCAAGGTGGATACCGTGGTGGTGGCGAAGGTGGAGAAGGTCCCGACCCGGGATCTCAACCGTCTGCGCCAGGCGCTCAACGGCTCCTTGTACGTCGTGAAGAACAGTCTCTGCCGGATCGCGTTCCGGGAGAAGGGATGGACCGATCTGGAGAAGTCGCTGGAAGGGACCTGCGCCGTCAGCCCGATCGAGGGGGACCCGGTGGCGGCGGCCAAGCTGCTGGTCCAGTTCGCGAAGGAACATGAAGGGTTCGTGCTGCGGGGCGGCCTGCTGACAGGCCAGGCGATGGATGCAAAGGAATTCAAGGCCCTTGCGGCGCTGCCGTCCCGGCAGGCGTTGCTGTCGCAGCTGGCCGGCGTGCTGCAGGCGCCGCTGCGCGGCCTGGCCTTTGTGATGAATGCCCCGATCCAGGGGCTCGCGATCGCGCTCGCTGCCGTCGCGAAGAAAAAAGACAAGCCATCTTAATCAAGGAGAACGCAACCATGTCAAAAGTGAATGTGGATGATGTGTTGGAATCGATTGAAGCCTGGACGGTCCTCGACCTGAACAAGCTGGTCAAGGGGATCGAGGATAAGTTCGGTGTTTCCGCGGCTGCCATGGCCCCCGTTGCGGCGGCCGGTGGAGGTGCTGCGGCCGGGGCGGCTCCCGCGGCCGAAGAGAAGGCCACCTTCGACGTGATTCTCGCCGAGGTGGGCCCCAACAAGATCCAGGTCATCAAGGAGCTGCGGGCGGTGACGACCCTCGGCCTCAAGGAAGCCAAGGACCTGGTGGATTCGGCGCCGAAGCCGGTGAAGAACGGCGCCTCCAAGGAGGAGGCCAACTCCATCAAGCAGAAGTTGGAAGCGGTCGGGGCGAAGGTCGAGCTCAAGTAAGGTAAAGAGGAGTTTTGATGCAGGTTAAAACCAAGAATTTCGGACGCATTCCGGAGCGGCTAGAGGTCCCGGATCTTCTTCAGATCCAGACTCTGCCGTTTGGCGAGTTCCTCCAGGTCGGCGTTCCAAAAACCAAGCGGGAAAACAGGGGCCTCCAGGAAGTGTTCATGGAGGTATTCCCGCTCGAGAGCGCGGACGGGAAGTACAAGCTGGAGTTTCTGTCCTACGCCACCGGAAAACCGAAGTACGACCTGCAAGAGTCCCAGCGGCGCGGCCTGACCTACGCGTCTCCGCTCTCGGTCCGTTTGCGCCTGCGTACCCCCAAGGAGATGAAGGAGCAGGAGGTCTACCTCGGCGACATCCCGCTGATGACCTCCACCGGCACCTTCATCATCAACGGGGACGAGCGGGTGGTGGTCAGCCAGTTGCACCGCTCGCCCGGCATTTTCTTTGAGGAGGAGATGCACCCGAACGGCAAGCGGATGTTCACGGCCCGGGTCATTCCTTACCGCGGCGCCTGGCTGGAGTTCGAGTTTGACCT
>JAUSCU010000003.1 GCA_030651065.1 Candidatus Omnitrophota bacterium | reverse complement strand
CATGAGTTTCGGCGGCGAAGTGGACCAGCGCGTCACAGCCGAAAATGGCTTCCTCCACGGCCGCCGGATCCGCCACATCGCCGCGGAGAAAGCGGTGGCACCCCGCGTCGAGTCCCCTCAGGTTCTCGGGATTTCCGGCATAGGTGAGTTTATCGAGGTTGACCACTGAAACACCCGGTTCACGCGCGAGGATCCAGCGCGTGAAATTCGAGCCGATGAACCCCGCGCCCCCCGTGATCAGCAGTTTCATCGGCGTTTCTTCTGCCGGGCAATCAGCTGGCTGGACCGCAACAGGGAGTCGAACGTGCCGCAGTCGGACCAGAAGCCTTTCAGCACGCCGTAGGTCATCTGTCCCTGCTGGATGTAGCGGTTATTCACATCGGTGATCTCCAGCTCTCCCCGTTTGGAAGGTTTGAGCCTCTTGATGATCTTGAAAACCTGGGAATCGTACAGGTAAATGCCGGTCACGATGGTGTTGGACTTTGGGCGGCGGGGTTTTTCCTCAATCCGGGTCACCCGCCCACCCTGAAGGCTTGCGACGCCGAAACGTTCAGGGTCCGGTACCTTCTTGATCAAAATCTTGGCCCCTTCCCTCTGGCGTTCAAACGCCCGAACGTGGGGAGCGATGTTGTCCTGAAAGATGTTGTCGCCAAGGACAACCGCCACCTTGTCCCCGCCGATGAAATGCTCGGCCAAGCCAAGCGCCTCCGCGATCCCGCCCTCCCCCTTCTGGTAGGCGTAATTGACGTAGCTCAACCCGAATGCCGAGCCGTTTCCGATCAAGCGGAGAAAGTCGCCGGAGCTGTTGCCTCCGGTCACAATCAGGATGTCCCGGATGCCTGCATCCACCAGCGTCTGCAGCGGGAAAAAGATCATCGGCCGGTCATAGACCGGCAGCAGGTGCTTGTTGGTGACGTTGGTCAGAGGGCGCATCCGGGTGCCCAGTCCGCCCGCGAGAATGACGCCTTTCACGCTACTCTCCTCCCTATTGCCCACTCCGGCACTTCTTGGCCGTGCCGTCCCCCGCTCCGGTGAGGCCGGCCGGTCACCGCTCGGCCGACCCAGCGAGTCGGCCATCGCTCGCGTCCTCGCTCGCGCTTTCCCGCTTGGGCCAGAAAACAAATAGAGAAGGCCGGCCCGGCGGGAACCGTGCAAGCGCGGCTGCGGACGTGCCCTGCCGACCTCCCCCTCGCGGGGTAAAGGCACGGCCACACCACTCCAGGTAGAGGGAAAACAGCCGCGAAGCGGCTTCCTTCGGAGAGGGGGCTGTATTGCGGGGGAGTGGGAAACTCCTCCGCAAAAGACCTCAGTGCACTGTGCTGGATGGGGGAGTCCGGAGGGGGAAACCACGCTATGGGTTCCCCCTCCGAAAGGGATGAGACAACAGGCTTGAGCGCACACGGCTGCAAAGCCGTGAGGCACACATTCTCAATTTGTACGTGCTTGCGTTGTCTCATCGCTTTATTTCTTCCAGTCGAAAGGAATGGCCGGGTCGAACGGGTCGTGGCGATACTCGTCCGGCGTTACGTAGTGATAGGGTTCCGTCGGAATGTTCATGATCATCGTGTCCACAGCCGGGTCAGCTCCCGAAAAACCATGATAAACCAGCACCGGGATCTTGATGAGAAAAGGGGCATCGGGCGTCATGATAAATTCATTGGTCAGCCCACGCGTCGGAGAGCCCTCACGCGGGTCGTACAGGCCGATCCTCGCGCGGCCAGCCAAGCAAACCCAGTGGTCGGCCTGGATCTTGTGATAATGCCACGCCTTCACGACACCCGGCTTGGCGGTTGTCACGTACACCTGCCCGAACCGCTCAAAGATCGGCTCGTCTGACCGCAGGATCTCGGTCAAACGGCCCCGCTCATCAGGGATCATCTTCAGCACTTTGATCTGGACGCCTGAGATCAATTTCTGTTCCATAGCCATCGGCGGAGTCAAGCCTCCTTTCCCCGGCCCATCGCGGCGTACCGGAAGCCCAGCCGGGCCATCTTCCCAGGGTCGTACAAGTTCCTCCCGTCCACCAGCACCGGCTGGCGCATCAGCTTCTTGATCCGGACCAAGTCCAGCTCTTTGAATTGCTTCCACTCGGTCACCAGGATCAGGCAGTCGGCGTCGCGAGCCAGTTGGTAAGGATCCTTGGCCAGATGGATCTCGGACCCCAGCAGGTGCTTCGCTTCCGGCATTGCCTGGGGGTCGTACGCGTGCACTTGAGCGCCCCCTTTGCGCAGGGCTGCGATGATCTCCAGGGACGGCGCGAACCGCAGGTCGTCCGTGTCCGGCTTAAAAGAAAGACCCAGCAGGCCGATCTTCTTGCCCTTCAGATTCCAGAGCAGGTGGGTCGTTTTCTCGATGAGGATCCGCCGCTGGTCGTCGTTGATCTGCTTGACTGCCTTAAGGAGCTTGAAATCATAGCCCAGTTTCTCTGCGATCCGGATGAACGCCTCCAAATCTTTCGGGAAACAGAACCCGCCGTAGCCGATCCCGGCGCGCAGGAAGGAGGGACCGATCCGGGTATCGTATCCGATACCGCGCGCCACGTTCTGAACATCGGCGCCCACCTTGTCGCAGATCACGGAGACCGCGTTGATAAAAGATATTTTCATAGAGAGATAGGCATTGGAGGCGTGCTTGATCAGCTCAGCGCTGGCGATGTCGGTCACTAGGATCGGCGCCTTGAACGGCTTGTAGAGCTGCTCAAGCAGGTCCCGCGCCCGGGCCGACTCCACGCCGAACACGATCCGGTCCGGATGGAAGAAATCGTACACGCCCGACCCTTCCCGGAGGAACTCCGGGTTCGAGGCCACCTCGATCGGCGCCTTCTTGCGGTGCATCATCTCCAGCGCTTGTTTGATCCGCCGGCCGGTCTCCACCGGCACCGTGGACTTCTCCACGATCAGCCGGTATCCGTCGGCAACCTGCGCGATCTGCCGGACCACCTGCTCCACGGCCGTGAGATCCGCGTCTCCGGTGGGCAGCGGCGGGGTCCCCACCGCGATGAAGATGACCTCCGACTGTTTGACCCCTTCGGCGACCCGGTCCGTGAAGAACAGGCGTTTCTTCTTCAAGTTCTTCACCACCAGATCTTCCAGGCCGGGCTCGTAGAACCAGACCTTCCCCTTGCGCAGGCCGGCCAGCTTCTTTCGGTCCTGGTCCATGCAGACCACCCGGTGGCCCATCTCGGAAAAACAGGCTGCGGTGACCAGGCCCACATGGCCGGCCCCCACGACGCAGATTTTCATAAGTTTTCGATTATATCACCCCTCAGGGTCACTGCTTCTTAAAGTTGCGGCCTGCCTTCGGACGGTGGTAGCTCCGTTCGAACTCGAACGGAAGCTCGGGAGCCGCCTTGAGCCGGAACAACAGCAGCACCGTGCTCCCCTGGCCTCTGCGCACGTTGTAGAGCAACTCCGCTGTCCATTCGTGCAGGTCCCGGCGCAGGCGGTACTCAACCTCCGGAAAATCGTAGATCTTCTTGACGGTCCGGTCCCCCAGCACGGTGCTCTCGGTCACGAACCGCTTCACGTCGAACGCCTGGTAGATACCGGCCCGCCATTTTCGGCTCAGATTAAACTCCGTCTCGAAGGTCAGCTGGGCACTGGTGTTGCGCTGGTAGCGCCAGCCCAGACCCGTCGCCCAGGGCAACTCACTCACCTCGCCGGTATCGGCGTTGGTCACCTCCCCAATGCTGCGCCCGCTCCAGCCCTTCGCCGCGCCGGAGAGAACCACCAGGTCGGCATTAATGGTGGAGAATTTCCCAACCTGCGGGTCGATCTCCGCGTCCGACTCCAGCCGGAGCCACGAGTAGGGCAGCATCTCCAGGTCCAGCGTGGCCGGCTGCCACTCACCGCCCACGCCGCCGGCCCCCTCGATATCGTACGGCATCGTCGTGATGAAGCGGGCCAGGTCCTCGGCCGTCCCGCCCGGCTGATTGGAGCGCTTGGTCTGCAGCTTATGCTCCAGGCTCGGCGTGAGGAGGTTTGATTTGGCCAGACCATCCGAACGCAGGAACCTGTCCGCGGAAAGAGTGGGCTTGCCCAGGAACTCATAGCGAAGGTTCGGCGTCATCACGTGGCGCAACCGGTGGATGTTCAGGTTCCACAGGTTGGTCTCCGCATTGAACACTCGAAACAGCTTGCTGCTCAGGTCAAACCCGGCCCCGCCCGACTGCCGGAACTGCGGGGCCGTTTCGATGAGACCCCGGGAGAAGCTGCTCTGCCGGAACGTGAAGAACGGACGGAAATTGAACCGGCGCAGCAGCCGCATCGGAGAGTAGACCTCGTGCTTCTGGTCCAGCCTCAGCAGCGAGTCCTCGTTTCCTTCGCGGACATCCGCCACGTTGGAATGCTCGTATTCGAACGTGGACTGGTAAAACCAGCTCGCCAGCCCGGTCGGAGGCTGAACATCCCTGCCCCGGTCGAGGCGGTTGATCCATTCCCCAAAGCCCGGCAGCCAGGGGATCTCCATCGGACGGAGGTTTAGGGATACGAAGGGAAGCTGCTGCGTGACGGTCTCGAAGCGGTTCACCCGCTTGTTCACCAGGAAGGTCAGCCCGTACCAGGGGGCGGAGTGGATGATCTGAAAGTAGGTGGGCGGGTTGAAGTTGTTCTCCTCAAATTCCCGCTCGAAGAAATCCTTGACCACGGTGGCGTCCTGGGCCCGGTTGTACTCCAGCGTGGCTTTCGTAAAATCGTCGATCTCCCAGACGTGCCGGAGCTGGAACCGCGAGCGTTCCAATTCGGTGGTTGGCTCACCCCTGTCGGAACCGAACAGGTTGCTCCACAAATGTTCCCGGTGCAATTCCCGCTGATGCGTGTAATAAGAACGGAAAAGTCCGCGCCCACCCTCCGGGAGCTTGTACTTCAGGTCCAGCCCGCTGGCCAGGTCCAGCTGCTCCCGGTAATCCACGTGGATACGCCCCTGCAGGTTCTCATGGATGTAGGCGCGCCAGGAGGTCAGCACGAACAAGCCCCACTGCTTGTCCTTTCCGGGAATGATCGTGACCCGGGGCCGCTTGTCATCCAGAGGGTGTGTATAGGAAGGGAGATAGAAGGCCGGCACGGGGCCGAGGTACATCACCACATCCTTCAAGACCACCTTGTCATCCATGAAGATCCGGACCTCCCGCGCCTTCAGCCGGGTGTGCGGCTCCTCGAAATCACAGGAGGTCATGTAACCGCCGCGGTGCAGGAAACTCTCCGGAGAGATCTTCTCGGCCCGGTCCCCCTTCGTCCGCCAGGGTCCGACCTCCCCCTCCGCCTCCAGCACGGTCCCTTTACGGGTTTCAAAGTTGTAGATGATCTCCTCCCCCTTGAGCAGCCCGTCTATCTGCATGAGGCGGACGCGGCCCTGCAGGTAGGCATCCTTCGTCTGCATGTAGATCGTGGCCCGGTCGCAGGTGAGCTTGGTGTCCCGGTAGACGGCCTCGACGTTGCCGGTGGCCACCACCTTGCCGAGGCTGTCGAAATATTCCACGTTGTCGCCCTTGATGGAGACCGGCTCCTTATCAGCCGCAAACGCGAAGGAAAACGGGAGGGAGAGAAAAACAAGGAAGAGAAGATTGCTTAGCGCCGCTCGGGGATGGGGTGAACGACCGTTGACCGACGAGCTGGGAACCTGAATCTCAGGCGAGGAGGGAGAGGGAGTGAACCCCGACACGAGCGGGGCGAGGAGGCTTTTCACTCGTTGAGCGCTTCCTGACCCAGCAGCGCCGCGCCGATCAGACCCGCCGACATGCCGAGCTTGGCCGGCACCACCGGGATCTTTCCCAGCGGATGCATGGCCCGTTCGCGCAGAGTCTTTCGGATCGGCTCGAACAGCCAGCGGCCGGCGCGGGAGAGCCCTCCTCCGATCACGATCCGGTCCGGACTCAAGAGGGTCACCACCTTGGACAAAACCAATCCGATCTTGCACCCGGCCTCTTCCCAGGTTTCGATCGCCAGCCGGTCCCCCATCTCGCAGGCCCGGTCCACCATTTCCGGCGTGATCCGGTCCAGGCGGCCGCCGGCCAGCCGGGGGAGGCGGCTCTTCGCCCCCGATTCCAGCTTGCGGCGGAGGATCCGGAGGAGGTCCCGGTTTCCAACATATCTCTCGAGACAAGCCGAGCCGCCGCAGGAGCAGGCGGGGCCTGTCTCCCCGATGGCCACATGGCCGATCTCGGCGGAAGGACCCAGGCGGCTCCGGTACAGCTTTCCGTTTAAGATGAACCCTCCCCCGACGCCGGTCCCCAGCGTCACGCAGACCAGGTTGCGAACCCCCCTCCCGGCCCCGTACCGCCACTCCGCCAGAGCCATTGCGTGAACGTCATTGTCCACGCGGACCGGAACCCCCAAGCGCCGCCGAAGCCGGGATTGCAGCGGCACGTTCTTCCAGCCCTTCACATTGGCGCAGGTCTGAACGATCCCTTGTGGGACCCGAACCAGCCCGGGAACTCCCACGCCGACCGACTCCACCTTCCCGCGGAAAGAACCCCGCAGGGAACGGACCGCCGCGACAATCCCCTCCTCCAGCGCCTTGGGCCCGGAGGAAATTGAGGCGGTGGGAAAAGAGCGCCGGACCAGCACTTGACCGTGCCGGACGATGCCTAGCTTGACGTCGGTTCCGCCGATGTCCACACCGATTGCCGCTTTCATGATTCCGCCAGCACCGTCTTGTTTCTCCCCGTTTCCTTTGCCCGGTACATTGCCTGATCCGCTTTCTCCACCAGCTCCTCCGCGTCGGAAGTCTGAGCGGGACAAAGAGCCACCCCCACCGACACGGTCATGTGGATCTCCTCGTCGTAAGCGCGGATCGGGGCCGATTCAATGGTCCGCCGGATCCGCTCGGCGATCTGGAATCCTAAGTCCCTGTCCGCCTCCGGGAGCAGCACGCCGAATTCTTCTCCTCCATAACGCGCGACCAGATCCATCTCTCTCACCGAACCCCGGATGAGATTAGCCACTTCCCGCAGCACCACGTCCCCCACCAAATGACCGTAGGTGTCGTTCACCTGTTTGAACCGGTCCAGGTCTACCATCAGGAAAGTCATCGGCACCGAACGGCGGACCGACCGCTCCGCCTCCTCCTGAAGCCGTTCCCGAAACGTGCGGCGGACCAGCAGTCCGGTCAGGCCATCATGCGTCGCTGATTTCTGGACTTGGCCGTACAGCGCCACCCTCTGCAAGCCAAGCGCCAGCTGGCCGCTGACGATCGCCCAGCGGTCGCGGGCCTGGAAATCGGTTCCTGCCAAAGGCATGGACTGGACCAAAGGCTCCACCGAAACCTGCCCCTGGTCCACCAGCGCGTGGATCCGCTGAAGGGTTCGTGTCCGCTCTTCTCCGCGCAGCGTTGGGATCCAGCGAACCAGCGCTTCTTCGATGACCGGGTGGGCCTGCTCCCAGTCCAGTGTGGCCAAAAGCCGCATGGAGAGCTGGTACAACTCACCGATCTCCCCGATAGACTCTTCCCTGGCCTGGATGGAAAGGCGGCGGCGCTCCTTTTCGATTTCCTGCAGGCCGGCTTGGCGCTCCAGATCCTGAGCCCTTTCCCCCTCCCGCCGCAACCGCGCGCGGAGCAAGCGCTCTTCGCTCAGGCAAAGCAGCGCCACCGCGATGAAGGCGGTGGCGGCTCCCGCGAGACGCCAGACCGGCACCCCTCGGGCAGCCAGCAAAAGGCAGAGCATCAAGCTTAAACCCGCCGCCGCGCTTCCTGCGCCGCCGCGCCAGGAAAACCCCGCTGCCGCTACCGGCAGCACGAGAGCGCTAAGCCAGGGACCGCTGACCGACGGGAACAGTGCCGCGAGTCCCGCGCAGACCACCCACACAGCCGTCGCCAACGCGCGGATTATCCTTCGGCGCATACCTGATTCCGCCCGTTGTGTTTGGCGTGGTAAAGCCGCCGGTCGGCCGTCTGAAACAGCTGCTCAACGTTCCCGCCATCGCCGGGAAAGCTGGCGACGCCGATTGAAACGGTGATCCGGGCCACCTCCCGGCGAAGCTCCACGGGGGTGGACTCCACCCGCACGCGGATCTGCTCCGCCCGGCGGGCCGCCTCCTCTTTGGAGGTGCCCGGGTAGAGACAGGAGAATTCCTCCCCGCCGAAACGTCCGGCGAAGTCCCCGGGGCGACGAACCTGCAGTAGAAGAGCCCCGATCTGCCGGAGCAGCTTGTCCCCGGCGGAATGGCCGAAGGTGTCATTGTAAACCTTGAACCGGTCGATGTCGATCAGCAGCACCGAGAGGTCCGTCTTGGCTTTCGCCGCCCGGGCCAGTTCTTCCGACATCTTTTTCTGGAAATGCTCCCGGACCGCCAGCCCGGTCAAATCGTCAGTGACGGCCAGCTGCGCCATCCGGGTGTAGAGGTGGCTGTTCTCCAACCCAAGGGAGGCCAGGTCCCCGAGGATCCGGACCAGCCGAAGGTCATCACCACCCATTCCGTGCGGCACCGCCGACTCCAGGCGCAGCACCCCGAGGAAGCGGTGTTCCGTGATCAGCGGGACTTCCAGCAGGGAGCTGAAGGTTCTACCGGACTTCCCGGCCGCCGATTCCGGGAAACGAAAATCCCGGCCCACCTCCTCCACCAGCAGCGGCTGTCCCTGCCGCATCACCCACTGATCGAAAGCGTCGCCCCGTTTCTCCTTGATGGTGGCCGACCCCGCCCGCCGCCAAACCTTCCGGAGCTCCAGATGAAGAGATTTCGGCTCCGCGAGATAAAGCAGCACATGGTCCGCTCCCCGAACCAGGCTCCCCGCGGCCCGCGCGATGGAGTCCAGCAGATCCTCCAGAGTGAGGCTTAAGTTGAACGCGTTGGCGATCTGCCGCAGCTGCTGGTAGCGCCGGAGCCGCTCCTCCATCGCCGATTCCAGCACGGCCAACCGGTGAATCTCCTCCGCGCCGGTGTTCACCTGCTCTTCGACCCGCCCAGCCCGTACCACTTCGCCGCCGAGCGTCTGCTCCCAGAGCCCTAACCCCCAATAAACCAGGCCGCCGAACAGCAGGAACAATACCGGCAGCCAGAACAGCGTTCCCTCTCCGGAGCCCAGCCCGATCAGGCCCATCAGCCCCACGGCCCAGGCGGTGACGCCCGCCCCCCAGACCGGGCCGTGCCAGGCGAAAGCAATGAAGATCAGCAGAAAAGGAAGGTGGCCCGCCCAGAAAAGGACTATCCGGGGAAACAGAGGAGTTGTAGAACCAAACGGAACAGAGGAAAGCAGAAGGAAGGTCAGACCGGCCAGGCTGGCCCAGAGTCCGGCCCGCCTTGCTAAGAAGTTGCTAAACGATCGCCTCCTCTGAGGCAGGATCAAAGAAATGCACCTTAGTCATGTCGAAGACGATGTCCATGTCCTGCCCGGCCCGGGGCCGCTCGTGGCCGCCGACCCGCGCAGTGATCGGGTGCGGCCCCAGCAGCAGGTGCAGGTAGACCTCCGGTCCGATCGGCTCGACTACCTCGACAGTTGCCGTGACCGTGTTCTCGGGCGGCGCGTATTGCACAAACAGCTTGTCGTAGATATCCTCCGGCCGGATCCCCAGGAGGATCTTTTTCCCCTCGTAGGGACCGACTCGGGAGAGCGTCTCGTCGGCCACCTTAACCTTGCGGGGGCCGTCTTCGAAGAACATCCGGCCGTTGCGGCGAGTGATCTTCCCTTCCACAAAATTCATCGACGGCGACCCGATGAAGCTGGCCACCATTTTGTTCTTGGGCTTGGCGTACAGCGTGGCCGGATCGGCAATCTGCTGGATCACCCCCTGGTTCATCACGGCGATCCGGTTGCCGAGGGTCATCGCTTCCATTTGGTCGTGCGTCACGTAGACCATCGTGGATTGCAGGCGCAGGTGGAGTTTATTGAGTTCCATGCGCATCTGGCCGCGCAGCTTGGCGTCCAGGTTGGAAAGGGGCTCGTCAAACAAGAAGACCAAGGGCTTCCTCACGATCGCGCGGCCCAGCGCCACCCGCTGCCGCTCGCCGCCCGAGAGCTCGCGCGGTTTCCGGTTCAGCAGGCGAGAGATGTTTAGAATCTCCGCCGCCTCCCGGACCCGGTTTCCGATTTCCCATTTGGGATAGCCGCGCAGGGAGAGGCCGAAGGCCATGTTCTCGAAGACCGTCATGTGAGGATAGAGGGCGTAGTTCTGGAACACCATCGCGATGTCCCGGTCCTTGGACGGCACGTGGTTGACCAGCCGGTCGCCGATGAAGATCTTCCCGGAGGTGGCGTCCTCCAGGCCGGCGATCATCCGCAGAGTGGTGGACTTCCCGCAGCCGGAGGGGCCCACGAGCACCATGAATTCCTTAGACTCGACCCCCAGACTGACCCGGTCCACCGCCTTGACCGATCCTGGCTCGTAGACCTTGGTGACCTCTTCCAGCTTTACCTGTGACATGGCGGGTATTATACCCCCTGCATGTACCCAATCAGTTGGGCGATTGTAGATTTTAGCTGCTTGCGGTGCACCACCTTATCGATCTGCCCGTGTTCCAGAAGGAATTCCGACCTCTGGAACCCTTCCGGCAGCCGCTGCCGGATCGTCTGCTCGATCACGCGGGGCCCCGTGAACCCCAGCAGCGCGCGCGGCTCTGCGATCACGACGTCGCCGAGGCTGGCGTAGCTGGCCATCACGCCGGCCATCGTGGGATCCGTAAGGACCGAGATAAACGGCAGGCCCGCGTCATTGTGAAGCGCCAACGCCCCCGAGGTCTTCGACATCTGCATCAGAGAGAACAGCCCCTCGTACATGCGGGCCCCGCCGCCCGACCCCGACACGATCACCAGCGGCAGACGGCCGCGGATCGACCGCTCAACGGAGCGGGTAATCTTCTCACCCACCACGGAGCCCATCGAACCCATGATGAACCGGGAGTCGGTCACCGTGAGGGCGATCCTCTTCCCTTCCAGCTTTCCTTCACCCGAGATCGCCGCCTCATGCATGCCGGTGGCCGCCTGGTCCAGCTGTACCTTCTCCACGTAGGTCTTGGGTCCCTTAAATTTCAAAGGGTCCATCGAGCGCAGGCCGCTGTCGAATTCCTGGAACGTCCCGCTGTCGGTCAGCTGCTGGATCCGCTCATGGGCGGTCAGCGTGAAGTGGTACTGGCACTTCGGGCAGACCTTCAGGTTCTCCTCCAGCGCCTTGTTGTAGATGATTTCGCCGCACTCTTCGCACTTGGTCCAGAGGCCTTCCGGGATGTCCCGTTTCTTGACCCTGACCATCGTGTATTTTGGCCGGCCGAAGATTGCCATAGTGGATTATTCTCCGAAAGGGAACCCGACGAGTCCCGAAACCAGTTTCGGGTAGAAGTAAGTGGTCTTGCGGGGCATGCGGCGCCCCGCCTTGGCTCTCTTTAGAACGTCCTTCAGGCGGGGCGGCTGCATCACGAAAACCCCCTGCGCCCTGCCGCTCCGGACCTGCTCAAAGGCCCCTTCCAGGTCCTGCGTGTAGATTACTTTTGCCTGCCCCTTGAGCCGTTTTTCGACGATTCCCTCCCGCAGCCACTCAATCTCCATCCGGGCCGGTGGAGTGACCTTGACCAACCGATGGGTCGGCAAAAGACCCGGTTCGTCGGCGCCGACGGCGCTCAGGTAGAACATCACGAAGTTGTACGGGGCGTCCGGCCGGGGGGAGGGGTCTTTCCCCTTCTGTTCCTTCCGGAACGCGCGGGCCGCCTCAAAACGGTGATGGCCGTCCGCGATGACCAGATCTTTCGAGCGCAGCGCCTTCCGGAACCTGCCGATCCAGGCCGGATCAGTCACCCGCCAGAGGCGATGACCTACCCCCTGGAACCGGAACGACGCCACCGGTTTCTTAGCCCGGCAAACCGCCTGCACCAAACGCCGGTACCCCCCATGGGTGTCCGGCACCAACCCGAAGATCGGGTCCAGGGAGGCATTCACCCTTCTCATCAGCCGAAGGCGGTCCTGCTTCGGCCCCCCGAAAATCCGCTCATGCGGGTAGACGCGCGAATCCAGCCGGACCAGCGCGATCAATCCCAACCTTCGGTGAACCTTCCCCCGAATCCGGTATTCCTGTTCATAAGGATAGAGACCCGGTTCTTCATCCCGTTTCAGGATGCCGGCCCGCGTCCATCGGGTCAGGTTTGTTCTCGCTTCGGAGTAAGGATCGCGCGATTTTCCATAGACCACCCGGATGAAATTCTGAGGATGCGCCCTGTAATAGGCCTGCCGGCCTTCGGGCGAAATCACATCGTAGGGAGAAGTCACCACGCGGGCAAGCGAACCCACCCTGCGGGGATTGTAGCGGAGAGCTTTGAACGGTTCGATGGATGGCACTAAGAAGATTTCTTCGGATTGGGACTGGCGCAAGGCCCCGAGCAGCTTTTCGGCTCCCCGGAGCAGGACTTATCCGCTTTCGGCGGAGACTTCTCGGCGGCCGCCGCCGCGGCGGCTTTCTTGTAGCCGGAAGAGCGGTAATCGGTGGTGTAGAAGCCGCTTCCCTTGAACAGCGCCCCCCCGCCGATGGAGATCAACCGCTTGGAACCCTTCTTGCACTTCGGGCAGGCCGCGGCCGATCGGGCGGTGATGGACTGGGACCGCTCAAAACGGTGATGGCAGGACCGGCATTCGTATTCGTAAGTAGGCATGATCAGAATCCCGTAAAACTCTTATTATCTCCGTCTTGCCCGAATTGTTCAAGCAGCCGTTTCTGGGCCGCTGTCAGGCGAGCCGGAATCTTCACCGCCACCCGCAGCAGCAGGTCCCCCTTGCCGCCCCTCAAGTGGGGCAGGCCGCGGCCCCGCAGGCGGAAGACTTGCCCCGGCTGCGTGCCGGGCGGAATCTTCATCGTGACCGATTCCGCAGACAGCGTCGGCACCTTCAGCTCGCAGCCAAGGGCCGCCTGGATCATTGTGACCGGCATCTCACAAAGCAATTCGGCCCCGTGCCGCTCAAAGAAGGGATGTTCCTTCACCTCGACCAGCACGTAGAGGTCGCCGCGCGGCCCGCCGCGCTGGCCCGCCTCCCCTTCGCCGGAGAGCTTCAGCCTCATGCCGGACTCCACTCCGGGAGGAACCTTCACGGTCACATTCCGCTCCAAGCGGACGCGGCCCTCGCCGCGGCAGCCGGGGCAAACCTCCTTCACCATACTGCCTTCCCCACCGCATCGCCGGCAGGTGGTGGCCATAGTGAAGATCCCCTGCGAGAACCGGACCTGGCCCCGGCCCTGGCAGTCCGGGCAGTTGATGCGCGGAGCCCCTTCCTTGCTCCCCTGTCCGCGGCAGGCGGAACATTCCTCCCGCCGCTGGAAAGTGACCGGGATCTCTTTGCCTTTCGCGACATCCGCCAGATCCATCTGAAGCAGGTATTCCAGGTCGGCGCCGGCCCGCCGGCCGTTCGCCGCGCGGCGGCTCCCGCCACCCAACCCCATCGAGGCAAACAACTCTTCCAACCCCCCGCCGCCGAAGATGTCGCTGATGTCCTGGAAGTGGGTGAAGTCTTCCTCAAACCGGAAGTTCCCATGCCGGAAGGCCCCCTCCACTCCGTTGTGGCCATGCTGATCGTAGGCGGAGCGTTTCTGGGGTTCGCTGAGGACTTCGTAGGCCTCGGAGACCTCCTTGAACCTCTCCTCCGCCTCTTTCTTGTTGGTGGGGTTCCGGTCGGGGTGGTGCTTCAGCGCCAAACGGCGGAAGGCCTGCTTGACCTCATCCGCCGACGCGCCCTTGGCAACCCCTAAAACTTCGTAATAATCTCTCTTTGCCACCGGCATTACTTCTTGTCGTCGTCCACCTTGAACTCGGCGTCGATGACCCCCTCCTCCTTCTTGCCGGTCTCACCGCCATTTTCAGCATGCTCCGCGTGGCCGTTCCCAGTCCCTGGTCCAGGACCTGCCACTCCCGCTCCCGGCTGGCCCTTTGCCGCGGAAGCCTTATAGACCTCTTCCGCCAGCTTGTGGGAGACCTGCATCAGCTCATCCATCCCCTTCTTGATGGCGGCGGCATCGGTCCCCTTCAGCGCTTCTTTAAGGAACTTGAGCTTCTCTTCCACCCCGGTCCGGTCGGCCGCAGACACCTTGTCGCCGTAATCCTTGAGCGACCGCTCGGTGCTGTAGGCCAGGCTGTCGGCCTGGTTCTTCAGCTCCACCTCTTCCTTCTTCTTGGCATCGGCCGAGGCGAACTGTTCCGCCTCCCGAACCATCTTGTCGATCTCTCCCTTGTCGAGCTTGTGCGGCGCCGTGATCCGGACGGACTGCTCCTTGCCGGTGCCCCGGTCCTTTGCCGAGACGTGCACGATGCCGTTGGCGTCGATATCAAACGTCACCTCGATCTGCGGCACGCCCCTAGGCGCGGGTGGGAGCCCCACCAGGTCGAAGCGGCCCAGCTCCGTGTTGTCGTTGGCCATCGGCCGCTCCCCTTGGAGCACCCGGATGGTGACGGCCGGCTGGTTCTCCTCCGCCGTAGAAAAGACCTGCGACTTCTTGGTCGGGATCGTGGTGTTGCGATCAATCAGCTTCGTGGAAACTCCGCCGAGCGTCTCGATCCCGAGCGACAGCGGCGTCACGTCCAGCAGCTGGATGTCCTTGATCTCCCCCTTGAGCGCGGCCGCCTGGATCGCCGCCCCCATCGCGACGCACTCCATCGGATCAATCCCGCGCACCACCTTCTTGGGGCCGACTTCATCCTCCACAAATTTCTGGACGATCGGCATCCGGGTGGGACCCCCCACCAGGATCACCTTGTCCACCTGCTCCGGCTTGAGCTTGGCATCGGCCAGCGCCTGATGAAAGGGTTGCCGGCAGCGGTCGATGAGCGGACGGATCAGCTCCTCCAGCTTCGCCCGCGTGATGGTTAGGGTCAGGTGCTTGGGTCCAGTAGTATCCGCCGTGATGAACGGCAGGTTCAAGTCTGTCTGCAGAACGTTGGAGAGCTCGATCTTCGCCTTCTCCGCCGCCTCCCGCACCCGCTGCGTGGCCATCTTGTCGTTTCGGAAATCGACCCCGCTCTCCTTCTTGAACTCCGTGGCGATGTAATCGATCAGCGCAGCATCCATGTCGGTGCCGCCGAGCTGGGTATCGCCGTTGGTGGAGAGAACCTCGAACCCGGAGGTCTTCTCCTCCTTCACGTAGTACATCTCCATGATCGTCACGTCGAGCGTGCCGCCGCCCAAGTCGAAGACCAGGATCTTCTGCTCCTGTTCCGCCTTGTCGATCCCGTAGGCCAGACAGGCCGCCGTCGGCTCGTTGATGATCCGCAGAACCTTAAGGCCCGCGATCTCGCCGGCGTCCTTGGTCGCCTGCCGCTGGTTGTCGTTGAAATAGGCCGGCACCGTGACCACTGCTTCGGTCACCGACTCATTCAGATAAGCCTCCGCGTCCTGCTTGATCTTCTGCAGGATGAAGGCGGAGATCTGCTGCGGGCTGAACTCCTTGCCGTGCAGTTTGAACAGGTGGTCGGTTCCCATCTTCCTCTTGGCCGCCTGCACCGTCCCCTCCGGGTTGACGGCCGCCTGCCGCCGCGCCGGCTCCCCCACCAGCTTCTGCCCGTCTTTCGTGATCGCCACATAGGAGGGGAAAGCCTTCCCTCCCACGGTCATCCCTTCCGCGGAAGGGATAATAGACGGTCGGCCCCCTTCCACCACCGCAGCCGCCGAGTTGGAAGTCCCGAGATCAATCCCGATTGCTCGTGCCATGGTCAGACTCCTCCTTGCTTTCAGATTTTGTTTCCGGCCGCGAGGCCACCTTGACCACCGCGGTCCGGAGCACCCGGCCGTTCATCGCGTAGCCCTTGCGCAGTTCCGAGAGAACCGTTCCCTCCGGGACCGACTCGGTCACTTCATGGGCCACCGCCTCGTGCAAAGCCGGGTCAAAAAGTTTGCCTTCCGCTTCGAGCGGCTGGATGCCGTAGGACTTCAAGAAATCGTGCAGCCGCCGGCTGATCATCTCCACGCCGGCAATCAACTGATCCGGGCCGGACCCTTTCGCCGACAGGGCTCGCTGGAAATCGTCATGGATCTCGAGCAGCTCCCGCAACAGATCGGCGTTCGCCCGCTCCTGGACCTCGGCCTGCTCCTTGCGCCACCGTTTGCGGGCATTTTCGAAATCCGCCTGAAGCCTGAGCAACTGGTCCTTCAACTGTTCGCTCTCAGGCGCCGGACTGTCCTTCTCCTGTTCCGTTTCCATTTCAGCGTCCTTCTTGAAACGCGCGGCTGACCGCCTGCGCCATCCGTCCAACCATCGTGGTCACGCGCGGGTAGTCCATCCGGGTCGGGCCCAGCACGCCGATCGTCCCCATGACCCCGCCCCGCAGCCGGTAAGGCGCCCCGGCGATCGTGCAGTCGGTTAGAGAGGTGCCCCGGTTCTCGGAGCCAATGTGCAGCTTCACCTCTTCCGCCGCCAAGTCCCGCATCAGGATCTGCACCAGTTCCTTGTTTTCCAATCCCTTCATCAGCCGGCGGGTCTTTTCCACTTCCTGGAACTCCGGCGCCTCCAGAATCCAGCTCGTCCCTTCCAGAATCACCGAGGCCTCTTCCTGGAAGAGGGAATTCAACGCCGCGAAGTCCATCGCCCTGCTCCAATGCTCGGCCGCCTTCCGGCGGGCGGACTCGAACGAATGAACGAGCTGCGCCTGCGCTTGGAACAGGGAAAGTCCGGCCAGCTCCTCATTTAAGAAAGCCGCCAGCCACTCCAGCTCCTGCGCCTCCATCTCAGCCTCCAAGGCCATTCTCGCGTGGCGCACCATTCCCTCACTGGAGATGAGGACTCCCACCACCACCTTGGGATCCACTGAAATCAGCTCCAAGTGCCGGAAGGAGCCATGCCCGATCTGCGGAACCAACGCCACTCCCGCCTCCTGGGTCAAAACGGAGAGTACCCGCGCTGCTTCCTGGAGCACCACAGCCGGGTCTTCCCCTTTCATTCCGGCGACCGATTGGATCGCCTCTTCCTCCGGGATCTCCAACCGTCCCCGCTCCATCAGCAGATCCACGTAGTAGCGGTATCCATGGTCGGTTGGAATTCGACCGGCGGAGGTATGCGGGTGCGTGATCAACCCCTCCTCTTCAAGCTCCACCATCACATTCCGGACCGTCGCGGAACTGACCCCCAACGGGTACCGCTCCAAAAGGACCTCGGAGCCGACAGGGCTCTCCGTTTCGGCGTACGAAATAATAATCGCCTCCAGGATCCGATGTTTCCTGTTTTTCGTATCTGTCTTAGTCATATTGGATTAGCACTCATAAGTAACGAGTGCTAACAGTTCTAGTTTACCATACAGGAGATGGCTGTCAAGAGGATAGCTTGAGGTATCCGGCGGCCTTAAGTTGGCCGTACAAAGAAAGAGGTACCCGAACCCTCACCTTGATCCCCCTCACTTGATCTTGACGCTCTAGGACAGCCCCTTCCCGGTAGATACGGCTGAGCCAAGCCTCCTCTCCACGCGGGATCCGGACAAGGGCTTCCCTTTGTATCTTGCCCAAATGGGCCAGCAGGCGGTCCTTCAAAGAGCCAAACCCCTCACCGGTCCGGGCGGAGAGAAGAACCCCTTCAGGATAGAGGCGCCGTAGCTTTTCCTTGTCACCCGGCTGTAGGAGGTCCGTTTTATTGAGTACCTGAAGTATCGGCCGGTTATCGGCCCCCAAATCCTGAAGCACCTCATGGACCGCCGATTCCTTCTCTTGCAGCAGAAGGCTGGAGGCGTCCATCACGTGCAGCAGTAGAGAGGCCTCGGCCGCTTCCTGCAAAGTTGCCCGGAACGCTTCGATCAGATGGTGGGGCAGCCGGTGCAGAAAGCCGACCGTGTCGGTCAGGAGAATCCCCTGCCCGTCCGGCAACGGCAAGCGGCGGGTGAGCGGATCAAGAGTGGTGAAGAGACTGTCCGCCGTGCGGGCGCCCGCTCCGGTCAAGGCGTTCAGCAGAGTGCTTTTTCCGGCATTGGTGTAGCCGACCAGCACCGCCACGGGCACTTCTTCTGATCGCCTTTTCTCCCGGGCGGTCTCCCGCCGCCGGCGGATCTCCTCCAACTCGCGGGCCAGCCGGTTGATCCGCAGCCGGATCCGGCGACGGTCCATCTCCAGCTTCTGCTCGCCGGGACCGCTCGTTCCGATGCCGCCTCCGAGCCGGGAGAGGAGGATCCCCTTGCCGGCCAGGCGGGGCAGCAGGTACCTCAACTGCGCCAACTCCACCTGCACCTTCCCTTCGTTAGAGTGGGCGCGGTGGGCGAAGATGTCCAGAATCAGCTGCGTGCGGTCGATCACCTTGAGACCGATCTCATCTTCGAGGTTGTTCTGCTGCGCGAAACTCAGATCGGCGCCGAAGATCACCACGTTCGCCCGGGCGGCGGCTGCCCTGTCCCGGATCCGTTCGGCCTGCCCGCTGCCGATGAGAGTGGCCGGCGAGGGGCGGTCCCGCTCCAACAGGATCTCTTCGGCCGCCTCCAATCCGCTGGAAAGGACCAGCTCCTTGAGCTCAGATTGGATTTCGGAAGCCGGCCAGGGATCACCGTGAGCGCGGGCTTTGAAACGAACGGCAACGAGAAGAGCCCGTTCCGCCGGCACTAGGTCCGCCAGCACTCTATGGCGGAGGCCGATCGAGCGAGGATTTCATGAGCCGTCTGGAGGGGATCCTGACCGACGGCGATCCACTCCACACCGGATTCATGGCGGAACCAGGAGAGCTGCCGTTTTGCGTAGCGGCGGGTGTTGCGGTGGATCAAGGCTCGGGTCTCATCCCAGCCGGCGCCCCCTTGAAAATGATCGAACAGCTCCCGGTAGCCCAGCGCTTCCCGGGCGGTGGGCCCCAAGTTTCTCCGAGAGAGGGCTTTCGCTTCCTCCACCCAGCCGGCCGCCAGCCAGCCGTCAATCCGGGCTTCGATCTTTCCGTAGAGCAGTTCCCGGCCGCAATCGAACCCCACCATACGCCAATCGTCCTGCCGGGGGATCTCCTGCTCCTGATGCCACTGGGTCATCGGCCGGCCGGTCACCTCGTACACCTCCAGCGCCCGCACCACGCGGCGCAGGTCGTTGGAATGGATTCGCTGGGCCGCGGCCGGATCCACCTCCGCCAGCCGGGCGTGCAGCACCTCGGGCCCTTCCGACGATGCCCGCTCAAGCAGACGGGCCCTGACCTCCGGGTCCTTGCCCGGAGCGTTGCAGATCCCCTTGCGGAGAACCCGAAGATACAAACCGCAACCGGCCGTCAGAATCGCCCAACGGCCCCGGCGGCGGATTGCTTCAATCACCGGGGCCACCGCACGCGCGTAACGGATCGCGTCGAATTCCTCTTCCGGCTCCGCCAGATCCATCCCATGGTGAGGCGCCTGCCGGCGGACCTCCCCGGAGGGTTTCCCGGTCCCCATGTCCATCCCCCGGTAGACCTGCATCGAGTCCACCGCCACGATCTCCGCAGGGATTTCCCGGGCTAAACTTAAGGCCACTTCGGATTTTCCGATGCCGGTCGGGCCCGCCAGCACGATCACGCCCCCCATCACGGGAAGATCCTTCCCGGGAAACCTTCTTGCTTGAGCTTTTTAAGTTCCACTTCCGCTTCCGGACGAGAGGCAAACCGCCCGATCCGCACGCGATAGAAAGTCTTTCCTCCCAGAACACCTTCGCTGACCTCCGACGCGTAGCCGCGGCGTTTCATCTCAGACGATAATCTTTCAGCGTTTCGTTCCGAGGAAAAAGAGCCCACCTGGACGCAATAATAAAAAGTCCCTTGCCGAAGGACCTGCTGGGCCTGGACCCGCCAAGGACTCTGGGGATACCGCGCCATCAAACGTTCCAACACCAGCCGTCCCTCCTCCAAATGGTCCAGCTGCAGCGCGGAGACCCCCCACAAGTACAGCGCGCCGTCGTTCAAATCCCGACCCTGGGCTTCCATACTCCGGATCTCCCGGACGACTCCGCTGTAATCCCCCCGCAGGAAAGAAGCCTGCAGCGAGGAGAGCTCCTCCGCTCCCGCCGACGCGGTCAGACAGAGCAGAAGCAACGCCGCCGCGCCAAGCTTTTTCATCGGACCTTCTCTCCCATAAAGCTGTGCCCACGAATGCTTGACACATGGATCTTCACCCGGTCCCCCGCCGTTTCCCCGTTGGCCTGAAAATAGGCCTTCCGGTTGGTCCGCGTCCGGCCCATCCCCGGCTCCTCCACCAAAATCTCCACGGTTTCTCCGATCCGGCGTTCCCCCTCTTCCTTCGAGATCCGCTCCTGCAGCGCCAGCAGCGCCTGCAGCCGGCGGTCCTTCACCTGGGCCGGGACATCATCCTCCCACCGGGAAGCGGCCGCGAACGGGCGCGGCGAGTAGGTAAAGATAAAGGCGGAGTCGAACCGGGCCGCCTCCACCAACCGGAGCGTCGCTTCGAAATCCTCTTCCGTTTCTCCGGGAAACCCGGCGATCAGGTCGGTGCTCACCGCCACCCCCGGAACCCGGGCCCGCAACAGTTCCAGTTTACCGAGATACTCCTGGGCGGTATACCCCCGCCGCATCCTCTCCAAAACCTTGTCCGACCCGGACTGCACCGGCAAGTGCAGGTGCTCGCAGACGTGGGACAAGTCCCGCATCGCGTCAAAAAGATCCTCCACCGCGTCCCAGGGATGCGACGTGATGAACCGGACCCGTTCGATCCCCGGCACGGCGTTCACCTGGGCCAACAGCTCCGGAAAAGTGACCGGGCGGGAGGAACCCAGCCGGTCCTCCGGCAGCCTTCTGCCATACGAGTTAACGTTCTGCCCCAGCAGCATCACCTCCCGAAACCCCTGCCCGGCCAGCTTTCGCACTTCCGCGATCACCTGCTCCGCCGGCCGGCTCACCTCCGGCCCCCGCGTGTAGGGCACCACGCAGTAGCTGCAGACCTTGTCGCACCCTTCCATGATCGTCACCAGAGCGCTGATCTTTCCCGAATGGTAAGAGATCGTCTGGAATTCACTGCGCCGCTTCTCCTGGATCGCCTGCATAGGGCGGCGTTCCTCGTAAATGGATTCGATCAGCTCCGGCACTTCGTACAACTGCGCCGGGCCAGAGATAAAATCGACATGAGGCATCCGCTTAAAGATTTTTCCCTTCTGCGCCTTGGCCATACAACCCATCACGCCGATAATCAGATTCGGTCTCTTGGCTTTCATCAAACGCAGCTTGCCG
>JAUSCU010000096.1 GCA_030651065.1 Candidatus Omnitrophota bacterium | reverse complement strand
CCGGGCCCGCTGGGGTTTTCGATTGCCCAATGGATCAGCGTGGGGTTGATTGTTTGGGGCGCGATGGAGCTGCGGCGGCGCTGGCGCCGCCGCCGTTAGGGAAAGCCGATGCATCCGATCCTGTTCGAATGGGGCCCGGTCCGTTTCTACAGCTATGGCCTGCTGATCGCGGTGGGGTTCCTGGCGGCGAGCGCGCTGGCCGCCAGGCGGGCCGTCACGGCCGGCTTGGATCCGGACCGGATCCAAGGGGTGGCCCTCACCGCGCTGATCGCCGGCTTGGCCGGCGGCCGAATCGCCTACGTTCTGCTGCACTGGGACCTGTTCCGAAACAACCCGCTTGAGATTTTCCGGCTGGACCATGGCGGGCTCGTCTTCTTCGGAGGTCTAGCGGCCGGTCTGTTGGGCGGTGTTTGGGCCATCCGCCGGGCCGGCTTGCCGGTGGTCCGGACGGTGGACCTCCTGATGCCGCCGGTGGCGCTCGCGCACGCGCTGGGCCGGGTAGGCTGTTTCTTGAACGGCTGCTGCTACGGAAAGTTCACGGTCCTCCCGTGGGGCGTCCGGTTCCCGGGTGAGGAGTTGTCCCGCCACCCGACGCAGTTGGTCGAGGCGCTGGCGCTGGGTGCGATCTTTTTCTTCCTCAAACGGCTGGAGCGCCGTGAGCCTCCGCCGGGAACGGTGCTGCTGGCGTACGGATTGAGTTACGGCCTCTGGCGGTTCTGTATCGAATTCCTGCGGGCAGATAATCCGCCCATCGCGCTGGGGCTGACGGTTTTTCAATGGATCAGCCTGGGGATCGTGGCTGTTTCGGCGTTGGTGCTGGCCGGCCGGAGGCGGGCTGCCCGAGGTGGCTGACCTTTTCCGTCACCGGGTCACGTCCGGCACCCCGACTGACCGGCTGGACCGGTACTTGGCCCATACGGTGCCCGGAGTTTCCCGTTCCAAGGTCCAGCGGCTGATCCTGGACGGAAAGGTGCGCGTGAATGGCCGTCCTCTGCGCCGCCCTTCCTATAAAGTGAATCCGGGGGAGGAGATTTCGCTGGAGGTCCCGCCGCCGGAACCCTCCGACTTGAAGCCGCAAAAGATGCCGCTCAACATCCTCCACGAAGATACCTGGCTTCTGGTGGTGGATAAGCCGGCGGGATTAGTGGTGCACCCCGGGGCGGGGCACGCGGATGGGACGCTGGTCAACGCGCTGCTGGCGCACTCTGGCCTCAAGCTCTCCCGCATGGGCGGGGCCGTGAAACCTGGGTTGGTGCACCGGCTGGACAAGGACACCTCCGGGATCATGGTGGTGGCGAAGGATGACGCGACCCATTGGGACTTGAGCCGCCAGTTCGCCGGCCGGTCGGTGCTCCGGGTCTACCAGGCGGTGGTGCGCGGCCGAATGGAGCACGACCAGGGGACGATCGACGCCCCGATCGGCCGGCATCCGGTGCAGCGAAAAAAGATGGCGGTCCGGCATGACTCGGAGCGGGACGCGATCACCAAGTACAAGGTGCTGAAGCGGTTCAAAGACGCGACGCTCGTGGAGCTTTATCCCCAGACCGGCCGAACCCACCAGCTTCGGGTGCACCTGGCCTCGATCGGCCATCCGATCCTGGGCGACACCGAGTACGGGGTCAGCGGCGGTTTCTCGCGGCAGGCGCTGCACGCGCACCGCCTCGGCTTTCGCCATCCCGGCATTGAGCAGCGCGTCGAGTTTGTTTCCCCGTTGCCGCGCGACCTCGAACGCCAAATTGCCCGCCTAAAGTAGTACCTAGCCGTGCCATTCCCCACTCGGGTGAGGCCGGCCGGTCACCGCTCGGCCGACTCCAGCGAGTCGGCCATCGCTTGCGTCCTCGCTCGCGCTTTCCCGCTCGGGTCGGGGAAAAGAGCTAAGAGAAGGCCCGACCCGGCGGGAACCGTGCAAGCGCGGCTGCGGACTTGCCCGGTCCGGCCTCCCCCTCGCGGGGTAAAGGCACGGCCACAGTAAGATGGATCGAGGGGTGGCGCGGGGCGGGAACCCGAGCCGCCAGCAGGCCATTCCGGGGGGAGGGCTGTTTCCGTCGCGGAGCGGGTGGCTCTCGCAACCTACCGTCAGATTCACTGCCCACTTCTCATCGCTTTCACGTCCCATCAAACAGCTGGAGGGATGAATCCGGGCTTCTTCTTTTACCCGCTAGGTTTGCCCCGGACGGCCGATGCCGGTGAGGGGGACCGCCCCGTGACAGGACCCCGAGATCTACGAGGACGGCACGGCCGGTAGAAATGGCACTTGATCAATGACGAGCCGTATGTTAAATTTAGCCCCATGACAAAGCCTAGCTCGAGCACGATCCTCCTGGTCATCGCCTTCCTCGTTTCCTCCGTCGCAGCCGCCAATTTTTACGTCGGCAAGAATGCCGAACAAGCCAAGCGGGTCTGGGCCGAGGGGCAGATTGAGATCTTCAAGAAGCAGGTCTCCGCGCTCGAAGAGGAGCGGGAAGAGCTTTCCAAGGCCAAGACCGCTCTCGAAGAGCAGACCGGCAACCTCACCAAGCAGGCCAAGGTAGTCGCCGATCAGCTGGCGCAGGAGAAGCGTGCCCGGGAGGCGCTTACCACCGAATTGGCGCAGATCCGGAAGGATTCCTCCCAGGTCAAGAGCCAACTGGAGCAGGAGAGGAACGAGAAAGAGGCCATCACCGGGGACCTGACCAAAGCCAAGCAGAGCTATCAGGCGCTCAGCAACGAGCTGACTACCTTGCGGCAGGCCAAAGAAGCCCTGGAGAAGAGAGTTAAGGAAATGCTCACGGCTCGCGCGAAGGAGGCGGAGCAGATTGTGGTGACCGCTCCGAGCGGCACAACGGCGGCTCCGAAACCGGCGGTGGGCACGCCATCCAAGGCGGGCTTGGAGGGCAAGGTCCTGGTGGTCAACCGGGAATATCACTTCGTGGTGATCAGCCTGGGCTCCAAGGACGCCGTGACCAAGGGGTCCCGTTTCGGGCTGTTCCGGAACGGCAAGCAGATCATGACCGTTGAAGTGGACAAGCTCTACGACAACATGTCTGCCGCCAACATGCTGGAAGAAGAGAAGAAGGGTTCCGAAGTTAAAGAAGGGGACACCGTCCGCCGGGTCTCGTAGCAAAACAGTTCCTGCCATAGCAAACCTCATCGTTGAACCGGTCCGCTCCCTCCAAGGAGAGATCGCCATTCCTGGCGACAAGTCCGTTTCCCACCGTGCTTTCCTGCTGGGTGCTTTGGCGCACGGCTCCACTCGCGTCCTTCATTGCCTTGCTTCCGATGATGTCGAGCGGTCCCGCCGCGCCGTGGAAACGCTGGGGGTCCCGGTCCGCCGGGACGGTGAGGCCTGGATCGTGGAAGGCAAGGGGATCGAGGCGTTCCGCAAGCCGGCCGCTCCGCTGGATATGGGAAACTCCGGCACCACCACCCGCCTTCTGATGGGAATCCTGGCCGGCTGTCCGTTCGAGACGACGCTGATGGGGGACGCTTCCCTCTCCAGCCGGCCGATGCGCCGGGTCACCGACCCTCTGCAGGAGATGGGGGCCGTGATCCGGATCGCCGCCGGCGCCGGTGGCCGTCACCTACCGTTGACGATCCGCGGCGGAGGATTGAAGGGGATCCGCTACACGCCGCCGGTACCGAGCGCGCAAGTGAAGTCGGCGCTTCTCTTGGCGGGGCTTTCAGCCGAAGGGCCGACTACGGTGGTGGAGCTGGTTCCCACGCGAGACCACACGGAGCGGATGTTGCGGTACATGGGAGCGAAGATCGAAACCGCCGGTCAGGGCATCACCGTTGAACCCGGTGGGAAGCTGCGGGGCCGGGAGATCGAGGTGCCGGGTGATTTCTCCAGTGCCGCTTTCTTCCTGGTGGCGGCGGCCATCGTGCCGGGCTCCAGCGTGACGGTCCGGCGCGTGGGTTTGAACCCGACCCGCACCGGGCTGCTGGACTTGCTCAAACGGATGGGGGCGAACATCAAGATTGCTTCGGCCCCCTCGGGGCATCGCAATGACGAATTAGAACCGATCGGCGATGTGACTGTTTCCTACGCTTCCCTTAAGGCGGTCGTCGTCGAACCGGCGCTGATCCCGAACATCATTGATGAACTGCCGATTCTCATGGTGGCGGCCACCCAAGCGGAGGGAATCTCCCGCATGGAGGGGGTCGGAGAATTGAGAGTGAAGGAGACCGACCGGATCCGCTCGATGGTGGCGGGGTTGAGCGGGATGGGGGCCTCCATCCGTTCGGAAGGGGACTCTGTTTTTGTGGAAGGGCCCTCCCGGTTGAAGGGGGCCGCGGTGGACTCCTTCGGGGACCATCGGACCGCGATGGCGCTGGCGGTCGCCGGGCTCGCGGCGCGGGGAAAGACCACCGTGCAGGGCAGCGAGTGGGTCTCCATCTCGTTCCCCGATTTCGAGGAAAAATTGAAGGCGATTCGGCGTTGACACCCATCCTCCCGGATTGCTAGAATCTTTGAGTTAGCCTTCCGTAGGCTTCCTTCCAATGACAGATAACAACAACCACTGGAGCAACGAGTTCATCAGCGGCGCCCTGGGTCTGTTTTCAAATGACTTAGGGATTGACCTGGGCACCGCCAACACGCTCGTCTACGTCAAGGGGCAGGGGATCGTCCTCTGCGAACCCTCGGTGGTCGCGATCAACCGGTCCAACGGCAGTGTTCTCGCCGTCGGCGACGAGGCCAAGCGGATGCTCGGCCGCACGCCCGGTTCGATCCTGGCCATCCGCCCGATGAAGGACGGCGTCATCGCCGACTTCGAGGTCACCGAGGCAATGCTGCGCTACTTCATCCGGAAGGTGCACAACCACCGGGTGATCGTCCGCCCGCGCATGGTGATCGCGATCCCTTCCGGAATCACCGAAGTGGAGAAGCGGGCGGTCCGCGACTCGGCGTTGCATGCCGGCGCGCGGGAGGTGCACCTGGTTCCCGAGCCGGTGGCGGCCGCCATCGGCGTGGGGCTCCCGATCCATGAACCGGCCGGCAACATGATCGTGGACATCGGCGGCGGCACCACCGAGATGGCCGTGATCTCCCTCTCCGATATTGTTTTCTCCAAGTCCATCCGCGTCGGCGGCGATGAGATGGACGACGCGATCGTGCAGCACATGAAGAAAACTTACAACCTGATGATCGGTGAGCGGACCGCCGAGGAGATCAAGCTCAAGCTCGGATCGGCCTATCCCCTGGAGCAGGAAGTTACGATGGAGGTGCGCGGGCGGGACCTGGTGGCCGGCCTGCCGAAGACGGTGACCGTCTCCTCGGAGGAGGTCCGGGAAGCCCTCTCGGAACCGATCGCGCAGATCGTTGAAGCGGTTCGCCTCACGCTGGAGAGGACGCCGCCGGAGCTTTCGGCGGACCTGATCGAGCGCGGGGTGGTGTTAGCGGGCGGCGGATCCCTGCTCAGGGGAGTGGACCGGCTCCTCTCCGAAGAGACCGGCCTGCCGTTTCATCTGGCGGACGACCCGATCACCGCGGTGGCGCAGGGGACGGGCAAGTACCTGAACGACATGAAAACCCTGCGCAAGATCACGACCACGCCGACCTCTTACTGGAACGAATCGTAGACGGGCTTTAGTTTAGGCCCGTCACGGGGTCTCGAATGCCTCGCAAGTACGAACGGACTGCCGTCCTTGTCGCTCTCGCCGTTTCCCCCTTTCTTTTGCCCGCGCTTCCCAACGGATGGGGCGGCTCTCTTCGTGAGTCCTTCCTGGGATGGACCCGGCCCCTCTTTGACACCGTCCACATCCTGGGCGAGGGGTTCGACGGCATCGCCGGCGGCGTGCTGGAGATCTTCAGCCTGGAAGAGGAGAACCGGATTCTCCGCGCCCGCCTGGAGGGCTTAAGCGCCCACGAGGAAACCCACCGGGAACTGTTCCGCGAAAACGCCCGCTACCGCCGTCTGCTGGAGTTCCGCGCGAAGGCTGACTGGAAGGTGATCCCGGCGGAGGTGATCGGGCGGGAGATAGGTCCCTGGTCGCGCGGGCTGTTGCTCGACAAGGGGACCGAAGCGGGGATCCGGCAAGGGATGGCGGTCCTCACGTCGGTCGGGCTCATAGGGAGGATCAGCGAGGTCGGCTCAAACTCCAGCCGCGTGGTGCTGCTCACCGATCCCCATTTCCGCGTTATGGGCCGCCTGCCGGAGACCAGCGTGGCCGGCCTCGTGAGCGGCGGGCCGGCCGGCGAATGCCTGATCAATTACTTGCCGCTGGACCAAGAGTTCCAGGAAGGGCAGTTGGTCTCCACCTCGGGCGGAAAAAGTTTCGCCCCGTCAGGCATTCCGATCGGCGTGATCCGGAAGGTCTGGAAGGACTCCTCACAGATGTACCAGACAGCCCGTGTCCAGCCGGCCGTCCTCTTGGGGGCGGTGGACGAGGTTCTTGTGATTTCATGGTGAGTGCGCCGTTGATTGCTCTCCCGTTGTTCCTGGCCGCGGACCTCTTGCTGATGATGTTGTTCCCCGGTCTGCGCCTGCTCGTGGATCCCCTGTTTCTTTTGGTCATCGGTTTTTCCGTCCGGGCCCGATCTTCCCGTTCTCTTTGGTTACTCGGGTTCGGGTTGGGCCTGCTGAAGGATCTTTATACCGGCACGGCGTTCGGGGCCTGGACATTCACGTTCACGGCGGCTGCCTGGATGATCGGCGCCACTCGCCGGATGGTGGAGTGGGAGGACCCGGCCCTCGTCGGTGTTTGGGCCGCGATCCTGACTCTGCCGGTCTGGCTTTTTCACGGTTTCTGGATGACGACCGCCGATCCCTTCGTGCGTTGGGGGGATGGGCAGTGGGCGTCTCTTCCCGCCGCCATGGCGGTCCAGGGCCTGCTTACCGCCTGGATTTTCCCTCGCATGCAGAAGGTATAGAGCCCCCTTGAAAATCTCCCGCGGCCGCGCTGGGTTCAAATGCGAGTAGCGCAAGGAGCGAGGAGGAGACGTATCATGGAACAAGATACGGCGAC
>JAUSCU010000084.1 GCA_030651065.1 Candidatus Omnitrophota bacterium | reverse complement strand
GACCCCGACAAGGTGGACCGCGACAAGGAGATCCCCGCCGAAGCGATCCAGGGGCTGGTCCGGTTGGGCTGTTTCGGGATGAAGATCCCCAAGGAGTACGGCGGGCTGGGCTTCTCGCAGATGAACTACAACCGGGCGATCGCGCTGATCGGCAGCTATTGCGGCTCCACGGCGGTCTGGCTGTCGGCCCACCAGTCGATCGGGGTGCCGCAACCGCTCAAGATGTTCGGCACCGACGAGCAGAAGAAGAAATACCTCCCGATGTTTGCCAAGGGGGCGATCTCCGCTTTCGCGCTGACGGAGCCGGACGTCGGTTCCGATCCGGCCAAGATGGCGACGACCGCCGTGCCGGTGGACGGGGGCGCCGCCTACCTCATCACGGGGGAGAAGCTCTGGTGCACGAACGGGCCGGTGGCGGACGTGCTGGTGGTGATGGCGCAGACGCCGCCGCGGATGATGGGGGGCAAGCCGCGCAAGCAGATCACCGCCTTCATCGTGGAGAAGGGGACGCCCGGCATGGAGGTGGTGCACCGGTGCGACTTCATGGGCCTGAAGGGGATCCAGAACGGGCTGCTGAAGTTCACCAATGTGCGGGTACCTAAAGAAAACATCATCTGGGGCTTAGGCCGGGGGCTGAAGCTGGCCCTGATGACGCTGAACACCGGGCGGCTCACGCTGCCGGCCGGGTCGCTGGGCGGGAGCAAGCGCTGTTTGCAGATCGCGCGAAAATGGTCGGTGGAGCGCAAGCAGTGGGGCGCCTCGATCGGCGAGCACGAAGCGGTGGCGGCAAAGCTGGGCTGGATGACGTCGCACATTTTCGCGATGGAGGCGGTGACTTGGCTCTCCTCCGCCTGGGCGGACAAGGGGGATCTGGACATCCGGATCGAGGCGGCGATGGCCAAGCTGTTTTGCACCGAGGCGGCCTGGACGGTCTCCGATGAAACGCTGCAGATCCGGGGCGGGCGCGGCTACGAGACGGCCGACTCGCTCAAAGGGCGGGGGGAGGAACCGTTGCCGGTGGAGCGGATGTTCCGGGACGCGCGGATCAACCGGATCATCGAGGGGACCAGCGAGATCATGCACTTATTCCTGGCGCGGGAGGCGATGGACCCGCACATCCAGCGGATCTTCGCGTGGCTGCTGCCGAGCAACCCGCTGCCGAAACGGGTGAAAGCCTTCTTCGGGTTCGGGTTGTATTATTTCGGCGGGTGGTACTGGAAGCAGTGGATGCCGAAGCTGCCGTTGGGCGGTCCGGCGGAGGTTCCGCCGAAATTGCGCGGGCACTGGTATTTCATTGAGGCGCAGAGCCGGCGGCTGGCCCGGACGCTGTTCCACCAGATGCTGCGCTACCAGCAGGGGTTGGAGAAGAAACAGATGATCCTGTTCCGGATCGTGGACGCCGGAGTGGACCTGTTCACGATGGCGGCGACGATCTCCCGCGCCGCCGCGGTGGAGAAGGAAACCCCCAACGCGGTGGATCTGGCCGGGTTGTTCTGCACGTACGCCGAGGGGCGGGTGAACCGGGCGCTCGCCGGGTTCAACGCGCCGGAGGATCGGCCGGCCTACCGGGCGGCGCAGGATCTGCTGAAGGGGCGCTACTCCTGGCTGGAGCAGGGGATCGTCCGCTGATCCGGTAGATCTGATCCAGGATTCTTCTGCTTTCCGGCTGCTTGGGGTCCAACCGCACCGCTTCCTGCAGTTGTTGCATTGCTTCCTCTATATAGCCCACCTTTAGCAGCGCCACCGCGAAGTTGTTACGCGCCTGAGGGTTTCCGGGGTTGAGCCGAATCGCCTCCCGGAAGTGGGGGATCGCCCGGGCGGCCTGTTTCTCCCGCAGGTAAGCGGTTGCCAGGTTGCTGTGCGCCCGGTAATTGGCCGGGCGCTTGGCGACGGTGTCTTCCCATAGGGAGACGGCGCTCTGGTAATCCTCATTGCGGCGGATCGTCGCGGCGGTGAGGGCCGTGGCGGCGAGGCAGGTGAGCAGCACGGCGAGCCGGTTTCGGTCGCGCAGCAGGTGGCTGGCCGCCAGGACCGCTGCCGTTAGGACCGCCATCAGCGGCAAATACATCCGGTGCTCGGTGACGATCTCACCGGTGGCGAAGATCGTGGAGACGGGCGATAGGATGATGAAACACCAAGCGCCAAGGAACCCGACCGCCGGGCGGCGCCACAGGAGCCAGGCGGTCAGCCCGAGTAATGCTAGGACGATTAAACCCGGCAGGACGACACCGAGCCCGTTTGCCACCGGCCAGCCGTAGTCGAAAACCAGCGGCTCAGGCCAGAAGGCCAGCCGCAGGTAATGCAGCAGCGCGCCCGGCTGGCTCCGGAAATATTCCCACGGCGTGATCTCGTGATAGCTTAGGCCCGCGTTGGAGGGGACGCCGTTTCGGGAGGCGGCCAGCAGGAATGCCGCGATGATCCCCCAGGTGGCCATCAGCGCCAGATGCAGCCGGCCGCGCTCCTGCCAGAGCTTTTTCCAGGAGCCGGCCAGGAAGATCCGGTCGATCAGCAGCGCCAGAGCCGGGACGACCACCATGGTCTGCTTGCCCATCATCCCGGCGGCGCAGGCGGCCGTCGCCAGCAGCTTCCATTTCCAGCCCGGCGATTCGGAGGCGCGCGTCAGGCAATAGAGTGTCAGCAGCGTGCAGAGGGCCATCAGCGATTCCGCCCGCTGCCAGATGTAAGTGACGCCCTCGGTGTTCAGCGGGTGGACCGTCCAGAGGAGTGCTGCCGCCAGCGCCGGCCCGGGCCGGATCCGCCGCCGCAGCAACGCCAGCAGCAGCAGCCCATTGGCCAGGTGAATCGCAAGGTTCACCACGTGGTAGCCCCAGGGGTCCGGGCCGCACGTCAGATGGTTGATCGCCAGCGTCAGCGTCACCAGCGGCCGGTGCACCCACGGCTGGAAATGGGGCGGGGGGATGAACACCTTCCAGAGAGGCCAAAAGAAAGCCTGACTCCGCGGGTCCAGAATGAAGTAGCCGTCATCGAACAGGAAGGGAACGGAAAAACTGTTGGCGTAAGCCAAGATCCCGGCCAGAAGAATCAGCAACATGGCTCCATGATATAATAAACCCTCATGATAATCTTCCGATCGGCGGGACAAGGTTTCAAGCTCACCTTCAAGCTGTGGCCGGTGGTCCTCCTCTATTTGGTGGCCTACTCCGCGGTGGGGGCGCTGGCCACGGTTCTGATCCCGCATGAGATCGTGAACAACCAGGTCCGTGTCCCTCCGCCCGCGAATTTTGGCGACGCGCTCTCCCAGCTGGTCATCGGCCTGGCCCTCTATTTGCCGACAATGGCTTTTTCGCTCTACCTGCTGGGAGGGACCCTGGCCGCCTCTCTGAAACTGGTGGGTGGCGAGCCGGTCCCGATGGAGGAATTCCACCGGCAGGCGAAGCGCTTGTTCGGGGTGATCCTCCGCTGGGGGCTCGCGGCGGTGGGCGCCGCGCTGGCGGCGGGGTTGGTGGTGACCTTCCTGATGACTCTCCTCTGGGCTCTCACCGGGCGGTCGGAAGGTATGAAGGGGCTGATCGGTGCCGGGTTCTGGGGCGCGATGCTGGCGGCCGGGCTGCTGCTGATCTACTCGCCGGTGATCCTGATCGAGCGGGGGCAGGGGATCAAGGAGGCTTTCAAGGAATCCAACCGGTTCTTCAACAAGCACCGGGGCGCGACGTTCGGCCTCATCCTCTGGTTGTCCTTCATCGGCGCGTTGATTTGGCTGGTCTGGGCGATCGGGGTTGCTCCGGTTGTCAAGGTGGTCCGGGAGATGGCGGGGCTTCCGCCCTTCCCGAAAGGGCTTCCCAACTTCTTTTTCAGTTTGGTGCTCGGGCTGCCGTCGGCATTCCTGAGCGTCTACTTTCCGCTGGCGCTGGGCATCTTCTACAGGGGGCGAAATGGTGACACCGGAACAGGTGCGTGAAGCTCTGAAGGAATGTTTCGATCCGGAGATCCCGGTGAACATCGTGGATCTGGGGCTGATCTACGACATCAAGGTCTCCCCTGAAGACGAGGTTCACATCACGATGACACTCACCACGCCGGGTTGCGGCATGGCCCAGCAAATCGCGTATCAGGCCAAGGACAAGGCGAAGTCAGTGCCGGGCGTCAAGGACGCGAAGGTCTCTGTCGTCTGGGAACCCCCCTGGGATGCCAGCAAGATGTCGGACGAAGCCCGAAAAAAGCTTGGCATGGCGTAACCGCCTGTCTCTGGCGCTGCCGGTGTTGTGCCTGGTGGCGCTTTCCTGCTCCCGCCCGGTGGATCCTCCCCGGCGGACCTTTAATGAACTTCGGGATCTCTCGGAAGCCGGAACCACCCATCAAGTCGTAGAGCTTGCCTCCAAAACTTTAAAACAGTACCCCCGTTCCAGCCGCCTTCGCATCATCCTCGGAAGAGCGCAATTCCGCCTCGGGCATTTTCGGGAATCGGTCCAAGCGCTGGAGCTCGCGCTGGAAGATGGATGGTCTACTTTTGAGGTCATTCAGCTGCTCGGGTTATCCCACTGGTTTCTGGGAGAGATGGAGCCGGCCCGGACTTTTCTGGAAAAGGCGTATGAGCTGAATCCGAAGGATCCAGAGGTACTAAAGAAGCTGGGCTACCTGAATTACTACCTGGGCCAGGGGGTCAAGGCGATCGATCTCTTTCATGAGCGTCTGGAAGCCGACCCGGCCGATTTGGAAGCGTTCACCGCCCATGACGCATTGATGGCCCTGACCGGCCGATGGGCGGCTGCCCAGATGGTCTGGACCACGGAGCCCAGTGCCGGGATCCAGATCTGCACTCCGGGCGGATGGGAGATGAAACGGAAGGAACAGCTGGGTCCCTCTGGAAAAATCGTGATGGTTTCCTTTTCCGGCAGGCCGATGGAGACCGAGGGAAGGTTCCTGCCGGCCGGCGTGCTGTTGTTGACGGTGGTACACAACGCGTCGAAGCATCCGCTGCCGCAATTTATCCGAGGCGCGTTCCGGCCCGGGGCCCAGATGAGTTTCCGTTCCGTTTCCCGTGAGCCGGCCGAGATGGTCCGTTTCCTAACGAAGGATTCGCTGCATTCTCTGCTGGAGGCGTGGGACTTGAGGGTGCGGGACTCCGGCATCGAGACGTGGACCGGCGCGCGCGGGCGGGCGACCTACACCTTTGGAGAGCTGGTGGGCGAGGACCCCGCCGGAAACGCTATTTTCGGACGGAGTATGGGACTCTACGATCCGGTGGCTGATGTTTTCGGTTCTCTCGTGCTTTACGGGCCGGACCGGGAGAGGGAATCCGTCATGCTGCTTTCCGAGGCCATCTTTAATCTGGCCCTTTTCGGCAACCTGCCGGGGATCCCGCCGGTCCCCAAGGGTTACGTGACGGAAGAGGAATACCGTGCCCGGATCCAGGGGTTTCTGCAGGCGGGCCAGACCGACCGGGCCTTAACGGAAGCCCAGCAGGCGGTGGAGAGCTATCCCGCCGCCGGGGAATTTCACGCCCTTTTGGCGGAGGGATATCTCCGGTTGTGGCGTTTGGAGGAAACGGTCCAGGCGTTGGAGGAGGCCCGGAGGCTGGGCTGGTCGGAGTTCAGCGCGGAATACGCTCTCGGGACGGCGCGGCTGGGATTAGGGCAGGCGGAGGAAGCGGAACGGGCCTTCCTTCGCGCCCTGGATCTCCGGCCGCAGGATTCCAAGGCGGTAATGGGAGCCGGTCTTTCCTTCTACCGGGAAGGAAAGTTCGACCAAGCCATGGAATTTTTTAAACGCTTGGCCGGCCCCGGGGATCCGTTGCGCGAATCGGCGCAGAAGCTTTTGGAGGCGGTGGAGGCAAAGACCGGGAACGGAGTTCCCCCGCGGATGCGGTGGTACCCTCTGGCTGGAGAAAAATCTGGGCTCTTCTGCATGCCCGCCGATTGGAAATTTTACGAGGTCAAGAAGGAAGGGGATCTCTTCCAAGTCTTTTGCACGGCGGAGCCGATGGAGGTTGCCTCAGAGGATTTCGATACCGGTATGATCTACGTCCGTTACGAGGCGGCCTCCTCCCGCATCGGCCGGGTCCTCAAAGAGGGTGTGAAGCCGCACGAGGTGGTGGACGGTTTCCTGAGGCAGTCGTTCGACCGAATCACGGATCCGCAGAAGGTTTGGCAGGGGCTGACCCCCATCTTCCGGTGGGGGAGCACTCACTACGGCATGGCCGGCTTCTCGTACACCGATCTTTCCCGCCGCCGCGTCGTCCGGATGCTCTGCTGTTACGAGCAGGGGAAAGACCGCCTCCACGTGCTCACCTTCCGCACCGCCGGCCCGGACCTCGGCCCCTGGGAGCCGTTCGTTGAGGCCTGCTTCCAGACCGCCAACTTCGGTTAGAGCGAGCGGCGGAGTTCCGCTTCGGCGTCCACTTGGTCCCGGTTGATCCGGTGATGCCCTCGGGCTATACTGAAACAAAGGAGGGCGCGAGATGAAAAAAATCATGGCAGCTTACATGCTCCTGGTCACAGGGTTCCTGGTCCTGTCGGGCTGCAGCAATACGATAGAAGGGATTGGCAAGGACACCGAACGGGCTGGGCGGGAGATCCAAGAAGAAGCCCATTAAAGGCTTAGAGGGACTTGCGGAGTTCTGCTTCGGCGTCCACTTGGTCGCGGTTGATCCGGTGCAGGTTTTACTCTAGAACGACGATCCGCAGGTTTTCGAGCAACATCCCTTTCTGCCGATCGGTGAGTTGGCCGAGATGTTTCTTGAACCGCCGGTTGTCGATGGCGCGGATTTGGTCTACCAGTACATCGGATTTGGTTCTCAGTCCCGGAGTTCCTTCGGGCAGGTGGACACGGAGGATCTTGGCTTTTTCCGTCACCTGGGTGGTGATGGGGCAGATGAGTGTGCTGGGATGGGTCTCGTTTAGCAGATCGGTCTGGACTACAACCACCGGTCGGATTTTACCCGGCTCTGTTCCCATGCGCGGGTTAAGATCGGCCAGATAGAGATGGAATTTCCGGATCTTCATGCCGGGAGGTCATCTTCCAGCCGCTCAAACTCTTTCAGGACTCTGAGGGAGTTCATCCGTACGGCGCGGGACTCCTTCTGAAGCTGTTGTTTCAGCAGTTTGCGCCGGCTTAGGCGCGTGTAGAAATCGAGCGCCTGATTGATGTAAGTGTTGCGGGGCATCCGGATCGCGTGGACAACGCGCTCCACCTCTTCAAAAATCTCTTCCTGTAGTTTCAGCGACAGCACCTTCATGGCATCCCTCCGTATATACTATTAGTATATACCATCCCGGAGCGTTTGCCTAGAGCGATCTCCGGAGTTCCGCTTCGGCGTCCACTTGGTCCCGGTTGATCCGGTGCAGCAGGGTGCGGGATTTCTCCCGCAGAGAGGGGCTGGTCGCGCGGGATTGCTCGAGCGCGCGGCAGAGCTGAACGGTCATCCGGAAGTAGCGGATCAACTCCCCCTCGGCCACGTTGGCCAGCTCCACCACTTTGTCGAAGGTCGCCCCGCCGATCCACCGCTCCACAGCCGCCGAGAGTTGGAAGGCCGGTCCCTTGGTGAGCGGGTAGATCCGGAGAGACCGCTCTTCCTTATGGATCCGGGCGAGGATTTCGTTCGCTTTTTCCGCCAGCTCCTTCACGCGGCGGGAAACATGCACCGGCGGCCCGAACCGGCGCGGTTCGTAGACCAGAGCCAGCAGCAGGGCGCCTAAGTCCACCAGGTTCAGCTCGTCCAACAATCCCATCTCGAACAGTTCGGATAGGAACAGCTCGTAGCCGTAGATCTGCACGGCGAACATTCCCTTGGCCGAGAGCCGTTCGGCGGTGCCGGGCGGGTTGACGTAGCCGAGAAACCGCAGCAGTTTGAGCTTCCGCTCGATCAGGGAGTAGGCTTCTCTCTGCTGGATCGTGGTGGACTGATGGGCGTGCAGCGTTTTTTGGTAGAAGGGAAGCAGTTCCTGCTGGAAGCTTTTGTACAGGTTGAGCACAGTGGCGTAAGTGAGGTTGAACCGGCTGGAGACCTGCTCCGGCTTTCCATAGATCAGGTTGTTGAGCTCCGGGTAGGTGGTCTCCCACGGGTTGACCCGCAGGTAGACGAAGCCGGCCTCGTCCAAGCCCCGCCGCCCGGACCGGCCGGCCATCTGCGAAAGTTCTCGCACCCGCATGAGGGCCCGGGGTCCGTCGGAGCGCTTGAGCAGGGTGTCGAGCACCACCGAGCGGGCGGGCATGTTGACGCCGAGCGCGAAGGTCTCGGTGGTGACAATCACCTTGATGAGCCGGGTGGAGAAGAGCACCTCCACCACTTCTTTGAGCGTCGGAAGCAGGCCGGCATGGTGGAACGCCACCCCCTGCGCCACCAGCTCCCGCATCGCGCCGGCGGAGCGCTCGTGGCCGATCTCGTAACGCCGGCAAAGCTCGTCGAAACGGGCCAGCAGTTTCTTTTGGGTCTCAGCGTCGGCAAGGCCCATCGCGGCGAACTCCCAAGCCAGCTCCTCCACCCGTTTCCTGCTGAAGGCGAAATAGAGGCAGGGCAGGTTTCCGGCGCCCGCGACTTTCTTTAATAGGGTGTCGGCCCGGTTGGGTTTTCCGCGGTGTTCCGGTGCCGGGATAAATCCGGCGCCCCGTTTTTTGAAGAAATGGCGTCCGCCCCGGTGCCGCCGCATCTGGAACGGCCGGACGCCTGCCGATGGTCTGTCCACGCCCCGATAGCCTTCCGACTTCAGCCGGTTCATGTCCAGGTACAGCTCGTCCTGGCATTGGAAGGCGAACCGGAGCGGGACCGGGCGGTGGCTTTCTTGGACCACTTGCACCGGGCGGCCGTGGATCTTTTCGATCCAGGCGGCGAGCTGAACGGCATTGGGGATCGTGGCGGAGAGGGCCAGGATCTCGGTCTCGCGCGGCGTCAGCAGGAGTGCCTCTTCCCAGACGGTGCCCCGCTCCGGGTCATCCAGGTAATGGACCTCATCAAAGATCACCCACCGGCAAGTGGCGAACCGCTCGCCCCCCTCGAACAGGCTGTTCCGGTAGATCTCGGTGGTCATGATCAGGAGGGGCGCCTCCGGGTTGAGCGTGACGTCGCCGGTGAGGATCCCCACCTTCTCGCCGTATTTCGCGTGGAAGTCCCGGAATTTCTGGTTGCTGAGGGCTTTGATCGGCGCCGTGTAGATCGCCATGCCGCCGGAGTTGAGCGCTTCCTCCACGGCGACCTCGGCGATCACCGTCTTGCCGGCCCCGGTCGGAGCTGCTACGAAGACAGAGACGCCGCGGCGGATCGAATCGATCGCCTGGGTTTGGAAGGGGTCGTACGGGAAGGGGTGCACGATGTCCCTATGATACAATGGCGGCGTTGTAATCCAAAGGAGGTGGCCGATGCGGCGATGGATGGCGGTGTTCCTTCTGGTGATCGCAACGGTAGCGGCGGCTGCCGCTCCGGCTTCCGCGGTCGGCAACGAGATTGACACGCTCGGCGGGATGGGGGCGAAACTCTCCCGCGGCACACTGAACCTGGTCACCGGCTGGCTGGAGATCCCCAAACAGATTTCCAACGTCTGGCAGGAGTCCGGCCCCGGGCCGGGCATGACGATGGGCTTCATCAAGGGGCTGGGATTCGCGGTCGGCCGCACCGCGGTGGGAGCCTATGAGATTGTCACCTTCCCGGCTCCTTTGCCCGATGGTTACCAGCCGATCGTTCAGCCGAAGTTTGTTTTCTCCGACTGGCAGATCGGATCTCACGAGTCGTCCTCGCAGTAATCATGCGCCAGCGGGTGTTCGGCCGGACTGGCTGGCAGCTCTCTGAGGTCGGATTTGGTTGTTGGGGGATGGGCGGTGGCTGGGGCCCGCGTGACGACGCCGGCGCCAAGGAAGCGATCCGGCGCGCGTTGGAGCTGGGCGTTGACTTTTTCGACACCGCCTGGATCTACGGCGAGGGACAGAGCGAGAAACTGTTGGGGGAGGGGCTGCGCGGAACGGAAAAGCCTTACCGCGTGGCCACGAAGGTCCCGGCCAAAACGATGGACTGGCCGGCCCGTCCCGGCTTGGACATCCGCAAGGCCTTCCCCGTGGATTGGATCATCCAGTGCACGGAAGACTCCCTCAAGCGGTTGGGGATGGAACGGGTGGACCTGCAGCAGATGCACATCTGGACCGACGCTTGGGTGGAGGCCCAGGAGTGGCGTGAGGCGGCGGCCCGGCTCAAGAAGCAGGGCAAGATCAAGGGGTTCGGCGTTTCGGTGAACGACCATGAGCCGGACTCGGCGCTGAAGCTCGTCGCCACCGGTGAGATCGATTCGGTCCAGACGATCTACAACATCTTCGACCCGACGCCGGAGCAGAAACTCTTCCCGCTGGCGCAAGAGCATGGCGTTGCCGTGATCGCGCGGGTGCCGTTCGATGAAGGTTCCCTCAGTGGAAAATTCACGCGCGAGACCCGCTTCCCGAAGGGCGATTGGCGAGCCGGTTATTTCAAGGGAGAGCGGCTCACCGAAACCTGTGAGCGGGTCGAGAAGCTCAAATCCCTGCTCGACAAGGAGACCCCCACTTTAAGCGCGCTGGCGCTCAAATTCTGCCTCTCCCATCCGGCCGTTTCCACGGTGATCCCCGGCATGCGCCGGCAGGAGCACGTGGAGGCCAACTGCGCCGTCAGCGATCTGCCGCCCTTGTCCAGCACGAAACGGGCTCTCCTGAAAGAGCACGCCTGGGCCCGGAACTTCTACCAGGGAGCCTGGGACTGACCCCACCACCTCTTGGATACAAGACTGTTGCGGAGCAACAGTTGCTTCTGAAAAGCATGAGGCCAAACTCTGTTTGGCCTCGTATCCAAGAGGTGGTGGGGTGAAGAAAGGCGGATCTTCCGCGGCGAGTCAGATCTTGGCGGCCGTCGAGGCGATGCCGGACGCCGCGATGACAGAGCTGGCGGCGGCGATCCGCGCGCAGGCGAGGGAGCGGGGCCTGATGATCCAAATGGATGGCCCGGAGCAGGAGATGGTCCCGGTGGCCCTCTCGCCGTGGGTCTTTACGCCCGAGACGGCCCGGTATCTCAAAACCTTCTTTCGCGGCATCCGCAGAACCGTCAACCGGATTCTCGCCCATTATTTCGAGGACGAAAAACTACAGGCGATCCTGCCGCTGAGCGAGAGCGAGCTGAAATGGCTGAAGGCCGGCTGCAGCGAGGGCATCCCGCGCCCGCAGACCATCTTCGAACGGTTCGACACGAACCTCGGCCCCAACCCGGAAGAACAGCTGCGGGATTTCCAGGTGATCGAGTTTAATGCCGTTGGCGTCGGCTGCGTCTATCTCATGCCGGCGGCGACCGGCCTTCTGCAGGACCAGCTCTTTCCCCGGCTCAAGGAGGCCCTCCCCGAGCTTTCGCTCACCGCGCCGGCCGACTACCGCCAACTGCTGCTGCAGGAGCTTCAGACCCACTGCCGGGCGATCGAGCGGCCGGGCTGCCGCGTGGGGCTGATCGAGCGGCGGGAGACGGTGGCCGGCGGCTGCGACGAGTTCACGCGCATCGGGTCCTTCTTCGGCGAGAAGGGGGTGGCCACCGTGGTCGGGGACCCGCGTGAGATCGAGCAGAAAGGGGACGATCTGACGCTGAAGGGGGAACCGGTGGACGTGCTCTACCGGGATTTCCAGCTGGAGGAGGTGGTTTCCATCAAGACGCACGGCGGATCGGTGGACGGCATCGAGACCGCCTTCAGCCGGAACCAGGTGGTCTCGACGGTGTTCGGGGAGTTCGACCACAAGAGCCTCTGCGAGCTGCTCTCGAACCCGGAGTTTGCCGGCTACTTTAGCCCGCAGGAGCTGCGGGCCGCCCGGAAACATTTTCCTTGGACGCGGCTGATTCTGGAGCGCAAGACCGCCGATCCGGAAGGGAAGGAGGTGGACTTGGTCCCGTACCTGCGGGAGAACCGGGAGCGGTTGGTGCTCAAGCCCAATCGCGGGTACGGCGGCGAAGGGGTGGTGGTGGGGGCCGCCGTGAGCGTTTCCGCCTGGGAGGAGGCGATCGGGAAAGCAGTGGAGAAGCCGAAGAGCTGGGTGGCGCAGGAACAGGTGACGATCCGGTCCGCTCCGATGCTGGTGCTGGAGGAAAAGGGCCGGCCGAAGGTGGAGGAGCGGTATGTGACGTTGGGGGTGACCGCCACGCCGCGCGGCGTCAGCTTTGTCGGCCGATGTTCCGCGAAGCCGGTGGTGAACATCAGCCTTGGGGGCGGACTGGTCCCTGTTTTCCTGGCAGGGAAGCGGGCGTGATGTTCTTGTGGGCGGTGGTGCTCATTCTCGTGACGCCGGCGGCGGTTCTTTTCATGAAATCGTTTTCGCAGCTTCTCGCCGTTCCTTGGGTGATCCCGCGTGAGCTTGGCCTCTCCCTGCCGATGCTTTTTTTCTTCCGGTTCATGGCGCTCCTGCATGATTTGGGAGGGGCTACGATTTTTCCGCTGAGCCTGCTGCTGCTCGGGGTTTGGGAGGAATTTTCGGAGTGGGTCCTGCTTGGGATGATTTTGGCGGTGTCAGCTCTGTTCGGCGCCTTCCTCTATCTTAAATGGAGCTACGCGCCTTTGCAGGCACTTGGGGCGGCCGGCATGCTGGCCGCCGCCCAATTGGGGATCGAGCATCTGCTGGTCCGGCCGCTGCTTGGCGGTTCCTTCTTGGACCGGATCCTGGTCCTCTGGTTTGTCGCGGCATTCGGCTTCTGTCTCTTTTCGCCCTGGCCGGCCGGCGCGCGGATTTTGCCGGCGGTGCCCCCCTGGGTCCTACTTTACCTGCGGCAGGCTGAGGGGGGGCCGGGCCGCCGCTGGCTCCCGGCGACGGCGGCCGCCACTCTAGCGCTGGCGATTTTCTTTCTGCAACGATGATCCTCCCAAGAGCCGGCCGGGGAGTTTGGGTGGTCGGGGTCGCCCTCCTGCTTTTCGCGGTGGCCGGGATGGTCTGCTCCACGCTCGATTCGGTGAAATTCCAGACAGAGGCCGACGAGGGTTTTTACCTGGCCTATGCTTCCCGGGTTGCCATCGAAGGCCCGGCCGGTTTCCCGGGCCTGTTCACCGCGTACCTGAACAGTCTTGAGGCCGCCCGTTATTTCCCGAACCCGCTTCGGATTCTCACCATCAGCCTGGGAGCGGCGGCCCTGAAACTCGGCGGCGGCTCCTATTTCACGAACCTGGCCCTCCTGTCTTTGGCGGCGTTCCTGGGGATGCTGGTCTTGATGTTCGTGGGAACGGGGCGGGCGTTCGGATGGCGAACCGCGGCCTGGACTCTCTTGCTGGCCTGCGCGGCCCCGCTGCACCTGGCGCTCGCCCGCAGGGCTTTGTCGGACACTCTCATCTCTTTCTTCCTGATGGCTTCGCTCTGGCTGTTCCTCCGCGCGATCTGGAAGGAAGAGGGGGGAAAGGCGCCCCCCCTGCGGTGGCTCTGGGTGATGCTTTCGTTCGCCGCCGCTTTACTGGTGAAGGAGTCCGGCTTTCTGCTGGTGCCAACGGCGCTGTTCTTCCTCGGTTGGCGTTGGCTCCGGACCCGCCGCCCGCTCCCGCTCTGGCCGGTCCTGGCCGTGTCGGCGCTCCCGTTGGCGCTGGCCGGATCCGTCATGGTGCTGGCGGCGGGGGGGATCCATCCCGTTCTCAAAACCGCTGCCGGTTTCGCCGGGGCGGCCCACGTGAACACTTACGCGCTGCACTATCAGAACGGTCCCTGGTTCCGCTTCCTGATAGACCTGCTGCTGCTTTCTCCGTGGCCGGTGATTTGTTGGCTGGGCTGGATCGGTGTTCTAGTCGCCGACCGCTCGCGGGATGAACGGGTCTGGTTCTGGGCGCTCGTCCCGGTGCTGTTCATCGCGATGCTCTGTTGGGTGCCGGCCGGCAAGAACGCGCGGTTCATCCTGTTTCTCGAGATGCCGATGCGCCTGTGCACGGTGCTGCTGCTTGAGAGGTTAGCCGGCGCGAGGAAAGGGGGAGGCGTCCGTTCGGCGATCCTGGTGGGAGGGGTGGTCCTTCTCATCGTGGTGCAGGATCTGGACAGCTTCTTCCGGCTTTTTGTCACCGGCGGGATCTACGATCCGGTCAGCTTCTCTCTGTTGTCCGCCCGGGGATTCCTTCCTCCCTGAGGCGGGCCACCCTCCACAGCAGCAGTCCCGTCAGCGCGATCCACATCCAGGCGTTCAGCACAAAGAGCCGCTGCACCCATTCCAGCGCAGGCAGGCGGAAATGGAAATGGACCTGGTTGAGGCCGGGTTCCAAGCGGATCGCCTTGTAAGCCAGATTGGCCCGGTGGATGGGAACCGGGTTCCCGTTGACCGAGGCTCTCCAACCCGGATGCCACACGTCGCTGTAGAGCATCCAGGCCGGTTCCCCTTTCGGCGCGGTGACCGAAACGGCCAGGTGGTTGGAATCGAACCGCTCGACCCGGTAGGGTAGCCGCAATCTCGCGCCGGCCGCCGGCTGGAATTCATCGCTCCCGTCTCCCAGCAGAACCAGCGAATCGCCGTCGTAGGAGGGATGGCGGATCCAGGAAGCGGCCTGGGTTTCGTTAGGGGTGAAGACGGCGCGGGAGAAGAATTGGATCTTATCCTCGGTGACGCCCGAGATCTTTTGGGCCGCCGGATGCCGGAACGGGAGCAGCAGCAGATGGTAGTAAATGAACTTTTTCATCCGGGCATGCTCTTCCGGGGAGAGGGACAATCCCCAGTACGTCCGCACGAACTGGTCATAGGGTTTTTCGGTATAGTCTATCCGGCCGGTGCACCCGGCTTCATCCGAGAAAAAAAACAGCGGAAAAGCCCAAGTGGTTTCCCCGAAGTAGGGGACGTTTTTCATGGCGGCGGGCCGGGTCCGGTGGTCTTCCAAAAGGCGGACCCGCCGGATCGGGAACGGAATCGGCTGGCCGCGGGTGAGCAGGCGCTGCTCGGCCGCCAGCGGCGTGGTTGTCTTCATCGCGTCCGCCCATTTGTAGCTGTACAGATCGGCGAACTGCAGGAACAGCGCCAGGCCGACCAGTATCTTGCGGTACCGGCGGGCCCTGGAGAAGAAACAGCAGGCCAGCAAGAGGGCGCCTATCCCGGCGAGGGCGGCGGATCCGCTGAGCTGGCTGGACAGGAAGCCATGGTTAAGGGTTCCGGCATGGATCTCCCACGGTTTTTCGGAGAAGACCCGGCGGATCAGCGCTTCCATCACCGCCGGGTGTTGGGAGAGGTAAAATAGCAACCCGCTGAGGGCCAGCAACAGCAAGCTCAGCGTGAGCGCGGCCGTTTTCCTCCGGGCCGAGGGGGCCTCCTTTCGGAAGAAATCCTCGAAACCCACGCCGGCCACGAAACAGAGGAACAGCTTGATGAAGCCGGTGGTGAACCCCAGATGGCGGAAGTATTTCATCATGGGCCACGCGTAGTAAGAGAGCCGCGCCGTCCAGCCGCCCATGCTGAAGGCCAGTAGGAACCCGGTCAGCAGCAGCAGGTGCGGATGCCTCCGCAGGCAGGGGCGGATCCCCCACAGCAGGAAGGCGGCGCCCAGGAGGCCGATGTAGAGCGTGTAATCCCGCGCCGGGGAGACCCCCAGCACCATCTCCGCCCATTTTGCCAGCCCCTGGTTTCCCGCGTAGGTGAGGAACACCTCCAGCGAAGCGGTGCCGTCCGGGTTCCGGCCCTGGTTGTAATGGACGGTCTGCTCCGTTCCGATCGTGAACATTCCAAAGACCGCGAACAGGAAGGCCGCGTTGAGCAGGAGGGCCCCCCACGCCTCCCATCCCCACCGCAGGGACCTGATCTGGGCCCAGGTCTCGCGTGGACGCGAGAGGCCGTAGAACAGGATATAGAGGAAGAGGACCATCGAAGTGACCGGCAGGAAGTAGGGCAGGTTACCCAGCGCCTGCAGTGCGAGCAAATTCCCCGCCAGCAGGAAATAGCGCCAGCGTCCGCTTTCCAGGAAACGATGCAGCAGATAAAGCAGAAGAGGGACCGCATTGTAGAAATGGAAATTGAACCAGGGCTGGGAGGTCCAGACCGCGCTGCCGGTCACGGCGAGAGTGACAAAAAAGGCTGTTGAGCCGGACTGGAAAGTGCGCTTGGCCAGCAGCCAGGTTCCCAGCATCAGGAGCAGGAGGTCCCAAAAAATGCCGGCGTAAAAAGGGACCAGCAGGTCCGCCCCGCGGAACCCTCTTCCGATGGATAAGAAAGCCATCTGCAGCGGAGAGGCTTGGATGCTGTTCCACCAGGTCGCGACCGTGCCGTTGGCGATGAAGGGAATCCACTGGGGGATTTCACCGGCTTGGGCCGCGTTGTTGAGAAAATAGTACTGCAGCGAGAAGTATTGGAAGGTGTCCTGGCTGTTGGGCATCCGGTGGGCCGCGGCCAGGAAGCCGAGCAAAAACAGCTCCGCCGCGCACAAGACGAGAAACAAGAGTCCCGCGGACCGCCTCATCCAGGTTTTTCCTCCCAGAAAGTTTTCCCCGCCAACCCGGCCAGCGCCAGGAGCCATAAGAACGCTTGGATCGCGAAACCTCGCTGCAACCCGGTCAGCAGTCCCAGCCGGAACTCGAATTCCACGCGATTGTGTCCCGGATTCAAAAGGACCGCTTTGTAGGCCAGATTCGCCCGCGAAAGCAAGGCCGGTTGTCCGTTTACCTTCCCTTTCCAGCCGGGGTGCCAAACGTCACTGTACAGCATCCAGACCGGCTCGGGACCGGGGATCTCAGTGGTGACTTCCAGGTGGTTGGAATCGAACCGCTCGACCCGGTAAGGAAGATGCAAGCGTCCTTTTCCGGGAAGAGGGGATTGCCCGGCCCGCGTCAAAACCAGGTAGTCACCGGAATAGGCCGGGTCCGTGATTTGGTCGGCCGCGGCCTGCTCTGAATTCACGTAACTGACCTTCGAGAAGAACTGGATCTTGTCCTCGGTCAGTCCGGCGATCTTGCTCGCGGCCGGATGTTCAGACGGGAAAACGAGCTTTTCCACTCTAACCAGGCCCCGAGGATAAGATTTGAATTCTCCCAGCGGCTGGCCCCAATAGGCCCTCAAAAAATCGTCCAGCGGCCGTTGCCAGTGATCGATTCGGAAAGAGCTGCCCGGTTCATCGAGGAAGAGAAATGATTGTGTGGACCAATAAGTGGCCCAATAGAGGGGTAGCGACAGGAGCTGCCGGACCCGGGGGTTGGAGGTGCTGTCCAAAGATTCCCTGCGCCGGGCGAAGGGTATTTTCTGGAACTGGGTGAGGGGTTTCTGGATTTCCGTCAAAGCCACGGTTTTTTGAAACGCGTCCGCTGTCTTGTAGCTGTAAAGATCAAAAGACTGTAACGCCAGCGCGCCGCAGAGCAGAAGTCCGCGGAATTTCGGCTCGGGAATGAGCAACCTTCCTCCGGCCAGAAGAGCGGTTCCCAGTGCCGCCAGGGAGGTCCTTTCCAATTGGCGGGCCAGGAAACCTTCCTCTAGGACTTGCTGCATGCAACCCCAGTTGTTTCCGAACATTCTCAGCAGAAGCTCAGCGGCGGAAGAGGGATGGCGGGCCAGATCCCTCAGGGCCAGGAAGATCAGCAGGGCGAGCAATGGAACCACCCAGCGTGGGCCACGCTCCGCCCGGCGCGACTCGCGGACGGAGAGGAACATCTTTTCAAAGCCGAAGCCGGCGAGGAAACAGAGGAATAACTTAATGAAACAGGTGGTCAGCCCCAAGTGGCGGTAATACTTCATCATCGGCCAGGTGTAATAAAACCAGGTAGCCACCGGTGTCGCGATGCCGATCAGCCAGAGGAGCAGGATCAGCAGCAGGAGATGCCGGTGCTTCCGGGGCAGTGAGATCGTTCCCAGCCCCGCCAGCAGGATGCCCATCACGCCGATGAAGAGCGTGTAGTCATGAGCGGGTGAAACTCCCAGGAACAGCTCCAGCCATTTTTGCTGATGAAGGCTGCCTCCGTAGGTTCGGAAGACTTCCAATGAGGCGCTGACATCCGGGTTCCTGCCGAAATTGTAGTAGACGATCTCCGCGGTTCCTTCCCGAAGTACCTGGTAAGAAAGCCAGAAAGAGCCCGCTAAAAACAAAAAGCAAAAAAGAGCGGATCCTCCCCAACGCAGCGAGCGGAGGCAGCTCCGCGCCTTTTCCAAATTGCACAGCCCGTAGAAAACGAGATAAAGGAAGCAGACTAACGAGGTGAATGGAAGGAAATAGGGAAGGTTGCCCAGGGTTTGGAGCGCCAGCAGGTTCCCGGCGAAGAAGAGGTGCCGCCATTTCGACGTTTCCAAGAAGCGATGCAGGAAATAGAGGACTAAGGGCACGCCATAGTAGAAATGAAAGTTGTACCAGGGTTGAGTGACCCAAACCGCCGACCCGGCCGCGGTCAGGCAGACGAACAGGCGGGTCCAGCGGAAAGAAAAGAAGCGTTCGCTCAGCAACCAGCAACCGGTCAGAAGCAGCAGCATGTCGCCCAAAAGGCCCGCGTAGAAGAGGGGCAGGAAATCCACGGAGCGCAGCAAGGATCCCATCAAGGTAAAGAGTTGCTGTACAGGGGCGGCTTGCACCGCGTACCACCATGTGGAAACCGTTCCGTGAGACATGAAGGGCATCCAGAGCGGGATCTCCCCGGAGACCGCTGTGCCGTTGAGAAAGATGTACTGCAGCGTGAAATATTGCAGCCCGTCGTGCCCTCCCGGCATGCGGTGGGCGAGGGTGAGTGAGGCGAGCAGGAGAATCTCCGGAATGAGCGCAAGGAAAAAGATCAGCCGACCCCCTGTGTTATACTGCTCTTGATTGTAATGCGAATCCTCCGACTCGTGCTGGTATTCTCTCTGGCCGTTTCCCTGGTGGTGGCGGGGATCGTGGCATGGATTCAGACCCCGATGGGTGCCCGGGCGGTCTCCGGCTGGCTGACGGCGCGGCTGCAGCCCTCTGCGCCGGGGACCCGTGTTGAGCTGGAGAACCTGAAGCTCCATTGGCCGCCGGCGTTGACGGTTGAGCAGGCGGTTTGGAAGGACTCGGGGGACGGCACCCTCGTTACGCTGAAGTCGGGCCATGCCTCCCTCAACCGTTTCCGGTTCCCTCCAAATAAAACCACTTGGAAAGTCCGGACACAGGTGCGCCGGCTGGATTTGGCCGGCCTGGACCGGATCATCGCGCGCGGGGAATGGAAATCGGACGGGTTCCTGAACGGAGAGATCCGTTTCTTCGGCCAGGGGGGGCGCCTGCGGGACATCGAGCTGGACCTGCAGTCGGAGGAGCCGGGCGGGAACTTGAACAGCGAACTTCTGGAGCGGCTGGCGGAGATGATGCCGGCCGGGGACGCGCGCGGCGTGCTGCTGAGGGCGCTCGGGGCTAAAGCGACGTTCCATTTCGCCACCGGCTTGCTGGAGATGAGAACGGATGGCGAGGATTACGTGTTGAACCTGCTTCTGAACGGGGATCA
>JAUSCU010000082.1 GCA_030651065.1 Candidatus Omnitrophota bacterium | reverse complement strand
CCTCGTCTACTAAAGAATCAAGGAGTGTTTTACTGGGACTGGGAGCGTAGGGGAGGCGGCGGCCCAAACCTGTCCCCGACCAGGATGTCAGGCGATTCCCGGTCGAAGAATAGAGCGCGATCTGAAGAAACCGGCCGTCATGCAGATAAGACTGCTTCAGCTCCAACGGAATGAGCGCGGAATCCCCGCTTCCCACTTCACTGCCGTCGGAAACCCGAAACCAACCCTGCTGGAGAATCCGGAAATGTTCCGGTTCCGGCGGCACTGAACTTTCGGCTTTCGGTTTTGAAGGAAGTTTTGGCACCTCATCCGGAGACATCGGCTTGGTGACTAAATCGGGTCTAAGCTGGCGAAACAACGGCGGGACGCGAAGATCGATCACGGGGGATACCCAGGGGGCGGGACTCGTGGAGACGGAAGGAACGATCACTTCCGCCGCGAAGGTGTAGTCGGCCACTTCCTCAATGGGAACCTGGGCCTCGTAACGGATTTCCATCTGCCAAGACCCTCCCCTCGTGCCTCCCGACTGATAAAGACGGATGGAGACCGGCCGGGTTTCCACCGTTCTGCTCCGCGGAGCTCCTCCACCCCGTTGGAAAATCTGATAGTGGACCTTTAAGGCCGGGCTGCGGAGCCCTAAAATCTCCAGAAGTTTCCGAACCGCTTCCGGCTGGCTCTTAGCCGCATCCGGTAAATAAACCTGTCCCAGCTGATCCTTAGAAAGCAGCTTGTCTATCGCTTCCTCTCGCGAGCCGTTTTGGAGCTCGGGAGGGATCTCTTGTCCCCAAACTTCGTAACGAACCGGAAGGAGGGATTGGTCCGGTCTCTTGAAAATAGTTTTGAGGAAACCTTCCCCGGTCGAAGGGGACGGCTTCCCACCCTGACCATAGACCGTACGAGATTTCAACCTTGCGCCATCCCATCTCCCCGGCGTGGGGAAGACAAAGGCTTGTCCCGATTCCTCCACTCCGGCGGCGGCTAAGAGCGGGCCCTCGAATTCCAGGACGGTGGCTTGGAAAGGCTTCAATTGCACACTCAGGGAAGTGACGTTCCCTGCTTCCGCACCCGCGTTCCAGCCCAGAGAATCAGAGGCCGGAAGCACCAGGCTCGGCTTCTTCAAAGACTCGCCGAAACTGGCCGCTTCCGAAGAGCCGAGCTTCAAGGCAGAGAGATCGACAACGACGGGGGTGGCCTGTGCCGAATCCCGCGCCGACGTGTCCAAACGAATGAGCACCAGCGCCCGGCGGGTTCCCGCGGCCCGGTAAGCCGCGAACGTACGCGGATCGCTCGTCGGGAGGAAGCGAGCCCCGTCGGCCCACCAGAAAGCGGGGTTAGCCTGCCGGATCCGGAGCAGCTCCGAGTAGGCCTGCCGCATCTGGCCCGCTTCGGAACTCGTATCCGAGAAGGGATCGAACAGGGGGGCCCGCGGCGCGTTGGGAGCGCGCCCCCAGTCCCACTGATTATCATAGGTCCCTGGATGCCCGGTCCCGTTCCACCGTTCTTTCAACCCGCTTTCCTGCCCGCTGGTCATCAGCGGAATCCCCGGCACCCCAAGCAACAGCAGCGCCGCAATGGCCCGGTGAGCATCCGCTTTAAGGGCCGGCGCGACCGGGCTCCATTCCAGATGCAAGTCGACCGGGTCTTCATCGTGGTTTTGAATGAAGGTCAGCTGACTTTGGAGGAACCAGGCGGGCAACTGCTGGAGGTGCCGCATTAGGCCCGCGGCATCTTTCCGTCCGTAAAGGATCTCCCGAAACCAATCGTTATACAAAGCAAATTCCTGGGCAAAGGAACCGCCCCGCGCGACAAAACCGCCGGCTTCGAACCAGTGCGCCTCAAAACCGAGGATCGTATCCGGATGCTCACTCCGGATCCGGCGCTGGATCTCCTCCAGCCAGCCTGGAGCAACCCGGTGGATCGAGTGCCCGGTGTCGGCGTAAAAACCATCGATCCCAAACCGGGCCCACTGACCCAGAACTCTTCCCCAATAAGCCGCCAGCTCTTCGCGGTTGGCCGGATCCCACAGGTCAAACTGCACCGTGCCGGGCCCAAAACCCCCGGGGATCTCGCCGGGCAGCCTACCGTCGAGGTAGACATTGCCCCGTAGAAAGATTTCCTTAGCTCCTTTGACATCCACGGCGACCGTGTCAAGCGCCGGTGACTCCGCGGAAGCCTTCTTGTACAGGTGGGGGGACTCTTGAAGAAGCTTGTTCTTGGGGGAGGAGTGGCCGGGCACAAAAGGGATCACCACCCGGAAACCTCTCTGCTTGGCCTCCTGCAGCAGCCTCCGCAGGCCCTGTTCTCCGCCCAGGGCAGGATCGGCGATTTCATAATCATCGATCTCAAAAGCGGTGTGCCCCGGATGGATCCCCTGCAGCAGCAGGATCTTTGCCCCCAACTGCTGCAGCTCGGGCAACCTTTTCTCAATCGATTCGAAACTGCCCCAGGCCTTCGCGTTGAGCGTGTACATCGCGCTGTTGAAGAGCCAGTTGGGCTGATGGACGATTTCCCCAACTCCGTTCTGCTTATTTTCTTCAGAGGTGTCCTTCCAATCCGCCTCCCCTTTCAGGCGATATTTGAACCAGAACCGGACATGCTCCACCGTCTCCAGATTCGCGCGGACTTCTGCCGGGAGCTCAGACTGAATACGGTAGTTGTTGTGGTAAGGCCCGTACCATCCCTCCCCGAGTTGCATCTGCTCCGGTTCCACCGGGAACTCCCGCTGCTCTCCGTTCACCCGCACCAACAGCCTCAGCTCCAAAGAGGAACGCAACTCGTTCCGCTGCAGATTCGGCGCGTGAATGTCCAGGCTGACGAGCAAAGGCTTTGGATCTCCGGAAATGGCCGGGACCATCGGTAAGTCGCCGGCCCACCAGATCGTGGGAGCGGCTTTAGGCTTAGCAACCGATTCCTCCACTCCGGCGGTCGCCAACAACGCCGCCGCCTGCGAATAATCCATTCCCCGGATCCTCGCGGAGAGATCGTTCAGCGGAATGTCTAACGCATCCGCCAGTTCCCGAGGGGTTATCTCTCCCGCGATGAAGGGCAGCTCGGCGTACGGTTTTTCGGTTTGGGCCGCGCTCACCACCTGGGCCAGGAACCATTCGGTGGCTTCCACAAACCTCCGGTTGCGGGGAACAACAACAGCATCCGTCTCGGCCACCGCTTCCGGCGGCCCCACAAAATAGGGCAAAACCAACCGTTGAGAACCGGCGGCCATTTTCAGCATGGGGAGATCGTCGTTGGGGCCGTCTCCCAAAACGATCCAAACCCCCGGTTTTTCAGAGGGTTCTTCAATGACTCCCCTCAACGTCTCGGTCTTCTGAAAGAGACTCACCGCCACGTACATCGGCCCCCGGATGAAATGAAGGGTGCGGTCGGAGAGCGCTTTTTCAATAAGGGGTCTCGCTTCCGCTAAAATCGCTTCTGAATCTAACACGCCGTCCTGGAAGCTTAAGAAGATCATCCCCCCGTCGATTTCCAGAGGGGTAATGCCGGGCAGAAGAATAAGCTCTTTCGCGCGCTCCACACGGCGAAGAATTTCCGCCACAGAAAGTACCTCGGAGGCTCGCTTTAATTGATCGATTTCGCTAGAGAAATCGGTGCCGTCTTTTCGACTGATGGCGTTGAGCGCGGCAATGGCCAGTTCTTTGGAAACTTTGGTAATCTCCTCGGGTGAAAACAGGATCGGGGAGAGCGTGAGGCTCTCCTCCCCTGTCGAAGCAAAACGGACGTCAATTCCGCCGGAACGGGCGAGAACCCTCAGATGCTGCATATCCTCGGGAGAAGTGACCGCTTTCCGAATTCTACCGACCACCCGCTGATCCAGCGACGCCGGGAAATAAAAGTTAGGATTCAGAATATCCATGACCCGATAAGGGGCGGCCGAGATGGCGCCGACGGTTCCCCCCTGGCCCATGATCCAAACGTAGTTTTGAACCATCGTGGGGGAGAGGCCGTTTTCCGAAAGATCAGGGTGGGTCTGGGTCCGGTCAACATCGGCCCAAACTCCGGCAATCTTCACCGGAGTTTCCCAGGAGATACCCAGCTCTTCCATCCGCCCGGCGAAGTGTTTGAGCTGATTCCAGGTCTGTTCGTTCAGCGCTTCTCTTAAACCGGCAGTCGTCAATCGCTCTTCCAAACCGGATTGATCGACATGCGGGCGCAGGGCGTGGGCGGGGATCGGCTGTGAAACGCCGATTGAAAAGGCGCAAATAGAAGCAATTAAACGAAAGCTTTTATGAAGCATTGACTTTAAAGGCATAAAAAATGGCCCTTCATTTATTTAAAATCTGACGAGGTCAGACCCCGCGGGGTCAGACCCCTTTGGCCTTCGGAGTGCCGACTGCCGCTTCCAGCTTAACCACTTCTTTTTTGGGGCTGACTTTCCAGAACATGGCCAGCGCCTTGTCCCAGTCGGAGAGGATCTCTTCGGCCTTCTTGCTGCCGGTCAGCTCCGCGTGCCGAAGGATCAACGATTTGAGGAGGCTCTTGTCCTCAGGATCCTCCGGACGGGAGAGCTCCACCAAAGAGGGGTTGAGGAACTCGGAGAACTTGCCGGCCGGATCGAGAACGTAAGCCGCGCCGCCGGTCATGCCGGCGCCGAAGTTCCGGCCGGTGGGGCCTAGCACTACCACCATCCCGCCGGTCATGTACTCGCAACCGTGGTCCCCGATCCCTTCCACTACGGCGCGGCCGCCGGAGTTCCGGACGCAGAACCGCTCGCCGGCCCGGCCGGCGACGTACAGAGTGCCGCCGGTGGCACCATACATCACGGTGTTGCCGACCAGCACCAGATGATCGGCATTGGCAGGGACGCGAGGGTTCGCGCGAACAGAAATCTCGCCGCCATGCATCCCCTTGCCCACGTAGTCGTTGGAATCACCGGTGAGCGCGAGGCGGACTCCGGAGATCAGGAAGGCTCCGAACGATTGCCCCGCGGACCCGGCAAGCTGAACCTCGACCGAGGCGCCGGCGGGAAGCCCGGCATCTCCGTAGCGGGTGGCAATCTCGTACGAGAGGCGCGTGCCGATGGAGCGCTGGTGGTTCTTCACCGGGAAGCGCAGTGTGACCCGCCCCCGCCCTTCCAGCGCCGGTTTTGCCTCCGCCAGGATCTGCTCATCCAATGGCTGATCCCCTACCCGGTCGTTACGGTCGACCAGACAGCGGCGGGGCCGGGTGCCGGCCGGGTCGGGGTTGGCCAGCAGAGCGGACCAGTCAATCGTGGCCCACTTGGGATGGCTTTGGGCTTTGGCCTTCACCTTGACCAGATCAATCCGGCCGATCACCTCATCAAGAGAGCGGTAGCCCAACTGCGCCAGGATCCGGCGCACCTCCTCCGCGACAAAGGTGAAGAAGTTGACCACCAGGTCCGGCGGGCTCTTAAACTTGAGGCGAAGTTTCGGGTCCTGGGTTGCCACGCCGACCGGGCAGGTGTTCAAGTGGCACTGGCGCACCATACAGCAGCCGGCTCCCACCAACGCCGCGGTGCCGAAGTTGAACGACTCCGCGCCGAACAGGGCCGCCATCGCGATGTCCCGGCCGCTCTTCATGCCGCCGTCGGTCCGGACCACGATCCGGCCGCGCAGGTCGTTCATCACGAGCACCTGCTGCGTCTCCGCCACACCAAGCTCCCAGGGGGAGCCGGCGTTCTTGATGGAGGAGATGGGGCTCGCCCCCGTGCCGCCGTCATGCCCGGCGATGTGGACCACGTCGGCGTAGCCCTTTGCCACACCGGCGGCAATCGTCCCCACGCCCGCTTCGGCCACCAGCTTCACGCAGACGGTTGCCTTGGAGTTGGCCTGCTTCAGGTCGTAGATCAGCTGCGCCAGATCCTCGATGGAATAGATGTCGTGGTGCGGCGGCGGCGAGATGAGCGTCACTCCCGGCACCGAGTGGCGCACGCGGGCGATGTCTTCGCTCACCTTGTGGCCCGGCAGCTGGCCCCCTTCGCCCGGCTTGGAGCCCTGCGCCATCTTGATCTCCAGCTCCCGCGCGGAGGCCAGGTACTCCGGCGTCACGCCGAAACGGCCGGAGGCCACCTGTTTGATGCCGCTGCAGGCGGAATCGCCGTTGGGCAGCGGCTTGAAACGGACCGGGTCTTCCCCGCCCTCACCGGAATTGGACTTGCCGCCGATCCGGTTCATCGCGATCGCCAGGCACTCGTGCGTCTCTTTCGAAAGGGCGCCGTAGGACATGCCGGCAGTGCAGAAGCGCTTTCGGATCGCCTCCACCGGCTCCACCTCTTCGATGGGGACCGGCTTCCGGTCGGAGGAAAATTCCAGCAGGTCCCTCAAGGCCACCGGTTCCCGGCTGTTCACCAGGTCGGCGTATTTCTGGTAATCTTCCCACCGGCCGGAATGGACCGCTTCGTGGATCGCGTCGAGCACCGGCGGGTTGAAGGCGTGCAGCTCTCCGTCCCGCCGGTAGCGGTAGAACCCGCCGGGGTCAAGCTGCACGGCGGCCGCCGTCCCGAAAGCGGAAGCGTGCAGGGCCAGCGCGTCTTTGGCCAGCAGGTCAAAACCGACCCCGCCGATGCGGCTGACGGTTCCGGTGAAGCAAGTCTCGATCACCTCGTCGCTCAAACCGATCGCCTCGAAGATCTGGGCGCCGCGGTAGCTGGAGACGCAGGAGATCCCCATCTTCGACATGATCTTCAGGATGCCGTCCTCGATCGCCTTCTCGTAATTGGCCCAGGCCTGGTCGAGCGTGACCCCCTTCACCGTGCCGGTGGAGTGGGCCCAAGCGACCGCCTGCGCCGCGCCGTACGGATGGATCGCCGCCGTGCCGTAACCAATCAATAAGGCAAAGTGGTGCATGTCCCAGATCTGAGCCGTCTCGCAAATGATGGAAGCCCGCATCCGCTTCCCCTGCCGGATCAGGGAATGGTGCACCGCGCCGGCCGCCATCCAGACCGGGATCGCGGCGTTATTCGCGTCCATTCCCCGGTCGGTCAGGACCAGGATCGTGCAGCCGGCGTCCACCGCGGCGGAGGCCAGGCTGCAGAGCCGGCGGATTCCCTTCTCCAGCCCGCCGGGGCCGGCATCCACCGGGAAGAGGATCGGGATCCGGATCGAACGGAAAGCGGGATCGGTGAGCCCCTCCACCCATTTCATCTCCGGCTCGGAGAGGACCGGGGAGCTGAACTTAATCCACTTGGCGTGCTCCGGTGTCTCTTCCAGCATCGAGCCGCGGGCGCCCAGCGCCGTGTTCAGCGACATCACCAACCGTTCCCGCAGCGGGTCGATCGGCGGGTTGGTCACCTGCGCGAACATCTGCTTGAAATAGGTGGACAGGATCCGGGACCGGGTGGAGAGGATCGCCAGCGGCGCGTCGTCTCCCATCGAGCCGACCGCCTCCTTGCCGCTCTCCGCCATCGGCTTGAGCATGAACTGCAGATCCTCCTGCGTGAAACCGGAGGCCTTCATTCCGCGAATGTCCAATTCCACCGCCACCGCCGGCTTGCCGTCGTTCAAGTGCAGCAGGTCCGGCCGAAGGATGTTCGAGTGGAGCCACGCGGCGTACGGCTTGTGCTCGGAGAGTTCCCGCTTGATGTCGGCGTCGCGCAGAAGTTTCTTGCGGACGGTGTCCACCGCCAGCATCTGCCCCGGCCCCAGCCGGCCGGACTCGATCACCTGCGAGTCGTCCAGGTCCACGATGCCCACCTCGGAGCCGACCACCACCAGCCCGTCCCGCGTCACCTTGTACCGGGCGGGCCGGAGGCCATTGCGGTCCAGCGTGGCCGCGGCGATCAAGCCGTCGGTGAAGGCGAGCGCCGCCGGGCCGTCCCACGGCTCCGACAGGCAGGCCAGATACTCGAAGAAGGCTTTCGTTTTCTGGTCCATGCCCGGCATGTTCTGCCACGCTTCCGGCACCAGGATCGTCATCGCGTGCAGCAGGTCCGTTCCGGAGGCAACGAGCAGTTCCAGCACGTTGTCCAGCATCGCCGAGTCGGACCCCCCTTTCTGGATCACCGGGAAGAGGTCCTTGATCCGGTCGCCCCAGACCGGGGAGGAGAGTTCCGGTTCCCGCGCCCGCATCCAGTTCTGGTTCCCCAACAGCGTGTTGATCTCGCCGTTGTGGCCCAGGAAGCGGAACGGCTGCGCCAGGATCCAGTTGGGGAAGGTGTTCGTGGAGTAACGCTGGTGAAAGACGGCGATCGCCGTCTCGAACGACGGGTCGGTCAGGTCCTCATAGAAACGGTTGAGCTGGGGCGCCACCAGCAGCCCCTTGTAGACGATGGTCCGGCAGGAAAAGGACGGGATGTAGGCCCCTTCCAGCCGGGCTTGCGCGAAGGCGCGCTCGATCAAGCGGCGGGTGTAATAGAGGAGGCGCTCGTACTCCGCGCCGGCAGCGGTTTTGGCCGGGCGGCCGATCAGCAGATGCTGGATCGCCGGCATCGTGGTGAGGGCCTTCTCTCCGAGGACGTCCGGATTGACCGGCACCTCCCGCCAACCACAGTGGAGAAGCCCCTGCTCCCGCACGATCCGGTCGGCGATCCCTTTCGCCGCGGTCCGGTTGCTGGGGTCCTGCGGCAGAAAGAAAACGCCTACCCCCAGGTCCTGGGGACTGGTCTTCGTCTGGCCGTTGTTGATCTTGGCCAGCTCCCGGGCGAACAGCTTTCGCGGGATCTGCGTGAGGATGCCCGCCCCGTCGCCGGTCTTGGCGTCGGCCGAGACGGCCCCCCGGTGCGTGACGCAGCAGACCCCTTGGATCGCCATCCGCAGGATGCGGTGGCTGGGTTTGCCCGAGACGTCGGCCACAAAGCCGACGCCGCAGGAGTCTTTTTCGAATTCAGGCCGCCAAAGGGTTTTCATCGGGGAAGCCATTATTTTACACGAACAGAGCGTGGAGAATCTGCCCATTTTCATCTTCAAACGTCCAAACCCCCAGCAACAGACCGACTTCCCTTCCTTTCAGGGCCTCGTTCACCGCCAACGAGAGGATGGCCGATGGGCTTAAGGAAAGCACCCCTTCCAGACTTTCCAGTTCCAGCACCGCGACGACCGGCTGTGGCTCCGCGGCCAACATCGCGCCCACCTGTTTGATCACAAGATTGGGGCCGTCCTGAGCCAGCTGCCCGCTGTCCGGGTAGGACAGAACATCCACGGAGACCCCAAAAGGCAACGGCTCAGCGCCGAACCGGATCCGGACCGCCTGTTCCCAATCCTCCTGCGATGTCGTGTCCCGGGCCTGTACAAAAACCCGCAACTTCGTTCCGATTTCCGGCGGCGTGTCCGGGAAAACCAGTACTTGCGAACCTTTGGTCGTCATTTCTTTCAAAAATAGCTGGACCTGCAACATGGCCCGAAGCAGAGGATGCGTCGATATGAATTTCGGTACATCCATGAATTGCCAAGCCTTCGGCGTTCTCGGCCGGCCGGCAATGGTGAACTCAAGTTGGAACGGCTGACCCTCTCCGAGCCGTTCCACCAGCCATATTTTGGAATCGTCCGGACTTACGCCGATCTCTTCGAGGACTCTCCCCATCTCCTGACCAAACTGGGCCGCATAGGGATAGGGTGCGGCGCTGAACGCCTCATAGGAGAATCGGGTTTCCGCAATTCCGTTCGGCCCCGTTAGGCGAATTTCAAAACTCTGGTGGAGGTGAACCTGGTTGGCATGCTTCACGAAATACCTCCCCAGCACTACGATCATGTCTTTACCTGCCACCGGCTGACCATCAAACAGCTCCTCAATATCGGTTCGATCCCCCTCCCCCTTCTCCTCCAGCCCGGCGGTAACAGATGAAGCTCGGGAAAGGTAGGTCTGGATTTCCTG
>JAUSCU010000044.1 GCA_030651065.1 Candidatus Omnitrophota bacterium | reverse complement strand
GGTTCCGGGAGCTGAAGCGGCGCAAGGAAAAAGCGCTGATTGCCTACCTTACGGTGGGGTTCCCCACGCTCCGGATGCTGCCGGATCTGGTGGAGGCCTGCGAGCAGGCCGGCGTGGACCTGATCGAGTTCGGCGTTCCGTTCTCCGATCCGCTGGCGGACGGTCCAACGATCCAGGCCGCCTCGGAAAAGGCGCTGGCCAACGGTGTTTCACCGGCGGTGGTGCTGGAGCAGGTGCGCCGTCTGCGGCGCAGTAAGCCTGCACTGCCGCTGGCATTGATGACATACTATAATCCGGTGTTCCATTACGGGCTCTCCCGGTTCTGCCGGGACAGCCGCTCCGCCGGGGTGGATGGGCTGATCGTGCCGGACCTCCCGCCGGAAGAAGCGGGCGATTGGGTGCGTTTGGCCCGGCCGGCTGGATTGGACACCATTTTTCTGGCGGCGCCGACAAGCCCGCCCGAACGGCTGCGCCGGGTGGCAAAGCTTTCCACCGGTTTCATCTATTATGTGAGCCTCACCGGCGTGACGGGTGCTCGCCGGAGCTTGTCCCCGGAAGTCGGCGCCCGGGTGCGGGCATTGAAGAAAATGACCTCTCTTCCGGTCTGCGTCGGGTTCGGGATCTCCGGCCCGGCGCAGGCGCGGGCTGCGGCGCGGGTGGCGGACGGCGTGATTGTCGGTTCGGCGCTGACCCAGATCATCCGGCGTTCCGGCCGGCGGGCGCCGCGGGAAGCCACCCGTTTCTTGCGAAGTTTAAAGAGGGCAATCGGATGACCAAACCAAAACTCTGGGCGATCATCATGGCCGGCGGAAGCGGCGAAAGGCTCTGGCCTCTGTCGAGGAAGCGCCACCCGAAGCAGACGCTGCGGCTGGGCAACAAGCGGTCGCTTCTTCAGGAGACGGCCGAGCGGCTCCGGGGCATCGTCCCGATGGAGCGGGTGGTCGTGGTGACCACGGCCAACCAGGCGGAGATTGTCCGGAAACAGCTTCCCTCCGTCCGGTGGCAGCATTTTTTGGTGGAGCCGGCTTCCCGGAACACCGCGGCCGCGATCGGGCTCGGCACCGTGACGATCCTGCGGGAGGACCCGGAAGCGGTCATCGTCGTTGTGCCGGCCGACCATGTGATCCGCCCCGCGCAGAATTTCCACCGTACGATCCGCCGCGCCGCCGGGGTGGCGGTGGACCAGGAAGGGCTCGTTTGCCTGGGGATCAAGCCCACCTACCCGGCGACCGGGTTCGGCTACATTGAGCCGATGGGGGAGCGGGTTTCCTCCGGCGCTCACCGGGTGCGCCGTTTCATCGAGAAGCCGGACCTGAAGAGGGCGAACCAGTTGATCCGCCGCCCGCGCATCGTCTGGAACGGCGGGATCTTCTGCTGGAAAGGGCGGGTGATCATGAGGGCGATCCACCAGTGGCTTCCGGCCCTCTACAACGGGTTGGAGGCGATCCGGAAAGCGTCCGGCACTCCGGTGGGGAACCTACGCTTGAAGGAGCTGTACAAGCAGCTGCCCAGCATCTCGATTGACGTCGGCGTGCTGGAGCGCTCACGCAACGTCTGGGTGGTCCCGGCCGATTTTTCCTGGGACGACGTCGGTTCCTGGAACAGCCTCGGGTTCCTGCATGCCGGAAACGCCGACGGCAACGTGGTGCTGGGTTCCCACGTCGGGTTCGACACCAGCGGCTCGATCCTCGTGGGGGATCCGAAGCACATGATTGCCACGGTGGGCGTGAAGGATCTGATCATCGTGCAAACGCCGGACGCCACGCTGGTCTGCCACAAGACTCAGGCGCAGGCGGTCCGGAAAGTGGTGGCGGCTTTAGCCGCGTCTTCCAAGTGGAAACGACTACTGTAATGAAGCAAGCGTATCACCGCACGCGGTTGGAGAACGGACTGCGGATCGTCAGCGCCCCCCGATGGGGAGCAGAGTCGGTCGCGATCGGCATCTGGGTCGGCGTCGGCGCCCGTCACGAGCCCAACCGGATCGGCGGCGCCGCCCACTTCCTGGAACACCTGATCTTTAAAGGGACGAAGCACCGCTCCTCCCGCCAGATCAAGGAGGCCATTGAAGGATCGGGCGGGTCCCTGAACGCCTTCACCGATGAGGAATTCACCTCCGTTGTCGCTAAGGTGCAGGCAAAGGATCTGGACTCCGCGGTCGAGGTGCTCAGCGACATGGTGCTGAACCCGGAGCTGGACTCCAAAGAGATGGAGAAGGAGCGGCAGGTGGTGCTGGAGGAGATCCGGATGGTGCGGGACCTGCCGATGCACTTCGTGCACGATATGCTCAACGCCCTGCTCTGGCCGGGGCACCCGCTCGGGAGGGACATCGCCGGAACGCCGGCCTCGCTCGGCCGGATCCGGCGGAGCGACCTGGTCCGGTTCCAGAGCCGCTACTACCGTCCCCGTAATGTGGTGATTGCCGCCTGCGGGCGCTTGAACCACCGGGATCTGGTAGAGGCGGTCACCCGTTCCTGGGGGAAGGTAGCTCCCGGACGGCCGGCCCTCTGCCGAAAACCCAGTGAGCGCCAGCGCCAGCCCAGGCTCAAGATCGAAAACAAGGAGACGGAACAAACCCACTTCTCGCTTGGGTTCCACGCCTTCCCGCGCAACCACCCGGATGTTCACGCGCTCTCCCTGCTGAACGTGCTGCTGGGCGGCAACATGTCCTCGAGACTGTTCCAGCGGGTTCGGGAAGAGCAAGGGCTGGCCTACGAGATCGGATCACAGGTGAAGCGGTTCCGGGACACCGGCTTTTTTTCGATCAGCGCCGGTGTGGAGCACAAGCACTTGGTTCGCTGTCTGAAGACGGTGATGAAGGAACTGCAGAGGATCCAGCGGGAGCCGGTCTCCGAGAGGGAGTTTGGACAGGCGGCGGAGTATATGACGGGCCAAGTCCTGTTCGCGCTGGAAGACACGGTGGAGCACATGTGCTGGATCGGCGAATGCGAGATGTTGTTGGGGCGGGTGCAGCCGGCCGAGGTGATCCTGGACCAGATGTCGCGGGTCCGCCGGCCGGACCTCACGCGGGCGGCCCGGACGGTGCTGCGCTCCAATGGTTTAAGCCTGGCGGTGATCGGTCCCGTGAAAAAGCAAGTCCGGTCCCAGATCGCCGGCCTGCTGGGAGCCGCCGCGTGACCCGCGTCCTGGTGGCACCGTCCATCCTGGCGGCCGACTTCGGCCGGTTGGCCGAGGAGACGCGGCGCATGGAGCAGGCCGGGGCCGATTGGATTCACTTGGATGTGATGGACGGCCACTTCGTTCCGAACCTCACGATCGGGCCGCAGGTGGTGCAGGCGCTCCGGTCGGTCACGAAGTTGCCGCTCGACGCGCACCTGATGATCGAAAATCCTGAAAAATATGTTCCGGTCTTTGTCCAGGCCGGAGCCGACCGGGTGACCGTGCACGCGGAGGCTGTCTCCGACTTGGGCACCATCGTGCGGCAGATCCGCGGCCTGGGCGCCAAGGCCGGTGTGGCGCTGAGACCGCAGACCGGGTGGGAGGTCCTGAAACCCTGCCTCGAAGAGCTGGACTTGGCGCTGCTGATGACGGTCAATCCCGGGTTCGGCGGGCAGTCATTCATGCCGGAGGTATTGCCGAAGATCGAAGCGCTGCGGAAGGTGTACGGCGGTCACATTCAGGTAGATGGCGGCATCAATGACAAGACGGCGGCCTCCACCCGTTCCGCCGGGGCCGACGTGATGGTGGTGGGCACTTTTCTTTTTAGGTCGGCCGATCCCCAAAAGGCGATCGCCTCAGTCAGAGGAGAATAATGATTAAGTTTGGAACGGACGGTTGGCGAGCGCTCGTCGCGGAGGAGTTCACGCTGCCCAACGTGCGGGCGGTCACGCAAGGGGTTTCGGAGTACTTGCTGGAGCATCCGGACAAGGCCCGGAAGAATTCGGTGCTGGTCGGCTACGATACCCGCCCGCTCGGGGACCGGTTCGCGGAGGCGGTGGCCGAGGTGTTCGCCGGGAACGGTTTCCAGGTGCTGCTGACCGAGACGCCGATGCCGACACCGGCGGTCAGCTTCGCCATCCGGGAGCTCAAGCAGCAGGGAGGAATCGTCGTCACCGCCAGCCACAACCCCTTCACCTACAACGGTCTCAAGTTCAAGCCTTCCTATGCTGGACCGGCGGAACCGGAGATGACGCAGTGGATCGAAGGCCGGCTCTTCAAGAACCCCATCAAGCAGGTCAAGCTGGAAGAGGGTCTCCACAGCGGGAAGATCCGCTGGATCGACCTGAAGCCCCGCTACCTGAAGTTCCTCAAAAGTTACGTCGAGTGGCCGGTCATCCGGAAGGCCCGCTTCAAGGTGGCCTACGATTCGATGCACGGTGCCGGGCAGGAGCTCCTGAAGGAAGTGACGGCGGATACGCGCCTGAAAATCCTGCCGGTGCGCTTAGCCGGCGAGCGGTTCCGAAGCAGCCACCGGCCCGAACCGGTTGGAGAGCACCTGAAAAGCTTAAGCGCCCTGGTCAAGAAACAAAAGTGCCACCTCGGGCTTGCCAACGATGGGGACGCCGACCGGCTGGGGCTCGTCGGTCCCGACGGCCAATTCGTCAGCGCGCAGGAAACGATGGCCCTCTTGCTCTGGCACCTGCTGGAGGACCGTGGCTGGCGGGGGCAGGTGGTCTCCACCGTTTCCAGCACCAACCTGCTGGACAAGATGACGGCCCACTACAAGGTGCCGTTTACGCGAACGCCGGTCGGCTTCAAGCACATCGCCCGTTTGATGCGGGAAAGCCAGATCCTCTTCGGCGGCGAGGAATCGGGCGGCTTCGGGTTCCGGGGCTGCGTGCCGGAGCGGGATGGGTTGCTGGCCGGCCTGCTGGTGATGGAGATGATGGCGATGCGCCGCAGCTCACTCACCAAAATCCTTCAGGAGATGCGCGCCCGCTTCGGCCATTGGTTCTTCGAGCGTTCCGACCTGGAGCTCGAGAAACCTCTTCCGCCGGGTAAGCTGTCGGAGTGGGCCGGCTCCTCCGCGTCGCGCGCCGTGGAAGCCGGCTCCGGAAACGGCGTGAAAGAGGTGCTCACCGTGGACGGCGTCAAAGTGATCTTCAAAGACAGCAGCTGGCTGTTGCTGCGGGCCTCCGGCACCGAGCCGCTGCTGAGGGTTTACGCGGAGGGAAGGAACAAGGCCGTGCTCCACGCCCTGCTGAAAGCCGGACAGGGGATCGGCCGGCAAGTGACGCAATCGTAAATTGACCGATCTCTCCCGTATCCGGAACCTCTGCATCATCGCCCACATCGATCACGGCAAATCCACGCTGGCCGACCGGTTGCTGCTGAGCACCGGCGCCATCACCCAGCGGGAGTTCCGGAATCAGATGCTGGACGACATGGATCTGGAACGGGAACGGGGCATCACGATCAAGGCCTCTTCGGTCCGGATGAACTATCAAGCGAAAGATGGAAAATCCTACCTGCTCAACCTCATCGACACCCCCGGCCACGTGGACTTCTCTTACGAGGTGGCCAAATCTTTGAGGGCTTGTGAGGGGGCGCTGCTGGTGGTGGACGCCGCGCAGGGAGTGGAGGCGCAGACGGTGGCCAACTTGTTCCAGGCGCGCGAAGTAGGGCTGACGATCATCCCGGTGATCAACAAGGTGGACCTGCCCACCGCCCAGGTCGAGCGGGTGAAGGAGGAGCTCCGGCAGACCCTCGATATCCCGGATGAACCGGTCTTGGTCAGCGCCAAGGAAGGGCTCGGCGTGGA
>JAUSCU010000067.1 GCA_030651065.1 Candidatus Omnitrophota bacterium | reverse complement strand
CCACGCGCGGGTTGTCGGCCGCGGTGTTCGGCCTGTTGTTCGGTCTCGTGATGGCGCGGCTGATCTTGAGTACCTTGGACCTGGTGCCGGTCGGTCCGGAACTCGGGGTGCCGATCCGCTCGGCGCTGGTCGTGATCTTTTCTTACTTTGGTATGGCCATCGCGCTGCGGGGGCGCGATGAATTCAACATCATCATCCCGTATGTAAAATTCACGCGCCAGGACCAGCGCGAAGAAATGGTCATCCTGGACACCAGCGTCGTCATCGACGGCCGCATCGCCGACATCTGCCAGACCCGGTTCATCGAGGGCCGGTTCATCGTGCCCCGCTTCGTGCTGAAGGAGCTGCAGCAGATCGCCGATAGCCAGGACCCCATCAAGCGCAACCGCGGCCGCCGCGGCCTGGACGTGCTGGCCCGCATCCAGAAGATCCCGCACGTGGACGTCGTGATCACCGATGAGGATTTCGCCGACACGCGCGAGGTGGACGCCAAGCTGGTGCGGCTGGCCAAGCTGCTGGGGGGCCGGCTCCTCACGAACGACTTCAACCTGAACAAGGTGGCCGAACTGCAGGGCGTCCAGGTGCTCAACATTAACGAGCTGGCCAACGCCTTGAAGCCGGTGGTGCTGCCGGGCGAGCTGATGGAGGCCCGGGTCATCAAGGAAGGCAAGGAGTACAACCAGGGCGTGGCCTACCTCGATGACGGCACGATGGTGGTCGTGGAGCAGGGCCGCCACCTGATCGGCCAGACCGTGAAAGTCATGGTGACCAGCGTGCTGCAGACGGCCGCGGGCCGGATGGTCTTCGCCAAGCCGGAAGGGGAGGACCCGCATCGCCAGCAGGCGCCCTGGAAGCCGGCGGGAAGACAAGGATGAGATAGTGGGCGTCACGGCCATCATCGTCGCGGGGGGCGTCGGCAAGCGCCTCAAATCCAAAGTCCGAAAATCATTCGTCCGCCTGGCCGGCCGCCCGATGTTGGGCTGGGTGTTGAGGGCGCTGGAGCGTTCGCCGTCGGTGCGGCAGATTGTGATCGTGGCCCACCCGGGGGATCTGGCCGCCGCGCGGCGGCTGGCCCGGAGCGAGCGGGCCTCCAAGGTGGCGGCCGTGGTGCCGGGCGGGAAGAGCCGCATGGCTTCCGTTGCTTGCGGACTGAGGGCCCTCCCTCCGGGCACCCGATGGGTGCTGGTGCATGACGCCGCCCGCCCGCTGGTGACGCCGGCTCTCATCGAAGCCGCCATCCAAGCGGCTCGCCGGGCGAAAGCAGCTATCGTCGCGGTGCCGGTGGTGCCCACCATCAAGCAGGCCAGGGACCGTTGGGTCGTGAAGACGCTCGACCGCAGCACGCTTTGGGCTGTGCAGACGCCGCAGGTGTTTGAGCGCAAGCTTCTGGAAGAGGCGCATCGCCGGTCCAACGGCTTCGCCGCCACCGATGACGCGGCGCTGGTGGAGGCGATGGGCAAGCGGGTGAAGATCGTCCCCGGCTCCGAGCGGAATATCAAAGTGACCACACCGGAAGACCGGATGATCGCGGAAGCGCTCCTCAAAAAATCATGAGAATCGGAATAGGGTTTGATATCCACCGGTTGGTGGAAGGCCGTTCCCTTTTGCTGGGCGGCGTGAAGATCCCCTCGGCCAAGGGGTTGCTGGGTCATTCCGACGGGGACGTGTTGCTGCACGCCCTCTGTGACGCCCTGCTGGGGGCGGTGGGAGCGGGGGACATCGGCTCCTATTTCCCGGACAGCGACCCCAAGTGGAAAGGGGTTTCCAGCCAGATCTTCCTTGAGAAGGCGACGGAGCTGGCCAGCCGGAAATCCCTGCGCGTGGAAAACGTGGATGCCGTGATCCTGACGGAAGAGCCCAGGCTCGGCCCCCACCGGATCGCGATCCAGCGCTCCATCGCGCAGATACTCCGGGTGAAGGATGACCGGATCAACGTGAAAGCGAAAACAATGGAGAAACTTGGACCCATCGGAGAAGGGGAAGCAATGGCCGCCTACGTCGTAGTCCTTTTGGAGAAAGAATGAACGAATCTTTGCTGACCGGCCTAGCCGCGGCGGTGGCCACGACCCTCTGGCTGCGCTGGGCAATGCGCTCAGAGGTCCGGGCCGCGCTGGAGCGGGACCCGGCCGCCGGCTCCGCCTGGGAGGTGCTGTTTCTTTACCCCAGCGTGTCGGCGGTCGCGTTCCACCGGGTTTCCCACTCGCTGCACCGCGCCGGCTTGCCCGGTTTTAAGTTCCTGGCCCGCCTGATTTCGCAGGGGGCCCGCACGGCGACCGGCATCGAGATCCACCCCGGGGCCAAGATCGGCAAGGGGCTCTTCATCGACCACGGCATGGGAGTGGTGATCGGCGAGACCGCCGAGATCGGCAACAACGTCACACTGTTCCAGGGAGTCACGCTGGGCGGCACCGGCAAAGAGAAGGGCAAGCGCCATCCGACCGTCCATGACAACGCGGTGATCGGCGCCGGCGCCAAGGTGCTCGGCAGCATCACCATCGGCAAGAACGCCCGGATCGGCGCCAACGCCGTGGTGATCCGGGAAGTCCCGGCCAACTCGGTGGTGGTCGGTGTGCCGGGCCGCGTCGTCCGGCAGGACGGGGAAAAGCTCCGCCAGGAGTAAGGTCACATGCCCATCCGCTTCACCAACACGCTCACCGGCCGGAAAGAAGATTTCCTCCCCCTGAAACCCCCTCAGGTGACGATGTACGTTTGCGGCGTCACCGTTTATGACGACTGCCACATCGGCCACGCCCGCGGCGCGGTTGTCTTCGATACGCTGCGGCGGTTCCTGGAGGCCAGCGGCCTGAAAGTCCGCCACATCCGCAACGTCACCGATGTGGACGACAAGATCATCGATCGCGCCCGAAAAGAAGGCGGCGACGACCTGAAGGCCGGCGCGCGGGCGGTAGCCGAGCGCTACACCGGGCGGTTCCAGGCCGATTTCGCCCGGCTGGGCCTCCTGCCGCCCTCCGCGGAACCGAAGGCGACGGAGTTCATCCCCAAGATGATCCGTTTCATCGAAGGACTCATCCGGGAGGGGGTCGCCTACCCGGGTTCCGACGGCGTTTACTTCGCGGTTCGGGAGCTGGCCCGCCGGCGAGGAAAGTACGGGGATCTCTCCCGCCAGAAGCTGGACCAGATGATGGAGAACGCCCACGTGGACGCCGGTGCCGGGAAGAAAGACCCGCTCGATTTCGCTCTCTGGAAAAAGGCCAAGCCGGAGGAGCCGAGCTGGCCCAGTCCCTGGGGAGAGGGCCGGCCCGGCTGGCACATCGAGTGCACCACGATGTCCACCGACCTGCTCGGGGACGAGTTCGACATCCATGGCGGCGGGCAGGACCTGGTTTTCCCCCACCACGAGAACGAGCTGGCGCAGGCGCTGGGGGCCGGAAAGCCGTTCGCCAAAATCTGGCTGCACAACGGCCTGCTCACCGTGAACGGGCAGAAGATGTCTAAATCACTCGGCAACTTCGTGACGATCGAGGAGGCCCTCAAGAAACACCCCGCCGATGTGCTTCGGATGTTCTTCCTAAGCGCCCATTACCGCTCGCCGATGGATTTCACCTGGGAGCGCCTCGATGAGGCTGCCCGCGCCTACGAGCGCTGGACCGGCTTCATCGCGCATGAGAAAGCGAAGGGATCCGGAGCTCCCGCCGCCGATTCTTACATCGGCGAGACCGGGAAGAACTTTTTCGACGCGATGGAAGACGACCTGAACACCCCGGAAGCGCTGGCCTGCCTGCACGGGCTGGCCGGGCATCCGGGCGGATCCGGCAAGTTATTGGAACTCGGCAGACTGCTCGGTTTCTTCCAGTCGGCGGAGAAAACCGACCCCGCGGTGGAGAAGCTGATCACCGAACGGGACGAGGCTCGGCGGAAGAAGGATTTCACGACCTCCGACCGGATCCGGAAACAGCTCGCTGAAATGGGCTACGTTGTTGAGGACACCACCGGTAAAACCGTGGTTCGGGAACGTGTTTAAGGGAATCTTCATTACGTTCGAGGGAGGAGAAGGCTCCGGAAAATCCACGCACAGCCGGCTGCTGGCGGCGTGGCTTAGGCGGCGCGGCCGCCGCGTCCTCCACACGCGGGAGCCGGGCGGCACGGTGATCGGCTCGAAGCTGCGGCGCATTCTCTTGGACTCCAAGCCCGGTTCCATGGATGCCGTAGTGGAGCTTCTGCTCTACGAAGCCAGTCGTTCGGTGCTGGTGAACGAGGTGATCCGTCCGGCCCTTAAGGCCGGGAAGGTGGTGATCTTGGACCGGTTCCAGGATTCCACCTGGGTCTACCAGGGATTCGCCGGCGGCATGGACCGGAAGCTGGTCGAGCAGCTGGGCAAGATTTCCACCGGGGGTCTGCAGCCGGACCGGACGATCCTGCTGGATATCCCGGCCCGGCAAGGGCTCTCCCGCGTGCGGCGGCCGAACCGGATGGAGGCGAAGCCGGTGTCGTTCCATGAAAAGGTGCGGCGGGGATATCTTCACTTGGCGAAAACAAATAAAAAACGGATCCGGCTGATTCGGGCGGACCGGCCGATGGCGGAGGTTCAGGAAGCGGTGAGAAAGGCTGTCGGGAATGTCCTTCGCTGATCTGATCGGGCATGAGGCGGCGGTTCGTCTGCTCCAGGGGCAGATCGAGCGGGACCGGCTAGCTCATTCCTACCTGTTTACCGGTCCGGAAGGGATCGGCAAGCGGCTGTTGGCGGAGGAGTTCGCCCGCGCGACGGGGTGCGAAGAGCACGATCTGCTGGTCGTCACGCCCGACCCGGAGAAGGGGGATATCCTCATCGAGCAGATCCGGGAGATGGAAGGCTGGATGAGCCTCACGCCGTACGGCGGCAAGCGCAAGGCGGTGATTCTGGACCCGGCGGAGAACCTCACCGAAGAATCCACGCATGCCTGCCTGAAGATCGTGGAGGAGCCGCCCGCCCGCAGCCTCTTTCTGCTTATCTCGGCGGCCGAGCACCGGCTTCCGGCGACGCTGCTCTCCCGCTGCCACAAGATTCGCTGTTCCCCGCAGGGGATTGAGCAAACCGCCGAAGCGCTCCAAAAAGAGGGTCTGGATCCTGCCGCCGCCCGGATGCTGGCGATCTCTTCCGGCGGACGGCTCGGGATGGCGCTCCAATTCCACCGGACCGGCCGGCTGGCCAAGCGCAACGCGGCGCTGGACCAGATCCTGGAAGCCCGGAAGAGGAAAGACCTGGAAAACCCGTTCCCCCCGAAAACTTCCCGCGACGACATTGAGGAATACGTCGAGTGGTACGCCAGCTGGTGCCGCGACCTGCTGGTGCTGAAGCTCAAAGGGGACCCGGCCTGGGTGGTCCACCAAGACCGGCTGGAGCAGCTCCAACGGTCCGCCGCGGCCGTCCCGGAGGAAGCGATCCTTGCCCAAGTGGACCGGGCCTACCGCGTGCGGGAAGCGGTGCAGAAGAATGCTCTCGTCAAATCGGCCATGGCGGTCCTCCTTTCCCATGGCTAAGCCGTTCTACCTGACCACGCCGCTCTACTACGTCAACGCGAAGCCGCACATCGGGCACGCCTACACGACGGTCGTTGCTGATACGCTCGCTCGTGCCCACCGCCAGCGGGGGGAGAGGGTCTTCCTGTTGACCGGCACCGATGAGCACGGCGAGAAGATCTCGCAGGCGGCGCAGGAGCAGGGGATCTCCGCCAAAGAGTTCGTGGACCGGAACTCCGACACCTTCCACTCCCTCTGGAAACTGCTCAACATCTCCTACGACAAGTTCATCCGGACCAGCGACCCCGCCCACCAGGTGGTCGTCCAGAAAGTCCTCGAGAAGCTCAAACCCCAACTGGAGCTGGGCAGCTACAAGTTTTGGTACTGCGTCCCCTGTGAGACCAGCTTCGGGCTGAGTGAGGTGGAGGCCGCCAAGGCCCTCTGCCCGCAGTGCCAGCGGCCGGTCTCTCAGGTAGAGGAAGAGGATTACTTCCTTCCGCTGGAGAAGCACCGGGCCTGGCTTAAAGAAACCATCCAGAAGAACCCCAACTTTATCCGGCCGGAATCCCGCCGCAACGAGGTGTTAGGGATGTTGACCAACGAACTCCCGGCCCTCTGCGTCACACGCCCGAAAGAGCGGGTCCCTTGGGGGATCCCGGTGCCGTTTAGCCCCAACCACACCACCTACGTCTGGTTCGACGCCCTGATTAATTACATCAGCGCCCTGGAGTGGCCGGACAACGAGAAGTTCCACCATTACTGGGAAGAGAGCGGCGGGCCCCTCCACCTCGTCGGCAAGGACATCATCCGGCACCACTGCCTCTACTGGCCGATCATCCTGCACGCGCTGGGGCTGCCGCTTCCCAAAATGGTCTTCGCGCACGGCTGGTGGCTGGTGAAGGGGGAGAAGATGTCCAAGTCGAAGGGAAACATCGTGGACCCGCAGGCGGTGGTGGAGGCTTATGGCCTGGACGCGGTCCGTTACTTCATGCTGAGGGACGTCCCCTTCGGAGATGATGGCATCTTCTCCGAGGAGGCCCTCATCAAACGGATCAACTCCGACCTAGCGAACGACCTGGGGAACCTGGTTTACCGGACGCTCACCATGATCGAGAAGCACGCCGGCGGCAAGATCCCGGCAGGGAAGCCGGACTCAGGGCTAGTGGAACTGGCGGCCCAGGCGGAAGCCGGCGTCTGGTCCGGCCTATCCAACCTGGCGCCGGGCGACGCCCTCAAATCTCTCTGGGAGCTGATCACCCGCGCGAACAAATTGGTGGAAGAGCGGGCACCCTGGACGCTGGCGAAAGAGGGCAAGCGGCAGGAGCTGGAGTCCTTCCTCTATCAGCTGGCCGACACGGTCCGGGCGATCGCGCTGCTGCTCTGGCCCTTTCTGCCCGGCACCGCCGAATCCACCTGGAAACAGCTAGGCTTCACCACCGATCTCGGCACCCAGCATCTCCCCGCCGCTCTCAAGGAGCATATCCCCCCGGGCCAAGCGATCTCCAAGGGCGCGCCCCTCTTTCCCCGGCTTCAATAAATTCCGTTCACCTGAGCTTGTCGAAGGGTG
>JAUSCU010000066.1 GCA_030651065.1 Candidatus Omnitrophota bacterium | reverse complement strand
CTTGGAACTTCAGCTCCTGGCAGCCGCACACGAACGTCGTCCAGTTAAAGAGGTAAAAGTTCCTCTGGGTAATCTCCGAGAATGAGTTGAGTCTGTCCACGGAGATGAAACCGCCGCCCAACGAGAACTCGCCGGACTTGGACTCCTTGACGTTGACCACCAGGTCTCTCTGGTCCGGCTGGTCCTCGGAGGGCACCGTCTCCATCGTCACTTCTTCGAAGTAGCCGAGATTGTAGAGCCTCTCCTTCGAGCGCCGCAGCTTCTCGCCGTCGTACCGGTCGCCCGGGTTCAATCGCAGCTCGCGGCGAATCACCTTATCCTTAGTCTTCACGTTGCCCTTCACGATGATCCGTCCCACGATGGCGATGGAGCCCTCGGTCACCGTGTAGGTCAGGTCCACCTTCTGAGTTAAGGGGTTCAGCGCGGTCGCCGGATCCACCGAGGCCGCCATGTACCCCTTGGAGAAATAGGCCGCTTGAATCTTGCCGACATCCTCGTACATCTTGTCCTGGCTGAACGGCTCACCGGTCTTGAGCGCCAGCTCTTCCTGCACGAGGTCCATCGGGATCTGGCGCACCCCCTGGAACGTGATCTCCCCCACCGTGTAGAGGGGGCCTTCCGTCACCTTGACGAAAATCGTCATCCAGTGCTTCTTCTCATCCAAATTGCTCTCGGCCACCGCCTGCGCGTCGCTGTAGCCCTGCGAGCGGTACAACACCTTCACCCGTTCCTCATCCTCCTTGAGAACCTCCGGCCGGTAATAGCCGGGCGTGATGAAACTCCACGCCTGCTTGGTCGCCATCGCGCGGCGCAGCCGCCGCGTGGAGATGTGCTCGTTCCCTTCAAACTGGATCCGGCGGACCTTCAGCTTGCCCCCTTCCGAGATCGTGAAGAAGACGGTTGCCTTGTTCGTGGCCTCATCCACCTTCACGTCGGTGGCCACTTCGGCCAGATGGAACCCCTTGGTCCGGTAAAGCTGCTTAAGCCGGTCCACATCCTGCTTGAGCTCCCGCCGGTCCAGCAGTTCCTGTTCCTTCGTCTTAATCTCTTCGCGCAGCTTGGCTTCCCGGAAATTCCGGTGACCGGTGATCACCACCCCGCTGACCAGCGGCCTCTCCTGAACGATGAACCGGACCATCTGCCCGCCCTGAAGGGGCCGGATGTCGGCCGACACATCGGAGAAGAAACCGGTGCTGTAGAGCCGCTTGATGTCCTCGTCCACGGTCTGCTGGCTCATCCGGTCGCCCGGCCGGGTCTTGATCTTGGTGAGGATGGTCGCGGTGGAGACGATCTTGTTCCCCTCCACCTCCACAGAGGTCACTTGGGCTTCATCCTCCGCGAAAGCGGGCAAAACCAGCACGGAAATGAGGCAGAATCCGGCCAGGAGCGCGGACAGCATCCACCTGCCGGAGTAAGGGTTAGGTTCGCTTATGAGGGTGGGCTTCAACATCCGAAGTAATGTAGCACAGCGACTAGTCAAAAACAACGAAAAGGGGGCCCTACGAGGCGCGGGGAGAGAGGTTTTCGAAGCGGGTGAACTCTTTCAGGAACGCCAAGGAAACGGAGCCGACCGGCCCGTTTCTCTGCTTGGCGACGATCAACTCCGCCTTGCCCCGGTTCTCCTCAGTCGGCCGGTAAACCTCCTCCCGAAAGAGCATCATCACGACGTCGGCGTCCTGTTCAATGGCGCCGCTCTCCCGAAGATCCGACAGCTGCGGCCGCCGGTCCTCGCGCTGCTCGGGGCCGCGTGAGAGCTGGCTGACCGCGATCACGGGAACGTTCAGCTCCTTCGCCAGCGCCTTGAGCGACCGGGAGATCTCCGAGATCTCCTGCTGGCGGTTCTCCACCCGGAACGAGCCGCGCATCATCTGCAGGTAGTCCACGATGATCAGCCCGATCCGGTGCTGGTTCTTGAGCCGGCGCGCCTTGGCTCTGAGCTCGAGCGCCGAGAGGCTCGGCGTGTCGTCGATCAGGATAGGCGCGGACTGGTCCAACTTGCTGGCCGCCTTGGGCAACTCCTTCCAATCCGTCTGCGCGAGGAAACCGGTGCGGGCGTTGTGCACGTTCACGCGGGCCAGCGAGCAGAGCATCCGGTGCGCCAGCTGGTCCTTGGACATTTCGAGGCTAAAGATCGCTACCGGCACGCGCTCCACCACGCCGACATGCTCGGCGATGCAGGTGGCCAGCGCCGATTTCCCCATCGAAGGCCGGCCCGCCACGATGATCAGGTCCGCCGGCTGCAGCCCGGCCGTCATCACGTCCAAGTCGTGTAGGCCGGTAGCCAAACCCGTCACCATCTCCTTGCGCTGGTACAACCGCTCGATCGTCTCCATCGTGCGGGAGAGCATCCCTTTCAGCGGTTCCGCTTGAGCGCCCAGCGACCGGTTGGCAATCTCAAAAAGCAGCTGCTCCGCCCGGTCCAGCAGCGCGTCCGCGTCGTCCTGGTCCTCGTAGCAGCGCCCCACGATCTGGGTCGCGGCGGAGATCAGGCTGCGCAGCATCGCCTTTTCCCGGACGATCTTGGCGTAATGCTGCACGTTGGCGGCGGTCGGGACCACGGAGGTCAGCGAGGCGAGGTAATCCGCTCCGCCCACCTCCTCCAGCTTGCCGGTGGCCTTCAGCTCCTCCGTCAGCGTGACCAAATCCACCGGTTTTTGGGAGTTGAACAGGCCGGTCATCGCGTCGAAAACTTTGCGGTGGGCGTCGCGATAGAAGGAGGAGGCCTGCAGCATCTCGAGCGCCACCGGCACCGCCTGATCATCCATCAGCATGGAGCCGAGCACCGCCATCTCGGTGTCGAGATTGTGCGGCGGAACCCGTTCGACCAGGCGCTCTACAGTGGTGGGCATTTTCTTAGGCTTTCGACAAGAGGACTTTCACGGTGGCTTTCACCTCGGGGTGGAGCCGGACCGGCACCGGGTGCTCTCCGAGCTGGGACAGCGGCGCGTCCAACTGGATCTGGTGCTTCTCGATCGAAATTCCCTGGCTTTGAAGCTCCCGCGCGATGTCCGAGGCGGTCACCGCGCCGTGGAGCTTTCCCTGTTCGCCGGAGGAGAGGGAGAACCGGCAGGTGGTTTCCTCCAGCTTGCCCGCGATCTGGGCCGCCTTCTCCTTCGCCAACTCGGCCGAGCGCAGGTTCGCGTTCAAGCGGGAGCGGGAGGCCGAATCGGCTCCGCGGTCGGCGGGAACTGCCAGCCCTCGCGGCATCAGGAAATTCCGGGCGTACCCGTCCTTGACCGAAACCTTTTGCCCGGCGAGCCCAAGAGGCCGGACCTCCTGAGTCAGAATGACTTCCACAATTTCCTCTACTCCGCGGCGACGTAAGGCATCAGCGCGATGGAACGGGCCCGCTTGACCGCCCGCGAGAGCTGCCGCTGGTGCTTGGCGCAATTACCGGCGATCCGGCGCGGAAGGATCTTCCCCCGCTCCGAAGTGGCCTTGGACAGCCGGGCAGTGTCCCGGAAATCTATCTCCTCTACTTTGTCCGCGCAAAACTTGCAGGACTTGCGGCGCACAAACCGCTTCCGCTCCAAGCCTCCCTTGACAGGTCCCTTGGTGGGCTTCTTGCGTCCGCCTTTCATCTCTCTCTTGGGTGGCATCAGAATGGAACCTCTCCGGTTTGCTCTTCGGTTTCAGCAGGCACTTCGGATCCTTCCGGACCCGCCGGCGGTTCTTCCGGGGCCGGCGCCTGCGCGCCCGTCTCCCCCGGTCGTGATACCGCCCCTTTCCCTCGTCCTAAGAATTGGATGTTCTGCGCTACCACCTCAATCGTGGAGCGCTTCTGGCCATCAGGGGTTTCCCAAGAACGGCTCTGCAGCCGGCCCTCCACAAAAATCGGAGAACCTTTGGTCAGGTACTCGGCCGCCAACTCCGCCTGACGAGCCCACGAAACCACCCGCACGAAGCAAGCCTCTTCCTTCTTCTCCCCGGCAGCGGAGGTGTAGGACCGGTTGGAGGCCACCGTGAAGGTGGCCACCGCCGTCCCGCTCGGGATGTAGCGCAATTCCGGGTCGCGCGTGAGGTTGCCCATCAGGAAAACCTTGTTCAGGTTCGCCATCGTCAGCCCTCCGCGGGACCGACGGCCGCCGGCTGCGGGCCGGCCGGAAGAGCGGACTGGATCACCACCATGAGCCGGATCACCGGCTCGATCAGCTGGGTGACCCTTTTCAGCGCCTCCACCGACGCGGGCGGCATCTGCAGCTTGACCTGCAGGTAATTGCCCTCGCTGAACTTCCCAATGCGGTAGCTGAGCTTCCGCTTTCCCAGCACCTGGGCGTCCTGGACCTTCCCGCCGTGGCGAGTGACCAAATCCGCGAAGTGGGTCTTCAACTGAGTGATCCCCTCTTCATTCAGATCCGGGTCCGCGATCAGAATCGCCTCATACTCTTTGGATAAAGCCATCATTCCCCCTGTTTGATCTTCTGGTTAAACCGGTTCATCGCCGCATTCAGGCCACGGCTCAGCCACAACTCGCCGGCCTCAATCACCGAGGCCAGCGCCTGTTCCAAATCTTTCCCTTCCGGCGCTCCGAACTTTCCCAGCACGAACGGCGTGAGGTTCTTCTCCACGCCGGCCGCCGGACGCACGCCGATTCTCAGCCGGGCGAACTCCTGCGTGCCCAACTCCTCCAGGATCGAGGCCAGCCCCAAGTGCCCGCCGGCAGATCCCTTGCCCCGCAACCGGATCATCCCCAGCGGCAGAGCAACGTCATCGCACAACACCAGCACCGCCGCCGGCTTCAACTTCCAGCGCTCCAGCAGGCACCCAAGCGACCGGCCGCTGGCGTTCATGAAAGTCTGGGGCAGCGCCACTGCTACGGGAAAACCGGAGAATTCCCCTTCCCCAAAAACCGCGTCGCAACCCTTTTTCCGGAGCGGAACTTTCCACCGCTGGGCCAGCCTCTCGGCCGCCAGGAATCCCACGTTGTGCCGGGTCCGGAGATACGCCGGACCGGGATTGCCCAGCCCGACGACCAGCTTCACCCCTTCTTGGCCTCAGCCTTCGGCTCGGCCTTCGCCTTCTCCTTGCCGCCTTCCGCGGGTGCCGCCCCTTCCTCTTCCGGCTTCTTCTGCTTGATGACCTCCGGCTCCGTCACGGCTCCCGCTTCCTCGGCGGGTGTTGCCACCGCTTCCTTCTGAGGCTCAACGCAAGCCACCACCGGCTGCTCGGCATCGGTCACCGCCCGCACGCCTGCCGGCAGCGGGATGTCCTTCACGTGCAGCGTCTTGCCCAACTCGAGCCCGGAGATCTCCACGGGGATCTCCGCGGGGATCTCTGTCGGCAAACACTCCACCTCCAGTTCCCAGCGTAGGTGCTCCAGCACGCCGCCGCTCAACCGCACGCCTGCCGCCTCTCCCTTAAAGGAAAGCGGGACCGACACCGTGATCTTCTTGGTCAGCGAAATCTGGTGGAAATCCACATGCAGGAGCTCGCTGGAGACCGGGTGGTGCTGCAGCTCCTTGATGAGGACCACGTTCTCTCCGCTGGCCAGCGTGGGATGCCCTTTCAAGCCCTCTTTGGATCCCTCGCCGAACTGCAGCGCGATCAGCGCGTTCTCGCCCCCTTTCACGCGCAGGATGCGGGAGAGCTCCTTCCCCGGCACCTGGATCGCAAGGGCCGCCCCTCCCTCTCTATAGACCACGGCCGGCACCAGCCCCTCTTGCCGCAACCTGCCGGTCTTTCCTTTCCCCAGGGCGGTTCTGACCACCGCTTCCAAGTGGACCCGTTCGACTTTTTGCTGCTTCATGGATTTATTTCCTCACCTTCGTCAGTCGCCTCTTCCCGGGCGATTCCCGTTTGGTTTCCTCATCCCACTGCTCATGGAACAGCACGCTGATGGAAGTTTCCTCGTGAATGCAGCGGATGGCCTCCGCGAACACCGATGTGACCGAAAGGACCTTGACCTTGGGCAGCTTCCGGTCGGCCGGAATCGGGATCGAATCGGTCACCACCAACTCCTTCAGCGGCGACCCCGCCAGCCTCTCCCTCGCCGGACCCGACAGCACCGGATGGGTGATCGCCGCGTAGACCTCCTTGGCGCCCCCCTCTCGGAGCATACGCGCCGCCTCGACCAGCGACCCGGCCGTGGAGACCAGATCGTCCACGATCAGCGCGGTCTTCCCCTTCACCTCTCCCATGATGTCCATGACCTCGGTGTCCATGTGGTTGATCCGCCGCTTGTCCACCATGGCCAGCCCCGCCCGCAGCCGCTTCGCGTACGCGCGGGCCATCTTGATGCCTCCGACATCGGGCGAGACCACCACCAAGTCCTCCAGCGGCCGCTGCTTCGTGAAGTAATCCACGAACGTGTTGATCGCGAACAGATGGTCCAGCGGGATGTCGAAGAAACCCTGGATCTGCCCCGCGTGCAGGTCCATCGTGAGCACCCGGTCGGCGCCGGCCACCGTGATCAGGTTCGCCACCAATTTAGCGGTAATCGGCACCCGCGGCTGGTCCTTTCGGTCTTGCCTCGCGTATCCGAAATAGGGCAGCACCGCCGTAATCCTCCGCGCGGACGCGCGCCGGACCGCGTCGAGCAGGATCAAAAGCTCCATCAGATGGTCGTTCACCGGCGGGCAGGTCGGCTGGACGATGAAGACGTCCCGTCCCCGCACGTTCTCGTTGATCTTGACCCGGATCTCCCCTTCGCTGAACCGCCCCACCAGCGCGTCCGCCACGCGGACCCCGAGGGAGGCCGCCACCTGAGCGGCAAAATCCGGGTTGGAATTCCCGGTCAGAATAATCGGCTCATCAGCCCCGCGCATGGCTCCCGTTCCCTCCCAAAGTGGCTCCCGCCTCAACGACGGATCCGGGCTTCACTAGCACAGGGCCCAGGAACCGCGCCCCCCCGCCGATCTTCGCCCCGGCCCCCACGCGGCAGCCGGTCATCTCCACGAAGTTACCCACCGTGACGCCATCCCCGAGACGGGTCTCTTCGCCGATCCGGCAGAAGGGGCCCAGCTGGCAGCGGCGTCCGATCCGGACGTCCTTCTCGATCACCGTGTGCGGATAGATCACCGTGTCCTGCCCGATCTTGGCCGACCCGTCCACGTAGGTCGTGTACGGGTCCACGATCGTGACGCCGCGCAGCATGAACCGCTCCAGGATACGCGACCTCATGATCGTCTGAACGCGCGCCAGGTCGGCCCGCGTGTTGATCCCCAAAAACTCCCCCACGCTGCGGGTCGGCGCCGAGGCGATCGGGGCGCCGGACTTCACCAGAGTAGCCACCGTGTCGGTCAGGTAAAACTCGCCGTTGGGGGCCGGCTTCACCATTTTCAACGCCGCCTTCAGCGCCTTGGCCTGGAAGCAGTAGGAGCCGACGTTGATCTCCTCGATCGCCCGCTCCGCTTGGGAAGCATCGATCTCCTCCACGATCCGGACGATCCGGCCGGTTTGGTCCCGCACGATCCGGCCGTAGCCGGTCGGCTCTTTCAGTTGCGTCGTCAGCAGCGCGCAGGGGGCCTTCTCCTTTCGGCGGGCGTCGATCAGCCCCCGCACCGTCTGGGCGGTCAACAGCGGCGTGTCGCCGTAGAGCACCACCAGGTCCCCGTGGAAATTCTTGAACTTCGGAAGCGCCTGCGCCACCGCGTGCCCGGTCCCTTTGAGCGTGCGCTGCACCACCGTCTCCACGCCGGGCCCAAGCTGGCTGCGCACCATGTCCGAGCGGTAACCCACCACCACCACGATCCGCTTGATGCCGGCCTGCCGGACAGCGTCCAGCACGTGCCCGATCAGCGGCTTGCCGTAGAGGGAATGGAGGACCTTCGGGATCCGGGACAGCATCCGCGTCCCGTCCCCCGCGGCCAGGATGATGGCCGCCAAATCTCGCCGGGAAGACATCGCGGGCTTAGGCGACCTGCCTCTTGCCGTCCCGGGTGATCAGCACCGGGGGCGCCTTCTGCGTGACGCACTCGGGCGTGATGATGCATTCCACCACGTCCTTCTGCGTCGGCAGGTCGAACATCACCTCCAGCATGATCTCCTCGAGGATGCCCCGGATCGCCCGGGCCCCCGTCTCTTTCGCCTGCGCCTGCTCGGCGATCAGCTGCAGAGCCTCATCCTCCACCGTCAGTTTCACGTTCTCCATGTCGAAGAACTTCACGTACTGCCGGACGATCGCGTTCTTGGGCTTGAGCATCACCTCCACCAGCTCATCCCGGGTGAGCGGGCTGCAGGGGGTGATCACCGGGAAGCGCCCAACGAACTCCGGGATCATCCCGTAGCGGATCAGGTCCTCCGGCTGCGTCTTGGACAGCAGCCCGCCCAGGTCCAGCGAATGGGCGACCGGCGCCGACGGGTCCTGAAAACCGATCACCTTCTTCCCGAGCCGCCGGCTGATGATCCGGTCGAGCCCCGAGAAGGTCCCGCCGCAGATGAACAGGATGTTCGTGGTGTCCAGCTGAATGTACTCGGCCTGCGGGTGCTTGCGCCCGCCCTGCGGCGGCACGTTGGCCACGGTCCCTTCCACGATCTTTAAGAGGGCCTGCTGGACTCCCTCGCCGGAGACGTCCCGCGTGATCGAGACGTTCTCCTGCGTCTTGCCGATCTTGTCGATCTCGTCAATATAGATGATGCCGACCTGCGCCCGTTTCACGTCGAAGTTGCAGTTCTGCAGCAGCCGCAGCAGCACGTTTTCCACGTCCTCACCCACGTAGCCGGCCTCGGTGAGAGGGGTAGCGTCGCAAAGGGCGAACGGCACGTCCAGAATCTTCGCAAGGGTCCGCGCCATCAATGTTTTTCCACAGCCGGTGGGCCCCAGCAACAGGATGTTGGATTTCTCCAGATCCACGCCGTCTTCGGCTGGGGCCGCCCAGACCCGCTTGTAATGATTGTAGACCGCCACCGACAGCTGCCGCTTCGCCCGCTCCTGCCCGATCACGTACTGGTCCAGCTGCTGCTTAACCTCGGCCGGCTTGGGCAGGTCCTTGACGGTTGGCGTCTTCTTGGGGCCGCGCGCCAGATCTTCTTCCTTGGTAAGGATCTGGCTGCAGAGCTTCACGCAGAGGTCGCAAATGT
>JAUSCU010000046.1 GCA_030651065.1 Candidatus Omnitrophota bacterium | reverse complement strand
GGACAGGTTGACGACGATGAGCTTGCCCGGGCCGAGCGCCGGGGCAAGGGTGCTGAGATACGCCACCGCGTGGGAGCTTTCCAGGGCGGGCATGATGCCTTCCAGGCGGGTGAGCAGTTGGAACGCCGCCACCGCCTCCTCATCCGTGACGGAGACATAGCTGCCGCGGCCCGTCGCCTTCAGGTAACTGTGCTGCGGCCCGACGCCGGGATAATCCAGCCCGGCGGAGATTGAGTGAGTCTCAATCACCTGCCCGTTTTTATCCTGCAGCAGGAAGGATTTCGAGCCGTGCAGAACACCGACGGTCCCCTTGACCAGCGTCGCCGCGTGATGCCGGCCGGCCAGTCCCTTGCCCGCCGCCTCCACGCCGATCAGCCGGACCGATTTGTCGCCGTAAAACGGATGGAAAATCCCCATCGCGTTCGACCCGCCGCCGACGCAGGCAACCACCGCCGCCGGCAAATGGCCCACTGCTTTTCGGACCTGCGCCCGCGCCTCCAGCCCGATCACCGACTGAAAGTCCCGCACTATCATCGGGTACGGGTGAGGACCGACCACGGAACCAAGAATGTAATGGGTGTCCCGGACGTTCGTCACCCAGTCGCGGATCGCCTCGTTGCAAGCGTCCTTCAAGGTTTTCGACCCGCTTGTCACCGGGATCACCCGGGCGCCGAGCATCTTCATCCGGAAGACGTTCAGCCGCTGGCGCACCGTATCGGTGGCCCCCATGTAGACGTCGCATTTGAGCCCTAGGAGTGCCGCCACCGTCGCGGTCGCCACCCCGTGCTGCCCGGCCCCAGTCTCGGCGATCACCCGCGGCTTGCCCATTCTCTTGGCCAGCAGACCCTGCCCAAGGGTGTTGTTGATTTTGTGGGCGCCGGTATGGAGCAGGTCCTCCCTCTTGAGAAAAACCCGGATTTTGCGGCCCATCTTTTGGCTCAGGCGCCGGGCTTCGTAGAGTGGGGTGGGTCGGCCGGCATATTCGGTGAGATAGAACTCCAGCTCTTTTCGGAACCGCTTATCCCGACGAGCCTTGCGATAGGCGGACTCCAACTCCGCCAGGGCCGCCATTAGGGTTTCTGGGACGAACTGGCCACCGAACGGACCAAACCGTCCGTGCGAATCAGGGAGCGATCGTGCAGGCATGGAAGGCCAGTTTATCACAGCACCGACCATTGTATTAGGGCTTAGAGCTGGCGGGCGAGCTGGTGCAGAATCTCCACCCGTTTCTCAACCGGCGGATGGGTGCTGAAGAGGCGCGTCATGCCCTGGGCCGAGAAAGGATTGATGATGAAGAGGTGGGCGGTGGCTGGGTTGGCCCCCTCCAGCGGGCGGCGAACGGAAACCGCGTGGATCTTTTCCAGAGCGGAGGCCAGCGCCAAGGGCTTTCGGCAGAGGCGGGCGCCGGATTCGTCCGCTTGGTACTCGCGGGAGCGGGAGACCGCCATCTGGATCAGCATGGCAATCAGGGGGGCCAGAATGGAGATCACCAGGAAGGCAGCAACATTCAGCGCGCCGCCGCCCCGCTCCCGGTCATCCCGGTTCCCACCGCCGAACATGAAGCTCCACCGGGCCATGTCGATCAGCATGTAAATCGCTCCGGCAATCGCCGCGGTGATAGTGCCGATCAGGATGTCCTGGTTGCGGACGTGCGACAGCTCATGCGCCATCACGCCGATCAACTCATCCTGGTTGAGGATCTTCAGGATCCCCTCCGTGGCGGCGACGGCCGCGTGCTTCGGAGAACGGCCGGTGGCGAAAGCATTGGGGGCTTCCGAGGGGATGATGTAGACCTTGGGGCAAGGGATATTGGAGAGCTGCGCGAGATGCCGGACGGCGCCGAATAGCTCCGGCGCTTCGGCTTCGGTCACCGGCCGGGCCCGAAACATCGCCAGCACGATTTTGTCGGAGAACCAGTAGCTCCCCAGGTTGACGGCCAGCGCCAGGATGATCGCCATCATCATCCCTTGCCGGCCGCCCAGCAGGCCGCCGACAACCAAGAACAGCAGGGTCAGGAGAGTCAGAAAGAAAGCTGTTTTGAGAGTGTTCATTTGGCTTTCAAGACGAACTGACGGATCAGTTCGAAGCTCTTCTTGCCGGGGGAGACCTCCACACCGCTGGAAACGTCCACCCCGTGCGGGTCCACTTGGCGCACCATCTCCCGCACGTTACCGGCAGTAAGACCGCCCGCGACGATCAAGGGGATCTCAAACTCCTTGGCCCGGGCCGCCAGGCTCCAGTCGAACGGCTGGCCGGTGCCGCCGAGACGGTGGGGATCGTAGGTGTCGAGCAGGATAGCGTCCACCCCCTTGTAGGAGGGAATCTCTTTCAAGCTGTCGGCATCCCGGACCCGGATCGCCTTGATGATCTCCACGCCGGAGAGCTCCGCCTTGAGCCGGAGCACCTGCTCCGGCGGCTCCTGGCCGTGAAGCTGCAGAGCCCCCAGCGAGCAGACCCGCACCAGGCCTTTCAGGAAGTCGGGGTCCTCATTGGCCACCACGCCGACGGTGAGCACCGTCGGCGGGATGAATCGAAGGATCTCCTCCACCTCCCGCCGGGTGACCGCCCGCGGGCTGGTCGGCACCAGCACGAAACCGATCGCGTCGGCGCCGGCTTCCGCCGCCGCGATGGCATCCTCCCGGTTGGTCATCCCGCAGATCTTAACCCACATGGCTAGCCCATCAGCTCCTTGATTTTCGCGGCGGGGTCTTGAGAGCTCATCAGCTCCTCCCCCACCAGAATCGCATCGGCCCCTTGCGCTTGAACGAACTCCACGTCCGACCGGGAGCGGATGCCGCTCTCGCTGACCCGCACATGGGTCCCCGGGATCTTCTTCATCAGCTGCTGAGTGGTTTTCAGGTCCACCTGCAGGGACCCGAGATCCCGGTTGTTGACGCCGATCACCCGCGCCTGGGCTTCCAGCGCCTGTTGGAGCTCCGGCTCCGAGTGGACCTCCACCAGGGCATCCAGCGACAGGTCCCGCGCCAGCGTGAGCAGCCGCTTAAGAACCGCGGGGTCGAGAATGGCCGCGATCAGCAGCACCGCGTCCGCTCCAGCGGCGGCCGCCTCCACCACATGATACTCCTCCAGCAGGAAATCCTTTCGCAGCACCGGCAGGGAGAGATTCTCCCGCACTGCTGTCAGGTCCTTCAAGCTGCCGGAGAAAAATCTGGAATCGGTCAGCACGGAGATTGCCCGCGCCCCCGCCCTGGCGTAGGTCCGGGCCACCTCCACCACGTCCGCCTCCGGGCGGATGGGCCCGGCAGAGGGTGAGGCTTTCTTGATCTCAGCGATGAGACTTAATTCTCCGGGCCGGCGGATCGCCGCGGCGAACCCGCGCGGAGCGGTGCGGAGCTTGAGCTCCCGCTCCAGCTCCGCCAGCGGCCGGACTCGCTTCGCCTCGGCCAGCTCCTGCCGCTTATGGGCCACAATCTCTTCAAGCTTATTCATGCGTGATCCGGCGGAGATTTTCCAGCACCGACTTCGCCTTCCCGTGATCCAACGATTGACGCGCGAGGGCCAGGCCGGCATCCAGGTCGCCGGCCGCTCCCGCGACATAAAGAGCCGCGGCAGCGTTCAACAACACCGCGTCACGGACCGGGCCGGCCTTCCCCTCCAGAATTTCCAGCGCGATCCGGGCGTTCTCCGCTGGGCCGCCGCCGGCCAAATCCTGCACCCGCGCCCGCCGGAATCCAAAGGTCTCCGGCACCAACGTGTACCGGGCGATCCGCACGGGATCCGCCTTGGCGTTGAATTCCGCTACCTCGGTCGGCCCAGTCGTGGAAAGCTCATCCTGGCCGTCGGCCCCGTGCACCACCAGGAACTTCACCGCGCCGAGCGCCTTGAGCGCCTGCGCGTAAAGATCCAGCTTGGCCGGGTCCGCCACGCCGACCACCTGATGCTTCACTCCGGCCGGGTTGGTCAGCGGCCCCAGCAGATTGAAGAGGGTCGGAACCCCGAGCTCCTTGCGGACCGGCGCCACCGCTTTCATTGCCGGGTGGAACCGCGGGGCGAACATGAAGCCGAATCCGGTCTCGGAGATGCAGCGTTCCACGACCGGCGGTTCCACGTCCACCGCCACGCCCAGCGCTTCCAGGAGGTCCGCCGACCCGCACGCGGAGGTGATCGAGCGGTTGCCATGCTTGGCCACCGTCACGCCGGCGCCGGCCGTCACCAGCCCGGCGATTGTCGAGATATTGACCGTTTTGAGGCCATCGCCTCCGGTGCCGCAGGTGTCCACGGCGTTAGGAGCCGCTACCCGCACCCGCGAGACGCGCGCCCGCATCGCCCGGGCTGCCCCCACGATCTCCGAAAGAACCTCTCCCTTGGCCCGCAGATCCAGCAGCCAGACCTTGATCTCCGCCGCGGAGACACCTCCCTCCATGATCCGGCCGACCGCCTGCTCCGCCTCCGCCTCGGTGAGGTCCTTCACCGCACCTTCAGAAAATTGCGCAGCAGCTGCATGCCGGATTTGGTGAGGATGGACTCCGGGTGAAACTGCACGCCGAAGATCGGGAAGACCCGGTGCCGTAGCCCCATGATCTCCTTCTCTTTCGTCTCGGCGGTGATCTCCAAATCCTTGGGGAACCCCTCCCGTCGGACGATCAGCGAGTGGTAGCGGGTTGCCTCGAACGGGTTGGGCAATCCTTTGAAAACCCCTTTGCTATCGTGGCGGATCGGGCTGGTCTTGCCGTGCATGAGCCGGTAGTTGCGTTCCACAACACCGCCGTACACCTCGCCGATGCACTGGTGCCCCAGGCAGACCCCCAACAGCGGGATCTTCGGCCCGAGTTCACGGATGATCTCCCGCGACACGCCGGCATCCTTCGGGCTGCCGGGGCCGGGCGAGATCACAATCCGGTCGGGCTTGAGCCGCTTCACCTGCTCCAGCGTGATCTTGTCGTTGCGGTGGACGATCAGCTCCTGCCCCAGTTCCCCCAAATACTGCACGAGGTTGTAGGTGAAGGAGTCGTAGTTGTCTATCATCAAGATCTTCTGCTTCTTCGCCATTATTCCAGCCCCTGTTCCGCCCGGCGGATGGCTTCGAGCATGCCGGCCGCTTTGTTCTTGGTTTCCTGGTACTCCCGCTCCGGCTTGGAGTCGGCCACGATGCCGGCCCCGGCTTGCACGGTGGCCTTACCGTTCTTCACCATCACCGTCCGGATTGTGATGCAGGTGTCGGAGTTCCCATTAAAACCGAAATAGCCGACCGCCCCGGCGTACGGACCGCGGGAATCCGGCTCCAGCTCATTGATGATCTGCATCGCCCGCACCTTGGGAGCTCCGGTCACCGTGCCGGCCGGAAAGGCGGCCCGGAAAACATCGAAGGCGTTCTTGTTCTTGCGCAGCCGGCCCTCGACGTTGCTGACCAGGTGCATCACGTGGGAGTACCGCTCGACGGTCATCAAATCGCTTACCTTCACCGAGCCGTACTCGCAGACGCGGCCGATGTCATTGCGGCCCAGGTCCGCCAGCATCAGGTGCTCCGCGAGCTCTTTGGGATCTTTCTTCAAACCTTCCTCGATCTGCCGGTCCGCGGCGGCGGTCTTGCCGCGGCGGCGCGTGCCGGCGATCGGCCGGACTTCCACCACTCCCTCCTCGCAGCGGACCAGGATCTCCGGAGAGGAGCCAACCAGCGCGAAATCCCCCAGGTTCAGATAGAACATGTAGGGCGACGGGTTGAGCGATCTCAAGGAGCGGTAGATCTCGAATGGCGCGCAGCGGACCGGCACTTCGAACCGCTGCGACAGCACAATCTGGATCGCTTCCCCTTCGGCGATCGCCTGTTTGGCCTTGCGGACCGCCGCGGTGAAGGTTTGGCGGGTCATGTTGGAGGAAACCTGTTGAGTACCGGGACCTTTGTACCCGGTACTCTTGTTCCGCCGTGGGGTATGCCGCAAGGGCGTTTCCAACCGGCGGATCATCCTCTCCACCCGGCGAGCCGCCTGCGCGTAAGCCCCCTTCGCCCGGCTCTTGAGGGAGGAAGCCGGGCCCGGCGGAATCACCGCGTTGGCTACCACCTTCATGACGTGCTCTAAGTGGTCGAAGATCACGACGCTGTCCGACAGCATCCAGACGCTGTCCGGAACGCCCAGCAGATCTTTCTTCCGGGGGCCGACCGGTTCCAGGAAACGGACGGTGTCATAGCCGGCGTAACCCACCAGCCCGCCGGAGAACCGGGGAAGCCCCGGCACCGGGACACCGCGATAAGAGGAGAGCAATCGCTCCAGTTCCGTAATCGAATCGCGCCCCCGGATCTTGAGCACGGCGCGCGGCTCGGAGCCGATAAAGGAGTAACGGCCGAACCGCTCCCCCTGCTCCGCCGATTCCAAAAGATAAGCGGGACCGCGCCCTTCCAGTTTGAGGTAGGCGGAAAGGGGGGTCTCGAAATCGGCCGGGATCTGCCGGTAGACCGGGATCACGTTGCCCCGCCTGGCCAGCCGGAGAAATTCCTCCTCGGTGGGGCGGAGCTTACGAGGAGATCTTGCCATAAACCTTGTCCGGATCGAACAGTTTCTTTCCGGCAGCCTTCCATTGCTTAGCCGGCGACAACTTCCGGTAGAAGCAGCTCCGGTAGCCGGCATGGCAGGCTCCACCCTTCTGGTCCACGCTGACCAGCAGTGTGTCCCCGTCGCAGTCGAGGGAAATTTTCCTCACCTTTTGCACGTGGCCGGAGCTTTCCCCTTTGAGCCAAAGCTTGCCGCGGGAGCGGGAGTAGAAGTGGGCTTGTCTTCTGGAGAGGGTTTTCTCGACGGCCTCCCGGTTCATCCAGGCCATCATCAGGACTTCATGCGTCTTCGCGTCCTCGATGATCGCCGGTACCAATCCGTTGTCATCGAATTTGATTTCGTCCAGCCAGTTTTTGCTCATTGCCTCACCGGTATTCCGTGCCGTTTTAGATAACGCTTCGCCTGTGGAACCGTAAACTCCCCGTAATGGAAGATCGAGGCCGCCAGGACCGCGTCCGCGCCGCCGCGGCGGATGCCGTCCGCCAAATGCTTCAAATTCCCCACTCCACCCGAAGCGATCACCGGGACTGGCACCGCTTTGGAGACCGCCCGGGTCAGCTCCAGATCGTAGCCGTCCTTCGTTCCGTCCCGGTCCATCGAGGTGAGCAGGATCTCTCCCGCTCCCCGTTTCTGGGCTTCGCGCGCCCACTTCACCGCGTCTTTTCCGGTCGGCGTCCGGCCGCCGTGCACAAAAACTTCCCAACCGCGGCCCTTCCGCTTAGCGTCGATCGCCACCACCACGCACTGGCTGCCGAACCGCCGAGCGGCTTCGGTGATCAGCCGCGGATTTTTGACCGCTGCCGTGTTGAGGGAGATCTTGTCCGCCCCGGCGGCGAGGATCTTACGGATCTCCTCGATGCTCTTGATGCCGCCGCCGACCGTGAACGGGATAAAAACCTCTTTGGCGACACGGGCCGCGAGGGCAACGCGGGTATCACGCCGCTCGGCAGAGGCGGTGATGTCCAGAAAGACCAGCTCATCCGCCCCCTGTTCCTCGTAGCGCCGGCCCGCTTCAACCGGGTCGCCGGCGTCTTTAAGTTTTAGGAACCGGACCCCTTTGACGACCCGGCCGTTTTTGACATCGAGGCAGGGGATGATCCTTTTGGCGAGCACAGCTTCAAGGCCTCCTTCAGGTCCAGTTTCCCATCGTACAGCGCGCGGCCGGTGATGGCGCCCCACAGCCCTAACGGTTCGAGCTCCTTCAATTTGACAAGGTCCTCCAGGGAGCTGATCCCGCCGGAGGCGATGATCTGGGCCTTGCCGCCGGCCTTTTCCAGCACCGTCCGGAGGCCCTCGATCCCCGGGCCGCTCATCGTCCCGTCCCGGGAGGCGTCGGTGTAGATGATCGTCTTGACCCCCTGCGAGATCAGCCTCTGAACCAAGGGCTCGGGCTTCATCCACTCCTTGCGGACCCAGCCCTCGATCGCCACGCGCCCGTCTTTGACGTCCACGGCGGCGGCGATCTTTTCGCCGTGCGCCTTGACCGCGACGGTGACGAATCCCTCATCCACGCAGGCCTTGGTCCCCAGGATCACCTGGGCGACGCCAGCCTCGAAGAATTTCCCGATCGCGGCCGCCGTCCGGATCCCGCCGCCGGCCTGCACCGGGATGGAGACCGCCTTGGCGATCTTCCCGATCACCTCCCGGTGGCGCGGCGTGCCGGTCAAAGCCCCGTCCAGGTCTACCACGTGCAGTCGCTGCGCGCCCTCTTTCGCCCATCGCTGGGCCACCGCCACCGGGTCGCCGCCGTAGTCGATCTGCTCTGAGAAATCCCCCTTCACCAGACGCACCACCCTCCCGCCCTTCAAATCAATCGCCGGTATGATCAGCATCTTGTCTCCTGGATGGATAAGAAGTTCTTAAGGATCCTCAATCCCCACTTCTGGCTCTTCTCCGGATGGAACTGCGTGGCCCAGATCCGCCCTCCGTCCCAGACCACGGAGGGAAACATCCGGCCGTAGCCGGTGCGGGCGGCAACCAGATAGCGGTCGCCCGGCACCGCGTAGAAACTATGCACGAAATACATGAAGGCCCCGTCCGGGATGCCTGCCAGCAATGGGTTGCGCCGCGCGATCTCTAACTGGTTCCATCCCATGTGCGGAACCTTCAATCCTTTTTTCCGGGGGAACCGCTTCACCTTCCCCGGCAGGATGCACAGGCCCCGAACACCCGGCGCCTCGTCGCTCGACTCGAACAGCAGCTGCAGCCCGAGGCAAAGACCGAAGAACGGCCTTTCCTCCGTGATCGCGTCCAGGATCGGAGCGATCAGGCGGCGTTTCTTCAGCTCCCCCATCGCCGCGCCGAACGCCCCGACGCCCGGCAGGATGACCTTGGCCGCCCGGCCGATCTGTTTTGGATCGGAGGTCACCTGGGCGCGCACCCCCAGAAAAGCGCAGGCCTTCTCCACCGAGGCCAGGTTCCCCATTCCGTAATCAATGATCGCGACGCCGCTCACAATTTCCCTTTGGTGGACGGCACGCCGCGCACGCGGGGATCCCGGTCCACCGCCTCCCTCAGCGCGCGGCCCAGCGCCTTGAAGACCGCCTCCAGCAGGTGATGCGCGTCCCCGCCGGCCTTCAGCACATCCACGTGCAGCGTCAGGCCGCTGCGGGCGGAAAAGCTTTCCAGGAAATGCTTGGCATCCTCCAGGCCGTAGGAGATCCTCTCTCCTCGGCGGAATTCGGCCCGCTTCCTGCCCGGCGCCCAGTCCAGCCGGAAATGCGGCCGGCCGCTCACGTCGGCTACCACCCGGACGCGGGCGAGGGTCTCATCCATCGGCACAAAAGCGGATCCCATCCGGCGGATGCCCCGCTTCTCCCCCAGCGCCTGGTGGAACGCTTGCCCAAGCGCCAGCCCCAAGTCCTCATTGGTGTGGTGCAGGTCAATGTGCAGGTCCCCCTTCGCCTTCACCTGCAGGTCGAACAGGCCATGCTTGGCGAACAGCTCCAGCATGTGGTCCAGGAACCCGATGCCGGTTGAAATGGAGCTCTTCCCCTCGCCATCCAGGTTCAGCCGGCCCCGGATCTGCGTCTCTTTGGTTTTCCGCTCGATCACCGCGACTCGCTTTTTCATGTCTCGAACCTCGCAGCCACCGATTCCCAATGTTTCGGCAGACCTTCGATCTTCGCCAACCGCTCGATCATCTCCCGGTCGTTCTCCAGCGCCTTTTTGGTATAGCCGATCACGTGGCAGACCTTCACGAATTCCCCCACGCCCAGCCCCGAGAAGAAACGGGCCGTGCCGCCGGTCGGCAGCACGTGGCTGGGGCCGGCCGCGTAATCTCCGACCGAGGCCGGAGAATAGGGGCCGGTGAAGATCGCCCCGGCGTTCTTGATCTTGCGGACCAGCGCCTCCGGGCGCCGCACCTGGATCTCCAAGTGCTCAGGGGCGATCGCGTTCGCGATCTCGGCCGCCTCGTCCAGGCTCTTGGCCATCACGATGTAGCCGCGCGACACCTTCGACTTGATCGTCTTGGCCAGCGCTTTCGAGGTGGTGATCAGGATCGCCAGCCCTTGGTGGTGCTCGTTCTCCGCCTCCAGGTCCCTCGCCACGTACTCGGCATTCGCCGATTGGTTCGCGATCACGGCGATCTCGGTGGGACCTGCCGTCATGTCGATGTCCACGTAGCCGAACACCTGCCGTTTGGCCTCGGTGACGTAGGCGTTGCCGGGCCCGACGATCTTGTCCACCTTCGGGATCGTTTTCGTTCCGAACGCCATCGCGGCTACCGCCTGAGCGCCCCCCATCTTGTAGACCGCGCTCACCTTCAAAAGGTTGGCCACCACCAGGATGTGCGGGTCCACCCGGCCGTCCGGCTTGGGCGGCGTGGCCAGGATAATCTCCCGCACGCCGGCGATCTTCGCCGGCAGCACCGTCATGTAGACCGTGGAGACCAGCGGCGCGGTGCCGGCGGGGATGTAGACGCCGACCCGGTCCAGCGGCACCGGGTGCTCGCCGAGCACCACCCCCTGTTCGTCCCGGATGCGCCACGGCTTCTTCACCGACCGCTTGTAGAAGCGGTTCACATTCTCGATCACTTTTTTCAGCGCTGCCACGAACTCCGGCCGGATGTTCTGGAACGCGGCGGTGGTCTCCCCTTCAGTCACCTTCAGCTGCTTGGGGGTGAGCTTCACCCGGTCGAACAGCCGCGTGTAGCGGATCAGCGCCTCGTCCCCGTCGGTCCGAACCCCGTCCAGAATTTTGCGGACCTTGTCCTCCACGCGGGCGCGGCGGCAGAACCCCCGCTGCACCAGCTTCTCCCACTCCCTGCTCCGGACCTTAATGATCCTCACTTCGCCCTCTCCCGAATGAACTGCTCGAACTTTTGAATTGAGAAGAGCTCTGGGTTTTCGATTTGCCCTTGGGCCATGCTTTCACGTCCCCCACCCGATCCCCCCGCCAAAGCAGTCCAAAATTCGATCAGCTGTTTTGCCGAAATTCCTTGCTGTTGCGCTGTAGCCCCTGTCCCTGCCGCTATGCACCCCGTTGAATCCGCGATGGAAATAACCGCCTGTGGATCCGCCTTTTGGATCACATCAATACAAGATCGTAAAACTGCCTGACCCATGGGTTCGGAAAACTTCTGAAAGTAAACGCGGAAGGGGCCGACCTCTTTTGCAGGAACATTCCGCGCCTGCGCCTGCGCGCCCTGGGTCTTTATCTGCTGGATCTCTTTCTCCAGCTGCTTGCCCTGCTTCTCCAGCTGTTCATTCTCCTCCTTTAACCGGACTGCTTCCATCTTGAGTGTTTCAAGAGCAGCCCGGCCAGTGGAAATTTCCACTAAGCGGCCCCCTTTACCTTCAAAGAGCTTCTTTCCTGTTCCAGCTGTTTGTTTCGTTTCACCAAGCGCTCCCGCTCCTGTTGCAAGCGGACCACTTCTGTTTTCACGGAATCCAGAGCAGCCTGGGCCGTAAGGGCTTCAACACGCCGGATACCGGAAGCGATGGAGCCTTCCTCCGCGATCGTCAGGAATCCCACTTCGGCGCTTCCCTCCAAATGGGTCCCCCCACAGAGCTCTTTGGAGATGTCACCGATCGACACGACGCGCACCTGGGAACCATACTTCTCACCGAAGAGGGCCATCGCTCCCGTCTTCTTGGCTTCGTCGATTCCCATCTTGTCCACACGGACCGGGTAATTCTTCTCTACCCACTCATTGACCAGCGATTCCACCGAATCCCTCTGGCTCCCGGAAAGACCTTGGCCGTGCGAGAAATCCAGCCGCAGGTGGTCCGGCGCCACCAGGGAGCCGGCTTGCATCACATGCTCGCCGAGGACCTTGCGCAGGGCCGAGTGCAGCAAGTGCGTGGCGGTGTGGTTCTGCGCGATGTGGCGCCGGCGGCCGGCATCGACGCCCGAATCCACTTTGTCCCCAACCCGCAGCCGCCCCTCCAGAAGCTCTCCCCGGTGCACCAGCACGTTGCCCACCCATTGGGTGTCCTCAACCCGGAACCTGCCCTCATCAGAGACGAGCATACCGGTGTCCCCCACCTGTCCGCCCGATTCGCCGTAAAAAGGAGAGCGGTCCAGGATCACCTCCACCGGCGCGGGGGCCTTCACTTCCTGAAGGGAACGGCCTTCCTGAACGAGGCAAAGAACCTTCACCTGCGCGGTCAGATCGTGGCCATAACCGAGGAACTCGGTCGGAGGCTTGTCCGAAAGCAGTTCCGCCAGGGCGTCCTTCGAAAAGATCGAACCGAACGAAGCGCCGGCCTTCGATTGCGCCTGGAGCCCCTCCAGCGCCTGTTCGAATAATTTCTTGTCCGGAGGAATCACCGAATACTTTCGGCAAACCTCGGCGATCTCTTCGTACGAAAGGCCGTGTGTGTCATATAGTTTTGCGGCATCCTCAGGAAGTAAGACCGCACGGGATTCATTTGGCCCAGATGGTTTCCCAGCAACTTTATCGATCAACGCTTGAACTATTTGTTCTGCCAGGGGTATTTTCTCCTCCAGCGTCTGGAAAAACCGCTCCTCTTCGATGCAAATCATTCTGGAAATTGGTTCGAATCGGTTGCTCAACTCTGGATAGCCCAACTCCATAGCCTCGATTACCTTGTTAACCAGTTTATGAATAAACGGTTCCCGAAAACCGAGTGATCTCCCAGCCCGCACTGCTTTGCGCAGAAGCATCCGCAGAACGTAGCCCCGCCCGTCATTGGAGGGCACCACCCCATCGGCTATTAGGAATGTGAGCGCCCGTGCGTGGTCAGCAATGGCGTAGACGGCTGCTCGCTTATCTAAAAGGTTCTCTTCGATCTTGACTTTAAACCCATGGAGAATCGCCTCCACTACCGGCGCGAAGAGGTCGGTCTCGAAGACCGCCGTTTTCCCCTGCATCACGGCGGTCAGCCGCTCCAGCCCCATGCCGGT
>JAUSCU010000043.1 GCA_030651065.1 Candidatus Omnitrophota bacterium | reverse complement strand
GTCGGCGGCGGCTGCTCGGGGTACACCTACAGCATGGATTTCGACAAGGACCCGGCTGAGGGAGATACCACGTTCGACACGCAGGGGGTGAAGGTCTTCGTGGACCCGAAATCCCTGCAGATGCTCGACAACTGCCAGGTGGATTGGGCGGACGGTCTCTCGGGCGCCGGCTTCACGGTCCAGAACCCGAACGCCAAGGGTTCCTGCGGCTGCGGGCACTCCTTCACCGTTTAAGAAGGGTCCCATGCTGGACGCGGCACGCCTTCGAAAGGATTTCCCCATCCTGGACCGGACGGTCCATGGGAAGCCCCTGGTCTACCTGGACAGCGCGGCTACTTCCCAGAAGCCGAAGGCCGTCCTGGAGGCGCTGACCCGCTACTACAGCGAGAGCAACGCCAACATCCACCGGGGGATCCACGCGCTGAGCGAGGAAGCGACCGCCCTCTACGAGGGGGCGCGGGGCGCGGTCTGCCGTTTCATCGGCGCCCCGAAACCGGCCACGATTATCTTCACCCGGAATACGACCGAGGCGGTCAACCTGGTGGCTCAGGCCTGGGGACGGCGGCACGTCAACGCCGGGGATGAGATCCTGCTGACGGAGATGGAACACCACTCCAACCTGGTCCCCTGGCAGATGCTGGCCCAGGAGAAAAAGGCCTCCCTCAAGTTCATCCCGGTGACGCCGGACGGGCGGTTGGATCTCTCTTCCCTCCCGCAACTGATGGGCCCCCGCACCCGGTTGGTCTCGCTGACATTGGCCTCCAACGTGCTGGGCACGATCAACCCCGTCAAGGAGGTGCAGCAGGCGGCCCACGCGCATGGCATCCCGGTCTTCGTGGACGGCGCGCAAGGGGTACCGCACATGCCTGTCCACGTGATGGACCTGAACTGCGATTTCCTGGCGTTCTCCGCCCACAAGATGCTGGGGCCGACCGGAGTGGGGGTGCTCTACGCTAAGGAGGCGTTGCTGGAGGAGATGGATCCCTTCCTGGGCGGCGGCGACATGATCAAGGACGTCTGGCTGGACCATTCCACTTGGAACGACCTGCCCTGGAAGTTCGAGGCCGGCACGCCGAACATCGGCGGCGTGGTGGCCTTCGGCGCGGCGATCGAATATCTGGAGAGGATCGGCATGGAGGAGGTGCGCCGGCACGAGCAGGAGCTCACCGCCTACGCGCTGAAGAAACTGCGGGAGATCGACGGGCTTTCGGTACACGGCCCGCTGGATCCGGCGGCGCGCGGCGGCGTGGTCTCCTTTGAGGTCAAAGGGCTCCATCCGCACGACCTCGGCCAGCTGTTGGACGCCGAGGGGATTGCGATCCGCGCCGGTCACCACTGCTGCAAACCGCTGCTCCGGAAGATGGGGCTGATGGCGACCGCCCGGGCCAGCTTCTACATCTACAACACGGCTCAGGAGGTGGACCTGCTGGTTCAAGCCATCCTGAAAGCAAAGGAGCTCTTTTCCGTTGTCGCTCACCGATGACCTGTACCGGGACATCATCCTGGAGCATTTCCGGAACCCCCGGAACCAGGGGAAGCTGGAGCAGCCGACCTTCATCTCGCACGGCACCAACCCCTTCTGCGGGGACGAGCTGGAGCTGACCGTCGAGCTGGAGGGAGAGCTCATCCGGAAAATTCGGGTACAGCCCAAGGGCTGTTCGATCTCGCAGGCCTCCGCCTCCATGATGACCGAGGCGATCCAGGGGAAGACGGTCCCGCAAGCGGAAGAGATGGCCCGGCGTTTCAAGGCGGCCATGCTGGAGGGGGCCTCGCTGGAAAACACCCCCGAAATGGAAGATCTGCAGGCTCTCGAAGGGGTCAAGAAATACCCGGTCCGGATCAAATGCGCTATCCTCGGCTGGAACACCCTGCTGGAGGGACTCTCGGCGCACCACAAAGGAAAAAAGGAGGCAACTCACGTGGAAGGGGAAGAAGGGGAGCATAAACCTCTGAACGCGGAACCCGAGCAGCCGGCGGCCGCGCAGGCAGCCGTCTCCACAGACTCTCCGGAAGAACAGGTGCGCGGCGCGCTGCGTACCGTGATCGACCCGGAACTCAACCTGAACATCCTGGACCTGGGGCTGATTTACGGCACGGAAATCCAGGGCGGCAACGTGAAAGTGACCTACACCCTGACCAGCCCCGGCTGCCCGCTGGGCCCGGTAATCAAGGGACAGATGCAGTCGGCACTCTTGAGGCTGAGCTGGGTGAAAGAGATCCAGACGGAGCTGGCCTGGATCCCCCCGTGGGACCCGAAAACGATGGCCTCCGAAGATATTAAGACGGAGCTGGGCATTTGGTGAGAACTTTGGATCCGGCATTGGGACAAGACCTACTCAGCCGGATCGGCAACACTCCCCTACTCCGCCTGCGCAGCATCGGCCGGGAGATCCCGGGCGTCACCCTACTGGCCAAGGCGGAGTGGTTCAATCCGGGCGGGTCGGTGAAGGACCGGGCCGCCGCGGGAATAGTGGCCGCCGCCGAGAAGGCCGGCAAGCTCACGAAAGAGAAGATCCTTCTGGATGCCAGCTCCGGCAACACCGCCATCGCCTACGCGATGATCGCCGCGTCCAAAGGGTACAAAGCCAAACTCTGCGTCCCCTCCAACGCCAACCCCTCGGTAATCCGAACGCTCAAATCCTACGGCGCGGAGGTGGTGCTGACCAACCCTCTGGAGAGCTCTGACGGGGCGATTCGGGAGGCCCGCCGGCTGGCGGCCGCGGAACCGGGGAAATACTTCTACGCGGACCAGTACAATAACCCGGCCAACTGGCAGGCCCACTACGGCAGCACCGGCCCGGAGATCTGGGAGCAAACGGGAGGGGAACTCACCCACCTTGTGGCGGGACTGGGAACCACCGGGACCCTGATGGGGACCGGCCGGTTCCTCAAAGAGAAAAAACCGTCCCTGCAGGTGGTCGCGATCCAACCGGACTCTCCCCTGCACGGACTGGAAGGCTTAAAGCAGATGGCCACCTCCATCGTGCCGGGCATCTACGACGAGCAGTTCCCCGACCTGCAGATGGAAGTGAAGACCGAAGAGGCCTACGGGATGGTGAAGCGTCTGGCCCGCGAGGAAGGATGGCTTGCCGGCATCTCCTCGGGCGCCGCACTGGCGGCGTCGCTGAAGCTGGCGGCCTCGGTCAAGAATGGTATTATTGTTATGATTTTTCCCGACGGAGGAGCGCGATATCTCGATGAAGAATTCTGGAAACGATAACCTCATCCCTGTATTCATCCCGACGGCTCTGCAGAGGTTTGTCGGCCAGCAGGAGACGATCCAGCTGCCCGGGGCAACCGTCAAGGAGGTGTTGGAGCAGTTGTCCGGAAAGTATCCGGAGCTAAAGAAGCATCTCTACAACGAGCAGGGTCAGCTGCGCTCCTTCGTGAACGTCTTTGTCAATGACGAGGACATCCGCCACACGCAGGGGCTCGACACGCGTGTCGCGGCCAAGGACGCGATCACCATCGTCCCCTCGATCGCCGGCGGAGCGGAAAGCTGCGGCACCACCGGCACGGGCCTGTCGAATGACGAGGTCAAGCGCTACAGCCGGCACCTGATCATGCCGGAGGTCGGGATGGAAGGCCAGAAGAAGATCAAGGCCGCCTCCGTGCTGCTGATCGGCACCGGGGGGTTGGGCTCTCCCCTAGGACTCTACTTGGCCTCCGCCGGTGTGGGGCGGATCGGGCTCGTGGATTTCGACGTGGTGGACTTCACGAACCTGCAGCGGCAGGTGCTCTTCACGACCGAGGACGTCGGCCAGCCGAAGATCGCGGTGGCCAAGAAGCGCCTGCAGGCGATCAACCCCCATATCACGATCCAAACGCATGAGACCCGGCTCTCCGCTGAGAACGCAATGGAGATCCTGAAGGGGTACGACATCGTGGTGGACGGCACCGATAACTTCCCCACCCGCTACCTGGTCAACGATGCCTGCGTGCTGTTGAACAAACCTAACGTCTATGGCTCAATCTTCCGATTCGAGGGGCAGGCTTCAGTGTTCGATGCCTCCAAAGGCCCCTGCTACCGCTGTCTCTACCCGGAACCGCCACCGCCCGGACTGGTCCCCTCCTGCGCTGAAGGCGGGGTGCTCGGCATCCTGCCCGGCATCATCGGAACGATTCAGGCCACCGAGGCGATCAAGCTAATCCTCGGAAACGGGGAGCCGCTGATCGGCCGCTTGCTGCTCTTCAATGCGATGAAGATGCGCTTCCGGGAGCTTAAGCTGCGCAAGAGCCCGACCTGCCCGATCTGTGGCCCGAACCGGACGATCACGAAGCTGATCGACTACGAGCAGTTCTGCGGGATCGCTCCGGCCGCTCAAACAACCGCCGCGGCCGATTCCGGCTCCTTGGAGATCACGGCGGAGGAACTCAAAGCCGCGCTGGACGATAAAAAACTGGTGAAGATAATCGACGTCCGGGAGCCGCACGAGTACGACATCTGCCACCTGGCTGGTTCCACGCTGATCCCGCTCGGCCAGCTGCCGCAGCGCTATAAAGAGCTGAACATCGCCGACAACCTGGTGCTGCACTGCCACAAGGGTGTGCGCAGCATGCGAGCGTTGGAGTTCCTGAAAACGGTTGGCTTTACGAAGGTGAAGTCTCTGAAAGGCGGGATCGAGGCCTGGGCCGACAAGGTCGAGCCGGACATGCCGAGGTATTGATGGAAACGGTCCCCGATTGGGAGAGTAACGGCAGGGAGATCACCCGAACCTACAAGTTCAAAAACTTCGCTGAAGCGATGGCCTTCGTGAACAAAGTGGCCGGACTCTCCGAAGCCGCCGACCACCACCCCGACATCAACATCCGCTACAACAAAGTCCGGCTGACCCTCTGCACCCATTCCGCCGGCGGCCTCACCGAAAAAGACTTCTCCCTCGCCAAGCAGATCGGCTAAGAGTGGTGGGCGTGATGCTTGGCGTGGCGGCGGGACTTCATCACGGATAGGAAGATTGAGAAGGCGAGCAGCGTCCCGATCACCCCCAGCGATGCCCCGATCGGAACCACGTAGAAGCCGTGGATCAGCATCTTGGCCCCCACGAAGATCAGGATCGCCGCCAGCCCATAACGCAGGTAGTGGAATTTGACCATCGCCCCCGCCAGCACGAAGTAGAGGGCACGCAGCCCTAAGATCGCGAAAACGTTCGATGAGTAAACGATGAACGGATCGTGCGAGATCGAAAGGACGGCCGGCACCGAATCGGTGGCGAAGATCACGTCGGTCACCTCCACCACCAGCAGAACGACGAACAGAGGCGTGGCCAGCCACTTGCCGTGTTCGTGCACGAAGAAGGACTGGCCCCGGAAGGTGGCGGTCACCGGCACGATCTCCCGGAAGAAGCGGACCACCGGGTTTTTCTCAGGGTTGACCTCCGTGTCCTCCTTGGCGAACCGGATGCCGGTCAGCACCAGGAACGCCCCCAGGATGTAGGTCACCCACTGGAAACGCTCGATAATCTCCAACCCCGCGTAGATGAAGACGCCGCGCATGATTAAAGCGCCCAGGATGCCCCAGAAGAGGACCCGGTGCTGATGGGTCTTGTCCACCGCGAAATAGGTGAAGATCGCGACGAAATAGGTGAAGATCGCGACGAAAACAAAAATGTTGTCCACGCTCAAGGATTTCTCGATGAGGTAGGAGGCCAGGAACTCCATCCCCTTCTGGGAGCCGAACGCGATAAAGACGCCCAGGTTGAACAGCAGTGCCACGCTGATCCAGACGGCGCTCCAGCCAAGCGCCTCCCCAAAGGACTCCTTGTGAGCCTTGCGGTGGAAGACGCCCAAGTCGATCGACAGCATGCCGAGCACGACGCCCGCAAAAACCGCCCAAGCCATCGGGGAATGGATCACTCTTTCTAACCCTCCGTCATTTGATTAGGAACACAGCTTTCGCAACGGCAGATGGAACGCAGGTACTCATGGGAATAGATGCCGGTCGCGTGGCCGTCGCTCCAGCGGATCGCCATCGCGTATCTCCCCACCGGCTTGATCTCGGCGGGCTTGACCCCGGCGGCGGCCGGGGCGGCCTCGCGGCAGACGGCGCAGGGACAGGAAGCGCGCAGGAACTCCCACGCGTAGAGGCTTTCGTGCCCGTCCCCCCAGACGACCTTGAGCGCTGTCTCGCCGACCCGTTCGATTCGATTGGGTTCCGTACTGAGCGGCATGGTAGACTCCAGTCCATGGAAGAAAATCTGACGCTAATCTTTGGTGAGGCCGAGCGGGCCACCCTCGCTGTTCGCGGAAAAGACCGTGCCCTTTTTCTGCATCGCTTGCTGACTCAGGATATCAAAGGGATGTCTGTAGGACAAGTTCGTCCCGCTTGCCTGCTGGATCGGCTTGGAAAAATCCAGCTGGCCGTGCTTATTTCTGTCCAGCCGGAAGAGATTCTCCTGGAACTTTGCGCCGAGAGGGCTGAATCTGACCGCGCTCTGCTGGAAAAGTACCGAATTTCCGAACAGGTCCAGCTGGCTTTTTCGAAGACTGGGACGGTTTCCGAAAAAACGGATTGTCAACGGATCTCGGCAGGCGTCCCAGGCATCGGAAAAGAGCTGACACCGGAAGTCATCCCGAACGAGCTAGGCTCCGAATGGCTGGAGCGGTTCGTGAGCTTCACGAAGGGCTGTTACGTCGGGCAGGAGATCGTCGCCCGGATCAAGCACCGGGCCCACCCGCCCCGCCTTCTGGCTGGATTTGTGATGGAAAGCAGCCTGGCTCCGATGGTGGGAAGCCCCATCCTTCTGGGCGGCGAGCCGGCCGGGGTCGTCACCTCTTCTTGCCTCTCCCCTGCGCTGGGCAAGCCCATCGCGCTGGGTTTCCTAAAATACGGGGTGGAGGGAGAAAACTTTCAGATCCAAGACCTGCCGGCCCGGAAGGTCAACTTGCCCTTCGTCAGCGGCTCTTCGTGACCCCTACCCGCCGGCAGTAACTCCGGACCGGGCAGCGGCTGCACCAGGGGGAAAGGGGCCGGCAGAGCTCCTGGCCGAACGAAACCAGCAGCGCGTTGTATTCCATCCAATATTTCTTCGGCAACTTCTCCCGTAACGCCATCTCCGTTTCGAAAGGATTCCGGGTCCGGACGTAACCCAACCGGTTGGAGATCCGGTGGACGTGCACGTCCACGCAGATCCCCTCCTTCTTGTGCCCCAGCGTCATCACCAAGTTGGCCGTCTTCCGGCCCACCCCCGGCAGCGTGAGCAGCTCCTCCAGGGTTTCGGGCACCCTACCCCGGAACCGGCCGAGCAGGTGGTGGCAGATCTGATGGACGCGCAGGGCTTTCGTGCGGTAGAAACCAACCGGGTAGATCAGTTTTCGGATCTTCGGCAGAGAGAGGTTCAGCATCTGCTGCGGAGTTTTCGCCAGCGCGAACAGCCGGCGGCTGGCACCCTCGGTAACCTCATCCTTGGTGCGCAGAGAGAGGAGGCAGGAAATCAGGACCAGGAAGGGATCGCGGCTCTCCCGTTCGATTCGTTCCACGGCGGGAAGATCACGGGTCTTTGAAAACTTTTGAAGGGCCCTTAAGACCGCGTGGACTTGGGAATCTTTCAACTGCTAGCGGAGCACGAGCTCGGTGTCGGTCGCCCGAACGCCGTCCAGCTTGCGCATCTTGGAAACAATGACCGCCAGCTCTTCATAGGGTTCCGCGTCGACAAAGGCAATCATGTCGTGGGAGCCGGTGACCTGATAGACAGACTCAACACCCGGCATCTTCCGGATTACATCCTGGGCGTCGGCCTCGCGGCCGGGATGGACATCAATCATGACGAACGCTTTAGGCATCGGGGATCCTCCTGCCTCTATCTTACATCTTTCGGAAGAGGCCGACCACCTTCCCCAGGATCCGGACCGACTGGTCGCGGGGGTTGACGAAAATCGGATCGACCGCCGGGTTCTCCGGCTGAAGCCGGATCCGGCCGCCCTTTTCCCGGTAGAAACGCTTGACGGTCGCCTCTCCCTCGATCAGCACCGCCACGATCTGGCCGTTGTCCGCCTCGGCTTGAGGCCGGACCATGATGTAGTCGCCATCCGAAATGCCGGCGTTGATCATGCTGTCGCCGTGCACGCGAACCGCGAAGCAGCCGGGACCGGGCACAAAGCGGGGATCCACCGCCAGCCGTTCTTCAATATGCTGTTCCGCCAACAGAGGGGCTCCGGCCGCGATCCGGCCGACCACTGGGATAAAGATCGGCGAAGGATCCAGGGTGTAAGGTAAGCGAATCACCTCTCCGCCCTTCACTCTCGGGCCTTCACCCTTCGCCAGAATCCGGATGCCCCGCGCGTTGCGGGAGCGCTGGATGTACCCTTTTCGGACCAAGGCGTCCAGATGGACGGTGACGCCGCGAAGAGATTTCAAGGACAAGCCCTCCCTGAGTTCACGGATGGTGGGGGGAGCCCCGTCGGAGGAGAGATGGCGCCGGATCAGATGCAGAACCTGTTTTTGCCGGTCGGTAAGGGATTCAGTCTTCATGTAGACAAAAGTACACGAGACGGAAGTCTGTGTCAAGCGATTTTTTAGGCGAGTGTCAGCAGCAGGTCCCCCGCCTTGGATCGGCGAAGGGTCAGTTCGTAGTCGGGGCGCACCCCGTCCGGGCCCAAAAGATCGGGGGCCAGCTCCCGGAAACTCATCAGCGCGGCGATCACGGCCGGAGAGAGGTAGGTCGCCGTTTCTTCGTCGATCTGAAAAACTGGCGCGTGACCTACCGGCAAACGAGCTTCGATCTGCTGAATCTGGGCCGTCCCGGCATCCAAAAAGATAAACCGCTGGATTCCATCCTGCTCCTTGAAATCGGCCAGCCGGGAAACAGCCTCCTCCACTTCGGACGGAATAACCCTCCAGGTCACATTCGATAGATTCCCAAATGTTCCGTTCTCCAAATGAACCCAGAGCCGCTCCTGCGCGGCCAGCTCCACCGGAATGGAGAGCGGAACCATTTCATCCACCACAAGTTCCTCCACCACTGCGGGCCGGTCAGGAATTTCTGAAGGAGAACGCGTCTCTGATTCGGAATCCGCTGGTTTTGGCGCGGGAGCATCCGGCTGAGTTTCGAGCTTAGCCTGGATGGGTTCTCTGTCCCGTTGGGGAGTGGGAGAAGAATTTTGATGGAATTGCCTCCGAACCGTGGAGTAAACGTCGACCGCGAACGCCATGCTCTGCCGCAGTTCCAATAAAAAAGATTGGGTGCTGGCCGTGAGCGCCTGGGTTAACTCCTCATCGGTCATCTCCCGCAGCGGCGCTCGGAGCAGTTCATCGATCCAAAAACCGCGATCCGGGGCGAGCCGAATCTCCCCCGTTCCTCGAATCTGCTGAAAAACCGAGCGGAGCCATTCACTGTCTCCAGACCCCTGCTCCAGATGACGGAAAAGATCGGCAGCACGGTGATGCGCCATTGCCACCTCTCCGCTTTGACGCCGGGAATTGATAACGGACTGAACGTAGTGGGCCAAAGCAAGCTGCGATTCGGGCACCATTTGAGCCTTCAGACTTTCGGCCTCGGACCGGATAATCTCCGGCATATGCGCGTAACCCAATAGCGAACCGGTCACTGTTCTTACAGAATCCTTCCGGGAAACTTGTGGAGGCCAAGCTACTGTGGGCGGAGCCGGGCTCTCCGCGGGCAACGCCACCGTTACCGAGCCAGCCAGAGTTCCCAACACCCGGACCCAGCTGTTGGCCTGAACCGCCGCTCCGACAAGCTTCTGAACAAACTCCCGCCGAGTTTCTTCCTCCAACCCGGCGGCGGATGGGGGGCGGCCAGGCCTTAGAAGGATAATCGCCGGCCGGGGCCGTCTCATCCCGGCGCGGCGCTTATTCTCCGCCTCAACCAGAGAACGGTAGTTGTAATTGTAGAGGGTTAACTCGCCCACATCGGCCCGTTTCGCCAACTCTTTCACTGTCATCCGGCCGCCCGGATGGGACCGGAGCGCTTTCACGATCGCTTGCTCCGGATCCTCCGTATGTTCTTGATATTCTCGAAGCTCGATCGCCAGCTTGGGGCGTTTCATCCCGGCGCGGCGTTTGTTCTCCGCTGCAACCAACGAACGATAGTCGTGAGTGTAGAGGGCCACCCTGCCCAGGCCGGTCAACTTCGCCAGATCTGTCGCCATCAGCCGGCCGCCCGGATGAGATCGGAGCGCTTTGATGATCTTTGCATGCGTACTCTTCCACTGTCGGTCCTGAGAGGTCTCCTCCAGCCCGGCAGCAAGCTGGGAGGCGACATCCAAAAGATGGCGATCGGCCGCCCGGGCTGGTTTTATGTGCTCGGCTTCTTTCAGGGAAAGATAGACGGTTTCCCAGAAACGGCCAGGTTCTTTTGGAAAACGGGTGCTGGCCGCGACGGTCAACTCGAACATGCCATTTGTCGCAGTCGTTCCGAAGACTTCGCCATGGTAATCAAACAAAAGATCCACGAGGTGGTCGGTTGTAAGACCGTTGGGCTTATTAAAGTAACCCCATCGATAAAGCCGCTGCACTGCCTCCACCTGTTCTTCGGTTGAAGCGATCTGGCCTGTTTTGTGAAGCGCGATGGCCCGCGCATGACGGATCTGGTCTCGGTGAACAAATACGAGGCGGCCGTTCTTTTCATCGTGGGCTTCGCTGAGGATCCACTCTCTCGGATCGCCATTCGCACTCGCACTGCTTTTCAAAGGATGCGCCGTGGCGTTAACCGTGAACCCCGGCCGAAACGGCACGCTCAGCCTCCGGTAAACCCCCCGAAGAGGGTCCCGAAAAGCAGCCCGCTGACCCAGCTGGATGACGGGAATATGCTCGAAGGCCACGCTTTCGCCCGCCTGTTTTAACGCGGCACGAATGGCATCCTCCCCGAACTCATAAGCCGCCTTGTAGAGAAGGGTTCCCACCCGGATCCGTCGGTGCTGGGAGGCCGGATAAACCACCTCCCCGGTGTCCATCCGGCGCATAACCTGCGGACGGCGCAAAAGGTCTTGGCCCAAAAACTCCAGTTGAAGAGGGATATCCTTCGCGGTGCTGCTTTTCCGAATAGAGGTCGAGTAAGGCTCCCCTTCAAACGTGAGATTCAGCCAATCGGAAGATGAAGTGGGGTGCAGGACCCCTCCCTGTAAAACGACTTTTTCTGCCGAAGAGGGAACCACCTCTCTCCACAGCTGTTCCCAAGAAGTCAGGGTTGCCGTGATCGAATCAGCCGCAGAGGCGTCCACCAAGCCGTTATTGTCCACAGGCGGGTCTAGAAAAACCTGATAGGAAATCTGAGCCGGCCGGTCCGATCGGGGAAAAACTTTTCTTGCATGGTGCATTTCCCAGCCGGCCAGCGAGTCCCAGGTCGTGGGGTCCACACGCACGGTAAGCTTAGCTGGCTTTTCTTTGGAATAAGGCATCGAGGTAGAACGCCGTCCAGCTCCCGCATCAAAGTAAGCTTGTCGGCTTTTGGCACCGTGCTTTCGGGAAGTCTTTACATGGGTCAAATAGACCGTTTCGGGTTCGAGAGAAGCGATTTCCGACCGAAGTTCCGGACGAATGGCCGTGACGGCCCGAAAAAGAACGGATCCGCGCGCCACCCTTCCGCTTCGGAATAGAGGACTCAGGTAGACGCGGGTCTGACCTTCGAACGGATAGACGGTCCGGCTCGTATTGAGCAGCCAGGCGACCTGCGCTTCGTGGTGGGGATCGCGGCCGGCAACCTCGATAATCAATCGGAACGGTTTCTTGGGGTTGAATGTCTTGGGATCCAGATCAGTTGCCCGCGGTGTCCCGTTATGGCTGAACAAGACTTGACCGTCATTGCTCCGCCATGTCGAAACAACCAAAAACACGGTTTTAGCCCTTCTCACGCGCGGATTTTTAGACAGAGTTTTCCACCGGTTTAACAGGACGTGTCCAACAAGCTTTTTCGGATCCAGAATAGGCTCTCCTTTCGGGCCTCGCTTGAGTCCGACATAAACAGCAATCGGGGTTCGCTGACGAGGCGGGCGATCGTAAGCTTTCTTCAGAGGGACTTTGTGGGCTCTCAGAAACTTAGCCCAACTTCGACCGTACAAAGGGAAATTATCAGTTCGGACAATTTGGGAATGGGCGCTCTTGAGTTCACGTCCGAGAGGTGTTTTGGATTGCGATCCAAGCTGGAGAAGCTTTTGCTGGAAGGAGAGCCCCGCGTTCTTCGCGCGGCGTGCCACGCTCGAAAGACGCTGGTAACTCCAGGGCCGCTTATCTACTTGCCGGCTTTTTTTGATCTCTATTTCCCAGACACCCCATTTTCCAAGTCTCCTGGAGAGATCATCCCTCCGCCGGAGCGCCGCGTCCAAAACATCGTTGACCTGGTCTGCGAGTGACTTCCCGGTTTTGTGTGCCTGCAAAAGAGTGGTGCTTGTCGGATGTCCTCCGAGGAGTTTGGAGGCCTGCGTGGGATTCAAGCGGACGCGGCCATTCACTCGACTAAAAAATCGGCTGGAGGTGAGACGTTTTTCCCCCAGACGGTCCAACACCCGCATGAGCTTCTGCGCCACTCGATCCGGGTCATGATAGTTGGAATGTTTCCCGAAAGAGGCGCTAAATCGATGGCCGATCCGCCCCACTTCCGGTAGAAGATCCAGAACTTCTTGGGGAACGCCTCGTTTTTTCCAATGAGCCAGTGTTCTCCCGGAAATAGGTTGGTCACTGTGCCAGCCGGCGGCTTCCAACGCATTCCAAAATTCCTCCGGCGTCAAACCAGCCTTTTCTCGAATCCTGGCTAAATAACGGTAGCTGTAGATTCGATGCAGGATCGGAAGGCGCCTGAGAACCCCTTCCGGCGTTGGGCGTTGGCCCATTGCCCAAGTAGAAAGAGTAGGTTGCGGGACGGCTTTCCTTCCATTAAAGCCCAGGCGCGCGAGCGCTCGGCCCATCTCGGTCTGAGTCAAGTCCAACTGCCGAAGCGTCATGGCGAGCGGGGTTTCCTCCTCCAGCCCGGCGGAGAGTTCTGACTCCACGGTCCCTTCCAGGCCCGCGCGCAGAGTCCTTCGGCTGAGCTCAGGACTGGCTCCGGCAGGTAGAGTAAGGGAAAGGCACAGGAAAGCGGCCAAAAGGCGCCGCAAGGATATTTTCATGGGGATATAGAGGAAGTATGGCTCAGGAAGGGACTTGAAATCAAGTAAAATAACTAAATTTTCTACTTCTAACTACGCAGGGAGAGGCCGCGGGCCTCGACGATCCGCTGCATCGCGTCGCCGATCACCCGGTTCGGGGTGGAGGCGCCGGCTGTGATGCCGATCGTGACCTTGCCCGGCGGGAGCCAATCGCGGCTGACCACCGGGACCGCGCTGCCGACCGGCTTGTGCCGAATCTCCGACGAGGAGAGGATGCAGTCGGCCTCGTCGATGTGGTAAGCGGGCGCGTGCTGCAAGGCGATCTCACAGAGGTGGCTCGTATTGCTGGAGTTGAAACCGCCGATGACGATCATCAGGTCCATCGGTTCCTTCACCATCTCCATCACGGCGTCCTGGCGATCCTGCGTAGCGCTGCAGATGGTGTCGAAGGTCCTAAAGTGCTGAGCAATATGCCCTTCCCCGTACCGGTCCCGCATGGCTGATTTGAGCATCTCACCGATCTCAATGGATTCGCTGGAGAGCATCGTGGTCTGATTCGCCACGCCGACCCGCTGCAAATCCCGGTCGGGATCGAACCCCGGAGAGCTCTTGGCTGAAAACTGGTCCAGGAAGGCCTGCCGGTCTTGGCCGTTGCGAATGTAGTCGCAGACCTTGGCCGCCTCGGGCTTGTCCCAGACCACCACGTACCGGCCGCCCGGGAACTGTGTGGCGCGGGAGACGGTCGCGCGGGTCTCCTCATGCTTGTAGTTGCCGTGGACGACCGCCGTGAAGCCGTCCCGCGCGTACTGCTCCACCCTCTTCCAGACCAGCACCACCGACCCGCAGGTGGCGTCCACCAGCACGCAGCCGCGGTGTTTCAGCATCTCCATCTCTTCGACGCGGGTGCCGAACGCGGCGATGATCACCACATCCTCCGACGTCAGCTGCTCCACCTTCCGGTCCTGGGGGCCGGTCCCGTTCAGGAAGCCGATCCCCATCTCCCGCAGGCAGTTGTTCACGCGGGGGTTGTGGATGAGCTCCGTGGTCAGGAAGATCCGGCGGTCCGGGAAGCGTTTCTTGGTCTCGTAGGCGTAATCCACCGCCCGCTCAACCCCGTAGCAGAAACCGAACTCCTTGGCCAGCCGAAAGGAGATCTCGCCGACCTGCAGAGCGTTGCCGCCGGAGCGGACCTCCTCCACGATCCGGCTCCGGTAGTCCTGGGCGAGGTCCTTCTGGACCTCCTCTTTCAGCCCGAACCCTTTCCGGAAAACCTGCCCGTCACTCATTGAAGTCTCAACCTCTCTTTTCGAAAATACTGAACCCAGAACAGGTGGCAGCCGATCGTCATCAGCGCCAGCAGCGCAGGCTGCCATTGAAACACCAGCACCGCCACAACCACCCAGGAAAAATTCTCGTTGGTGGCGTTGGCTTTGAACCATTGTATCACCGGCGAACCCGCCCCAGAGAGCCCGCCCTGACCCGGATCCCCCGGGATGGCAGGCCCAAACCCCCTTGCCTTCGCCCGCAGCGTGATCCAGAAATCCAGGGCAACTCCCAGGGCCGCCGGCCCGCCCAGCAACAAGGTCCATCCCCAGCCGAGGACTTTGGTGATCCCGGCGGCTATCGCCAACGGGAGCATAATCTGAATGATCGCATCCACGGTCACGTCAAACCAGCCGCCCCAGCGGGTGCTCAACCCCCTGGCCCGGGCCACCTCTCCGTCCCAGTTGTCCGCGATATAGAACAGCTGGAACAACAGCGCCCCCCAGAGCTCCCCCTCGCGGGTCCCCCGCGTCATTGCCAAAAGGGACGCCATCCCCAACAGCAGACTGACGAAAGTCCACTGGTTCGGTGTCAACGGCAGGCGGAGGACCACCGGGAGAAACCACCCGGAGATCACCCGGTTAACGCATTTCGGACCCGACCAGCGGCTGTAGACTTCCTTCTCCGCCTGGGACAGGTCCTCCGGCGTATCGATCTCGGTCCAGGCCAGCCCGTCCACCCGCTCGAACCCTACTTTCGCCTGCCCGAACAGGTCCGGATAGAGCTGCTCATGCTCAATGGAGTCGACGCCGGCCTGAACCTTGTGATCCAGCAGTTTTCGGAGCAGAACCGCGGCGCTTGCCTCCAACCGAAGGAATCCGAGCGATTCCCCGTAAAGCTCCATCCGGCCTCGGATCTCCTCAGGCGCCTTCTTAGCAATGTGCAGCGCTTTGGCCTCCCGGCCGAATACCATCTGCTCCTCACCGGTCTCCTTCACCGAGCCGTCCACCAACAGGCAGTTCCGATGAGGGGAACCCATCAATCTCTCGAAAGCAGCCTGGGGACAGAGGACGTCGGCGTCCATCACCAGCACGTCCCGGTCCAGAAATTCCCGGGCCGTCCAGAGGGAAAGGATCGCCCCTTCCCTATACCGGGGATTTTCCAGGACCGTCAGTTTCATCCGGCCGGCATGGGCGCGGGCCTCTTGGGCCACCCCCTCCGCCTGGAACCCGGTGACGAGGGCGACCTCTTCCACGCCGACCGCCCGGAGCGATTCCAGCGTCCGGCAAAGGAGAGATTTCCCTCCGATCCGCGCGAGGCACTTCGGGCCGGCACCGGGCCCCATCCGTTTGCCGACACCCGCGGCAAGGAGAATCGCGGTCAATTCAGCCGATCTGGCCGGAAGGGCTCGGTCCGGAGACTTCGCCGTGAGGCGCCCCCAGGAAAACTCCATCCTCTCGGCACTCAACCGGATAGGATGGGACGCCGGCTCCGGGGCGAGTGAGGCACCGCCCGGTTTCCAGCTCGAACAACCAGCCGTGGAGCGGGCACCGGATGGCCGGCTTGCCTTCCACCCTTTCCACCTTGCCCTTAGCCAGCGGGCCGCTGCGGTGGGGGCAACGGCCGCCGACGGCATAGTATCGACCCTCCACGTTAAAGAGGGCGACCTCTTTGCCGTCCACCGTTACCCCCACCGATTGGCCCGGAGAGATTGGATCCACTTAAACTCCCGCGGCAACTCCCCGCAGGAACGTCGGCTCACCGGGAACATAGCCCCAGCGCCGGACCACTTCCTTCGAGTCCGCCTGCCGCCAGGCCTGGTACTTCAGCAGCACGTCCAAGCCGTCGCAAGTCCTCTCCAGGTTGGTCTCCATGCCGGGGAAATCGGGCCAGCCCTCCGGGTTCTTGTTGGTGACGATCCACTCCATCGCCTTCTCGATCGGGCCCCTAGCCTTCTCTTCCGCCCCGAGCATCTTTGAGATCAGCAGCGTTGAGCGGGTGCAGTCCATCGTGTGGTCTTCGTTCTTCTCGTCCCAGGAGCCGTCGGCGTCCTGGTGCGCGAGGATCCACCGCAGGCCCTTCTCGCAGGCAGGCCGCACCGGCAGGCCGTCCGGGATGGAGAGCGAAGCGATCACCGAGTCCTGCACCAGGTGGGCCGTGGTCTCCACGCCGGAAGGCTGGAAGACCGGGTCATACCATCCGCCGTCGGCCGATTGGCCGTCCAGGATGAAGCGCAGGCCCTTGCGCCAGGAGGAGCGGACGGCATCCTTCATCTTCTGGCTCCCCAGAGCCATCACCACGTTGAAGAAACTGACCGGGTGGGAAGTGGTGTCGAGGTCGCCCCACTCGCTGTCCACCCAGCGGCCGTTCTCCTTCTGCTGGTTCAGGAAATAGTCGATCGACTTACAGACGGATTTCTCGATCTCGGCATCTTTAAGCACGGTGTTGGCCCGGATCAGCATCAACCCGCAGAACGCGGAGACCCACGCCGCTGATTCCTTTTCCTGGGATTCCCGGCCCCAGCCGCCGTCGGCATGCTGTGTCTTGATCAACGCCAGGTACTCCGGCAGGGATTCCCCCGCCTTGCCCATATGGAGGATCACCCGCAGCGCGTGCGCCACCAGCTCCATGTCCTGCGGGCCCTTCGTGAGGCTCCACTTGGGGTGCACCCGCGTGAAGAACTGGTATTCCGATTCGATCAGCCCTGCCGCTTTGTCTAGATCCATCGCTTTCTCCTCTCAATCAGATCATTCAACCCGCCCGCAAGGGACCGGCTCGCCGTCCGGACCATCTGCAGGAAACCAGAAAACTCTTTCCATCGCCGGGGGACCGCCAAGCAGCGCAGCGCCTGCGCCCGCGAGTGGATCACCAGCGGCGTTTCCATCGGATCCAGGATCGCCCGGACCGCCACCCACGCCACGCCGGCTTGGGTCGCCGCCTGGGCCACCGCGGCCGATTCCATATCAACCGCGATCGCCCCAAACCGGTTCCCGGCCCATGCCTTCTCTTTCGGGTCAGCCAGGGCCTTCTCCACCGTCACGAACGGGCCTACAAAGGCCGACTCGCTAAGGCTGAAAAAGGAGGAAACCGGCCGGCGCCGGAGCCCAGAGGGGGCGTGGATCACCTCCGAAGCCAGCACCAAATCGCCGACCCGGAAGCCGGGACGGACCCCGCCGGCGAAACCGGTGCTCACCACAAGCTCGATGTCTCCCTCCGCCAACCGCCGGCGAACCACCTCCCCCGCCCGAGGGCCCATGCCGGTCACCAGGCACTGCACTTTGGAATTCCGCTGAGGACGAAAATCCTGAAGTTCCTGGGGAACCGCCGCCACGATCAGGATCGAACCGGTTTTCCGGCTAGTTTCTAATGTAACCATTTTTCCTGAACCAGTACACCGCTTTGGAGAGAGCTTCCTCCACGGACCCTTGCGGTAGGCCCAGATCTCTGACCGCCTTCGAAGAATCAAAGAACATTTTATGTTTGGAGATCCGGACGCTCTCCCACGAAACCAACGGCGGCCGCCGGGTTATCTGGGCCGCCAAAGTGCTGACCGCAGCCACCCCCAGCGCGATCACGTGCGGGAGCCGAACTGTTGGCGCCGGGCGGCCGCTGATTTTCGCCAGCATCTCCAGGATCTCTTTGAGAGAGAGGTTTCGGTGGCCCAGGATGTACCGCTGGCCCACTTGGCCCTTCTCCATCGCCAGCAGGTGGCCGGCCGCCACGTCCTCCACGTCGATCAAGTTCAGGCCCGTCTCCACGTAGGCCGGCATCCGGCCGTTCAGGAAATCCACGATCATCTGGCCGGTCGGCGTCGGCTTGATATCCCGCGACCCCACCGGAGTCGAGGGGTTAACGATCACCACCGGAAGGCCGGCCCGCGCGGCGGCCGTCACCTCCGCCTCGGCGAGGAACTTGGAGCGCTTGTAATGGCCGGTCATGTCGTGCAGCGAGACCGGCGTTTCCTCGTTGGCGCTGACCGAGGCGGCACCATCCCCGCTGCGCGCGTGGCCCAAAGCGCCGACGGTGGAAGTGTAGACAATCCGCTCCACCTTCGCCTCCCGGGCGGTCTCCAGCACGTTGCGGGTGCCCACCACATTGTTCAGATAGAGAGCCGAGGGGTCCGGCGTCCAGAGCCGGTAATCGGCGGCCACATGGTAAACCCTCCGGCAACCGGCTAGGGCCGCTTTCAGGGAGGCCCGGTCGGTCAGGTCCCCTTGGGACCTCTCCACCTCCATTCCCTGCAGGTTCTTCGCGGGGCTCGCGGGGCGGACCAGCACGCGGACTTTCTCCCCCCGGGCGAGAAGCTGAGAGACAATGTGGCTGCCGACAAAACCGGTGGCACCGGTGACGAGATTCATGGAACTAGGTTCCCCGCGAGAACTCCAGCAGACCCAGACTGGTCCAGACCACTTCCCGCGCCCGGCGGATCAGCCCCAAGGCCAGCCCGGCGATGGCGCTCACCCCGAGCCCGCTGCAGATCAGCAGAAGGAACCCCTCGCTGGCCCCCAGAGAAGCAGGGATCAGGCAGGCGCCGCTGCGCAGCAGCACCCAGAGCGCTTCCAGAGAGAAGGCCGTGGCCCAGGAAACCGGCAGGTGAAGGAAATGCAGGATGATATAAACCTCCAGGGCGCCGGCCAGCCAGCCGAGGAAATGGAATCCAAGGGACCAGAGGACGGAACCGGGAGACTGCCGGTAGAAGGAAACTATCTCTGCGTCCCAGTGATGGACTTTTTCGATTAATTTCAAGAACCAGGCCGGCATCCAGCGGGACAGGAACCGGCTGCTCCGCTCAAACGGATTCAGGAACTGGATGAGAATGAACAGCAGCGTGAGCAGGCTCAAACCCGGAAGCACCACCCAGACCCAGGCCATCAGCTTGGAAGAAGAAGGCTGAGTCATCAAGGTGACCGCCACACCCGCCGCCACGAATAGCAGCATGCTCAACGTGAAGGTGGTCTTGGCGATCACCACCGAGGCCATCCCTTCCTGCATCGGGACGCCATGCCGGCGCGAGAGGATCCAGGCCTTTACCGGCTCGCCGCCGAGCGAAGCGGACGGCGTGACGTAGTTGACCGCTTCCCCGGCCAGACGGGCCCGGAACAGGCGGATCCACGGGATCCGGGACTGCACGTTCGGGCGCAGTGCGAACTTCCAGCCGAGGGTGTCGAGGCCGAAAATCACCCCATAGAAAAGAAGGACCAGGGCAAACCGCCACCGAAAATCGCTGAGCAGGCTCCAGACCCCTTTCAGATCGGAACCGGCGAGAACCGCCGCGAAGAGCACGGCGCCCAACCCTAACCCAAGCCACTTCACCCGGCAGTAACCTCCTTGAGCGCCCGGAGAAACTCCTTCAGGTCCGCCTGAAGCAGCTGGCCCATGTGGGCCACCCGCAGGATCTTGCCCTTAAGCTCGCTTTGACCGGCATAGATGATGAACCCGGCCTTTTTCAGGGAGCTGTGGATCGGCTCGTAGGCCTTTCCCTTGGGCAGCCACAGCGCCGTCAGCGTGTTGGACAAGAGCTTCTCCTCGAGCAGAAACTTCAAGCCCATCTTCTTGAAGCCCTGCCGAAGAAAGATCGCTCGCTCCCGGTAGCGGGCAGTCCGGCCGATCACCCCCTCGCGGGCCAGGTCGTCCAGCGCCGCCCCTAAGGCGGCTACCAGCGGAACCGCCGGCGTAAAGGGGAGCTCTCCTCTTTCTTGCGCTTTCAGGTGGAGTCCCAAATCAAGGTACAGCGATTTCGGCTTCATCTTCGAGACGCGGGCCGCTTCCTCCTGCGAAAGCAGAACGAACGAGAGGCCGGGCGCGCCGTGCAGGCATTTGCCGGCCGATCCCACGCAAATGCCGGCGTTGAGCTTCGGCAGCTCCAGCTTCTCGCCGCCGATACTGCTGATGGCATCGATCAGCAACCGCCGGCGGAACTTCTTCGCGAGAGCCGCCACCTCTTCGACCGGGTTCAGCATGCCGGTGGAGGTCTCGTGGTGCACCACCGCCACGGTTCCGATGCGGGAATCCCGTTTGAGGGCCGCTGCTACGCGGCTCAAGTCGAGCCTTTCAGTCAGCGGTGAGCGGATCTCCACGAGCGGGATCTGGTGGATCCTCGCCAGCTGCGCGATGCGGGACCCGTAGACGCCGTTGTTGATGACCAGCAGCTTCTGCCCCGGATCGGTGGAGGAAAGGACCGCCGCCTCCAGCGCCGCGGTGCCGGAGCCGTTTATCAAAACGGCGCGGTAACGGGCGTCGAACACAAGCGCGTGGACCAGCTTCACCCGGATCTGCTGCAGGAGATGCGAGAATTCGGGTTCCCGGTGGCAAATATCCGGACCGCCCAGCGCGGCATGGACGTGCGGGCTCGTGTTCACCGGCCCCGGGCAAAGCAGCACTTGCCGTTTGGGGGTCGGGCGAGCCGGCGGGGGTGCGGGGGGCGCCGCCAGTCTTTCCTTTTCCTCTTTCTCCGCCAGCGTCGGGGGAGCTTTCATGACCGGTCTTCCCCGGGTTCGCCGGATAAACCTTCTCAGCAGGGTCCTCTTGCGAAACGGCGATCTTCTTCTTGATTTACGACGCATGAACTGCCTCCCTAAATCTTTCCGTGATGGCCTCCGGCTCCAGCCGCACCCGCTCGGCCGGCGGTCCCTCATCCGGCCGGCATTTCACCAAAAGAAACGCCGGTCCGGCCCCATTGCGGATCCGATCCCATTCTCTCTCAAGCTCTTCCGGCGTCCCTGCCCGGCCCACCTGCCGGTAACCGGAGGCAGCAGCCAACCGGTCCAAGGGAACGCTGCCGGAATAAGTCGGCTGATTTCCCGTTGAGGCGAACACCCCGTTATCGAAAACAACGTGGATCAGGTTGGCCGGGGCCAGTGTGCCGATGGCCGGCAGGTTGCCCAGGCCCATCAGGGCCGCCCCATCGCCGTCGAAGATCACCACGCGGGCTCGCGGTTTGGAGAGCGCCACCCCGAGCCCAAGCGAGGCGGCCAGCCCCATCGAGCCGATCATGTAGAAGTTCCCGGGCCGGTCCGAAACCGCCTGCATGTCCCGGCAGGTGTAGCCGGTGGTGCAGACCGCCAGCTCGCCCTTGAGCCGCTTCGCTACAATTCCGATGGCTTCGCGCGTGGTCATCACAGCACCCCCGGCCGGATGAAAAGGGCCGCCGGAATTTTTTGACCGCGCAGCACCGCGGCCGCCTCCGCGACCGCCTCGGCCGCTTGCCCGGCTTCCGGAACAAAAACCGGGATCCCGACCTCCCGAAGAAGCGCCTCGCAGTGGGCCCCCATCACGAGGTGCTCCGGCGCGTCCTTGCCCTGATAACCCCGGTAGCCGACGATCAAGAGCAGCGGGATTTTGTAGATGAGGTTCAACGACGTCAGTGCGTTCAGGCAGTAGCCCAACCCGGAATTCTGCATCAGCACCACGGGGCGCCGCCCGGAGAGATAGGCGCCCGAAGCCATGCCGACCGCCAGGTCTTCCCGGGTCGCCGAGAGATAATCTTCCCCAAGCTCACTGATCAGGGAAGCGATCGTGGAGTCGGCCACCCCGCAAAAGAAATCGAATCCGCGGGATCTGAGCGCCTCGAGAAGCAACCGGGGCGCCTGGGCCTGCTCCGGAGCCTTCACCAACGTCAACGGCCGACCCCGCTTACTTCCAGTTCCTCTTCCTTCACGCGGGTTTTCCCGATCGGTTTCAGGGCATGCAGCATGTTCGGAAGGTTCCGGGTGGCATCGGTCACGGCGGTCGCCTCGTAGCCGCAGTGCACCATGCAGTCGTTGCAGCGAGGGTCCCGTCCGGTGCCGTAACGCTCCCAGGGGGTCTCATCGATGAGCTCCCGGAACGACTTCACGTAGCCGTCGCTCATCAGGTAGCAGGGTTTCTGCCAGCCGAAGACGTTGCGGGTGGGATTTCCCCAGGCGGTGCACTGGTAGTCCCGGTCCCCTTGCAGGAACTCCAGGAAGAAGCTGGAATGGTTGAATCGCCACCGGGGATCGGCATTGTCCAAAATCTTTCGGAAGAGGGCCTTAGTTTCTTCCCTTTGCAGGAAATGCTCCTGGTCCGGCGCCTTCTCGTAGGAATAGCCGGGGGAGATCATCATACCGTCCACGCCGAGGTCGGTCAGGAAATCGAACATGCGGCGAAACTCAGCCGGATCCGCGCCCAGGAAGATCGTGGTGTTCGTGGAGACGGTGAACCCGGCCTTCTTGGCCTCCTTGATCCCCTCCACCGCTTGCTTGAACACCCCCTTGCGGCAGACCGATTTGTCGTGCGTCTCCTCCAGGCCGTCCAGGTGGATGCTGAACCGGAAATAGGGGGACGGCTTGTATTTCTTCATCTCCCGCCCAAGCAAGACCGCGTTGGTGCAAAGATAAACGAACTTCTTGCGCTTGACCAGCCGCTGGGCGATCTCCGGCATCTCGGGGTGAATCAACGGCTCCCCGCCGGCAATCGAGACCACCGGCGCCCCGCACTCCATCGCCGCGTCCTCGCACTCCTGGGGGGAGAGCCTCTTCTTCAGGATCTCCTCCGGGTATTGGATCTTCCCGCAGCCGGCGCATTCCAGGTTGCAGCGGAACAACGGTTCAAGCATCAGCACGAGGGGGTACTTCTCCACCCCTTTCAGACGCTGCTGGAAGATATAGTTCGCCACCGCCATTCCCTGCCGCCATGCGATCGCCATTCGTTACTCCTTAAGGAATTCCCGCGCCTCGAGAAGCGCCAGCAGCGGGAAATATGTCCGGTACAGGTGATACTTCAAATAAAACACGCGCGGGAACCCGGTGCCGGTGAACGGCTCTTCCGCCCAGTTGCCGTCCTGCTGCTGGGTGCGGAGTAAATATTCGATTCCCTTCCGAAAAGCCGGTTCGTTCATTTTCTCCAAAGAGATGAGCGCCATCAGCGCCCAGGAAGTCTGAGAAGCGGTGGAGAGGCCCCGCCCTTTTTGAGACGGGTCATCGTAGGAACGGCAGCTCTCGCCCCACCCTCCGTCGGGGTTCTGGCAGGAGATCAGCCAGGCACCGGCCCGCTGGTAACGGGCCTCTTCCAGCGGTTCGCCGACCGCCTGCAATCCCCGCAGAGCGAGCCAGGTACCATAGATGTAGTTGACCCCCCAACGGCCGAACCAGGTACCGTCCGGCTCCTGGTTTTTTTTCAGGTAAGCGATGCCGCGGCGGACCGCCGGGTGCTTGCAGGTCAGGCCCGCCCCCGCGAGCATCTCCAGCACCCGCCCGGTGATATCGCAGGCAGAAGGATCCAGCATCGCGTTGTGGTCCGCGAACGGAAAATGGTTCAGCACTGCCTTGTCGTTGTTCTTGTCGTAGGAGCTCCAGCCGCCGTCCCGGTTCTGCATGCTGAGCGTCCACTCCAGCCCCCGGTCGTAAGCACCGATCGAGTAGGCGGCCGGCTTTCCGTAAAAGGCCTGGAATCCGAGAAGCACCTGCGCGGTGTCGTCCACGTCGGGATAGAAAGGATTGCGGAACTCAAACGCCCAGCCGCCCGGTTTGGCCTTGGGGTTTTTGATCCGCCAATCGCCCCAGATCCGGATCTCCGATTCTTTGAGCCAGTTCACCGCCTGCTCAAGCGCGGGCCCGCTGCCCGGCAGCGCTGCCTTGCCCAGCGCGGTGAGGGAGATCGCCGTGTCCCAGAGCGCGGAGAAACAGGGCTGCACCCTGAGCCCCCCTGCGGCCGGCATCTCCAGCCGTTCCATCTCCTTGACCGCCTGCTCGAACAGCGGGTCGCCGTCCCCGTAGCCAAGCGCTTTAAGCGCGAAAACCGCGTTGATCATGGCCGGGAAGATCGCCCCCAGCCCATCGGTCCCCACCATCCGCTCGTTCATCCAGCGGTCGGCTTTGGCGAGCGCCGCGCGGCGGAACGGTTTCCAGGGAAGCTTCTCGTGCCACTGCAGCAGCTGGTTCGAGATGAGAAAAAGCACCCTCCAGACCGCCCCGCCCTTCTGAAAATTCGTGATCCTCTCCCGTTTCTTGGCCGGGTTGACCCAGAGATCATCTACAGTGAACGCCGCTTTTTTCCAGGAAGGCCGGAGCCCGTATAGGACGGCCAGAGGGATGAGGATCGCGCGGGACCAGTAGGAGATCTCGTAAATGTTGACCGGGAACCATGTCGGCAGCAGAACCACCTCGGGCGGCAGCGCCGGCACCTGGTCCCAGGGGTAAAGCCCGAACAGCGCCAGGTAAGTTTTCTCGAAGCTGTTGATCCGCTCCAGGCCGCCCAGCCGCAGGACCGCCGCGCGGGAGCGGCGCAAGACCTCGTTCTGTTCCGGCAACCCGGCCAGCCGTAGCGCCACATGCGCCTTGACGGTGGCGTTGAGCTCCGCGGGACCGCCCGCGTAGATAGGCCAACCTCCTCCCGGCAACTCCTGCTTCAAGATCCAGCGAACCAGCTGTTCCTGCTTCTTCAAATCCACCCGGCCGAGCAAGTGCCACATCTTGACCGTGTCCGACTCAAGCGTAGTGTCGGCCTCCAGCTCGCCGCACCAAGCGCCCAGCCCGTCCTGCTGGTCCAGCAGAAACTGCCCCGCCCGGTGGATCGCCTCTTCGACCGACAGTACCGGGGATGCCTCCAAAACTCCGGTGCTAGCGGGCATAGATGGAGCCCTTCTCCAGAAGTTCCTGAGCGGCCGCCACCATCGCCTCCGGCGTGAGCCCCGCCTGCTCCAGCAGGATCTCCCGTTTTCCATGCTCAAAGAATTTGTCCGGGATCCCGATCGCCTTGATGCGGAGGCCGTTGCGCGCCCCCTCCAGCTGCTCGGTCAGCGTCATTCCGAAACCGCCCTGAAGGGACCCCTCCTCGACGGTCAGCAAAGCACGGTGTTCATGGGCCAGCGCCGCGAAGAGTTCCCTGTCAAACGGCTTGACGAACCGGACGTTCACCACGGTTACCGAGATCCCTTTTTCCTTGAGCAGCAGCGCTGCCTCAAGCGCCGGGTAGACCATGCTGCCGACCGCCGCGATCGCGAGATCCGACCCGCGGGTCAGTACCTCCGCCTTGCCCATCTCGAGGGGTACCGGCTCGCGCGGTACCGAAATCGGAAGCTCCGGGTGAAACCTCAAAACACCGCCGCGCGGGTAGCGCAAGCCGATCGGCCCCGGGTGGCGGAGAGCAAAACCGAGCATCTCCTCCAGCTCGTCCAGGTCCTTCGGCGCCATCAGCGTGATGCGCGGCAGCACCGAGAGATAGGCGATGTCGAAGACACCGTGATGGGTGATGCCGTCGTCTCCGACCAGGCCCGCCCGGTCCATCGCGAAAACGACGGGCAAGTTCTGGATGCAGACGTCGTGAATCACCTGGTCGTAACCGCGCTGCAGGAAGGTGGAATAGATCGCCGCTACCGGCTTCATTCCGCCGCGCGAGAGCCCCGCCGCGAAGCCGACCGCGTGCTGCTCGCACATGCCGACGTCGTAGAACTGCTCCGGAAGCGTTTTCGCGTACTCCACGAGGCCGGTGCCATCGGGCATGGCGGCCGTGATCGCCACGATGCGCTTGTCTTCTTGAGCCAGCCGGATCATCGTCTTGCCGAACCGCTGCATGAAGGTCTCCGGCGCCGGCTTCTTGATGAATTCGCCGGTGGCCGCGTCGAACGGGGTGACCCCGTGGTATTTCCACTGGTTCGTCTCAGCCGGCGCGTAACCTTTTCCCTTAACGGTATTGACGTGAAGGAGCTTTGGACCCGGCAGGTCCTTGATGTGCTTCAAGGTGCTGATCATCTGATCGAGGTTGTGCCCGTCCACCGGACCGAAATAGCGGAACCCGAGCTCCTCGAAGATGATGCCGGGCACCAGCAGGTTCTTCAAACCCTCCTCCAATCGCTTCGCGGCACGCAGCAGCCGGAAACCGAAGCGGGGCACGCGGCACATCGTCCGCTCCACTTCGCGGCGGACCCGGTTATAAAGAGGATCGGTGATGATCCGGTTGAAACAGTTGGTCAACGCTCCCACGGCCGGGGCGATCGCCATGTTGTTGTCGTTTAAGATCACCAGCAGGTCGCTCTTCAAGTGGCCGCCGTGGTTCAAACCCTCCAGCGCCATCCCTTCCGGCAGGGATCCGTCGCCGATCACCGCCACCACCTTGTAGGACTCCCCCTGATGGTCCCGCGCCTTCGCCAGCCCCAGCGCCGTGGAGATGGAGGTGCCGCCGTGGCCGATCGTGAACAGGTCGTAGGGGCTCTCATCCCGGTGCGGAAACCCTGAAATCCCCTTCCACTGGCGCAGGGTGCCGAACCGCTCACGCCGGCCGGTGAGGATCTTGTGGGCGTAGGCCTGGTAGCCGACGTCCCAGACCAGCTTGTCCTTGGGAGTGTTGAAAACGTAATGGAGGGCAACTATCAGGTCCACCGCGCCGAGCGGGCCCGAGAAATGGCCGCCGGTCTGGGAGACGTTATCGATGATCAGCTGGCGGATCTCTTGGGAGACCTGCGGCAGCTGCTTGGGGTCCAACGCCCGCAAGTCCTCTGGAAAATTGATTTGATCGATCAGTCGGCTCACCCCACCACCTCTTGAATACGAGTCCAAGCAAAGCTTGGACTCATGCTTCGCAGAAGCAACTGTTGCTTTGCAACAGTCGTGTATCCAAGAGGTGGTGGGGTCATATTTTAGGAAGACCGGGTTAGGATGAAACGGGCCAATTCACGCAGCGGCTCGGCTCGAACGCCCAGAGGGCGGACGGCGGCCACCGCCTCCTGGGTCAGACGCTCGGCCCGCTGCCACACCTTTTCCTTGCCGTGCAGGCGCACCGCGCCGTCCTTGTCCAAAAGATCGTCCACCAACTGGAAGACCAGCCCCACCCGGTCTCCGTAGCGGCGCAGGGCCGAATAAACCGTGGGTGTGGCCCGGCCGAGCAGCGCCCCCACCCGGACTGAACCCGAGATAAGCGCCCCGGTCTTTCGGGTATTGATGAACTCCATCGCCCGGGCGTCCAGTTTGGCTCTGGGGATCGTGATGTCGGCCACCTGCCCGCCCACCATCCCCTCGGTGCCGATGGCCTCCGCCACCTCCCGGATCACCCGCAGGTGGACCGAAGCGCCGTGGTTCGCGCGGGTCAGCAGGTCAAAAGCGTAAGTCAGCAGCGCGTCCCCGGTCAAGATCCCGAGCGCCTCGCCGAACTTCTTGTGGCAGGAGAGTTTTCCGCGCCGGAAATCGTCGTCATCCATCGCCGGCAAGTCGTCATGGACCAGGGAGTAGGCATGGATCAGTTCCAGCGCGCAGGCGGCGTGCAGAGCGTCGGAGGCCTTGCCTCCAGCCGCCTCGCAGGCGGCCAGAGCCAGCACCGGCCGGATCCGCTTCCCTTCTCCTAACACGCTGTACCGCATGGCCTCATGGAGTCGGCCCGGCGCGAAATAAGGGGGCGGAAGGTACCGCTCCAGGGCACGGTTCACCAGGGTTTGACGCTGTTTCAGGTAGGTATTAAGGTTCATGGAGATTGACTATTTTACTCGCCTACCGATGGCTAGGCAAGAACTTCCGAGGCGGGTGTACAACTCCCGAAGCGGGTGTTAGGCAGACTGAAGTGGCTGGCGCTGTTCTTCCAACCCAACCCAATCGATGGTGCTGACCATCTCTGGCTGGATTCCCAACGCCAAAAAGATCCGCTGAAGCGCGGCTCCCGGATCCAGCACCGTTATCGTCATGCTCTCGGGCAACATCTGCCCAACGGCCGCACCCAAGGAGAGATCTCCCACAAACACCACAGAGTCGGCTTCCTGACTCATCAGCGTCGCCGTCCAATCCGAAGGATCGTTACCTTGCAGAATAACCCAGGAGAGATTCCCTTCTTGGGGAATGGCCTCTAGAAGCTCCTCCAGTCCCCCGCGAGTTTCCAAGACGGAGGCCTGAATCGCCAACATGGACCGTATGGGAACCGCCTGCGCCAGGCGAACCATCGTTGCCGCTGCCGATTCCTCCAAACCGGTCATGGTTTTCTCGGCAATCCGGCGAGCAAAGGCATCCAATTCATTCGGATCTCTCGGAAATTCTCGCTGGAGATCTGCGAGGGCCGCTTGAACAGAGGTAAGAAACGGATTCGCATAAGCAAAAAGAATATTCGCCGCGCTGCCTTCCGGATTCGGCGCATCGGAAAAAAATCCCGGATCCAGCGCTTGACGCCACCCGGCAACCCGATTAACCAAATCCCGCGCCTCCAAATCAGTCTGGAGTCCGGGGATCCGAAGTGCAGCTTCACGCAGAGGTTCAAATGGGGCCTGTTCCAGACTCGAGCGGAGCACCGCATCCCTTACCCCTGCCTGAGCAAGAACCCTCTCCGCCGAGATGACCGAGTTTCCAACAATTCGGCTCGCAAATGCTTCCGGACTCTCGATCCGATCGTCTTTCCAATGACGAGATCGAATCCAACCGCGTTTCCCCCAATTCTCCAGGCGCGTATGAAGTTCAACGGCTTTCGGGAGCATTTCCTCAGGATTCGCGTACATCCAAACATAACGGCTGATGAGCCTCCGTGAAAGGCCGGGAAATTCTCGCGATAAATGGGCAATCGCGCTTTCTTTCTTTTTAAGTCTGCCCTCCGGGTTGGAGGAATCCAGAATGGAGGTTTTGAGAATGTTGTGGGCCGATGGGATCTTGTTCAAGATCAGCAACATCCGTTCCTGAGTCATAAATCGAGCAATGAGATCCCACGGATGCCGTATGCGCTGTTTCGCCGATTGGGTATTCGGATAACCTTTCGGTGGCTTAAGACTCGGAACGGCCTCAAGCAGTTCCGTCAATTCCAGATAGGCGGCAGCCAAGCTTGCAGCCAATTCCGAGACTTCCTCGAGATTGAGTTCTTGTCGTTGACGCAGCTTATCGGCCACGCCGGGAGTAATCAACCCATAATAGACACCCTGCTCGAGAGTTCCCGCATTCGCAGACATAAGACGGGCGGCCAGTCCGGGATATCCGTAATCGGGATCTGGCGCGATTTCGCTCTCCCATACCTCTACGGGGTAATTTTCTCCCTGCCTGTTGGCCTCTCTCCAGGCCTGGACAATCGCATCCTGCAGCGCCTCTGCTCGAGGACCGTATTTCGGTTTGGACACCCCGACAAACATGGTTCTGCTGAAGCCGGTTTCCCCGGCCGGATCGAAAAGCAATTCCTTCTTCGGGATTGGAAAACCGGTTTCAATGGTGGCAGGCTCCCGCTCCAAAATGTATGAAAACGTAAAAAGGCTCTGGCGATCCAACGTCCCTGCACGCGAAAACAGAAGATACACAGCGCTTTGACTGATACCCGCTTGAGATGCCAACTCTTCCTGAGTGAGTCCTTGCGCGGTAGCAAGCAATTCAAGCCGTTGAGCTGGGAAACGGGATTGAAGCGCCGACAGCTCCGATTGGCCGGTCAGCAGAAAAACCGGGTCCGCATTAACGGCCGCACTGAAAGCTCGAACGGCCTCAGGAAGAGGGGTTTCTATTTGTAGATTTCTCCAGGCATTGGGCCGTTTTGACATTCCTGCCCTGAGGCCAAGCGTGGCGTCATCCCATCTTAAAAACTCCGCAAGCACCAGCACCCTCTGCGCAAAACCTGAAGCCTTTGAAAGCGCTCCCTGGAGCTCCAGAGGAAAATCCTCCAGACCCCGCAAGCGACCCGTGTGGGGTTCCCAAGGCGGTTTCTCACTTCGGTCGATGCTCGACAGTTTCTGCCCAAGAACCAGAAGAAGAATGGGTTTACCTTGAGGAGTATTGGCGGAACGGACAAGATTTTGCTGGTCAACTCGAGCGCGCCAATCGTATTTGACTAAGCTGGCAATCCCAACAGATGCAAGATCCGCCAGCTGTTCCATGGTGAGATATCCTCCCGGATGCTCGCGCAGGGCTTTGTCGATAGAGCCTTCCGCATCTGTATTGCGCTCTTCAGGTTCTATTAATTTGAGCTCGACGACAACCCGCCTGATATTTTCTTTCTCAACCAAAGACCTCCAGTTGTGATTTCTGAGCGTACCGAGACTTTTACCTGTTCGCTGAACCAACCAATCGAGTACAAACTCTCCGCCTGGGTGTTCTTGAAGAGCCTGCGCAATTTCCTCATCTGTTCGGTCCCATTTGGATGGTTCTTGCAAACCGGCTGATGCCTCTCCTGACGGAACGCCCGGCCACCCGATTTCCTCCACCCCGGCGGCGGGCTGCGAACGAAGAACCCTGGGGATATAGCTTTCCCTTTCCAGCGCCAATGCCTCGCTCTGCCTGTTCTGCCACGCTTCGAACTGCGCTTGCGCCAACTCCAGCTGTTCCGGTGTCGGATGGGCCGGCAAACCTAGCTGTTTGATAAATTGTTCCGAACCCGAAGGGACAAGAAATCGATTCGTTCTTTGTTTGGGACGGATCTTCACGATGGACAGACCCAATTCCCGGGCTTTTGACACCAGACCGCTCTTTTCGCTTTCATCGGTACCGGAAGGATCTTGGAGAACCATCACTCCAACGGTTTCCACCTTTCGTCCATCCACGCCGGTTCCAAACACCAGAGCCTCATTGGCAGTCTGATACCGCTGGCTGGATTCGATCAATTCATTAAACGGCAGGAGGCCTCTTTCTCCCCGCTCCCCCAGGATCGCCCGCAGAGACTGACGATTGCGGTCTGAAAAGAAGTCGAACGGCGCCACCCAGGCAATGTTGCCCCGAGGAACACGTAGGATGTAGCCGATCCGCTGATTCCGATAGGTGTCCAGCACTTGGTTCTCGGGATCTCTATGGACAATCGACGTGGAAATAAGTTCCTGCCGGTGCGGCTCCTTTAGCATGGAGGGAAAAATTCCCTCCGCTCCGAAGAGACCGGCGGCCAGCTCGTCCGTCATGTGTACAAAATAGGTGAAGTCCTGATCATTATGGTTCCGAGGATCCGTCTGCTGACGTTCGTAATCGCCGCCTTCCGCAAAGAGCTTCCGGACCTCTTCCAGACGTTCTACGCGGCGGGCCAGCGCGTAAACTTTCACAGTGCCGGGCCCTTTCAATACCGGCTGAAGAACCAGCCCAGCCCTCCGCGCCGCTTTTACAAACCGTTCCGGATAAAGATCGGCGGATGCGAACGCCGCTTCACCACGAATAGTGTTGTCCCAGGGCTGAAGGAGAGCCACCCCCTCCGGCCGCAGAAAGGACCCCACGGAGGCGATGAATCTCTCGGCCATTTCAATGCTGGCGGTATTGGAGATAACCCAGTCGAACTGCCGTCCTGCAACCGGGGCAAACATATCTCCGGCCAGAAGTTCCACCCTATCCGTCAAACCAAGCTTTGAAAGATACTCTCGCCCCAAAGCGACAGCTTCTTGATCGATGTCGATCCCCACTCCGCGCGCCGCCCCGGACAAAACCACCGCGGCTGAAACAGCATGCCCGTGCGCGGTCCCTATCTCCAGAACTTCTTTTCCCTGCATTAGTGGGGCTGCTCGCTCAACCGCTGTCAGGAGCAATTCTGCCGGGGTCACGAATGGACTAAAGAAGACATGCTCGCTCAACTGGACAAGGTGTTCCCCTTCCGGGATTCCATAGTACTTCCTTAGAAACTCGATGGCCGCTCTGCTGGTTTGGAAATAGCCGATGGAAAGGTCCTCCTCCACCCCGGCGGCAGAGGCGGAGGGAATCACCTGAAGGATCCGGGAGATCGTTTGTTCCAACACATCCTGCGGAGCATTCGCTGGCAAGGGATTGGGTCCGGCGTAAGCATGTCTCAGATTCGGCCAAATGACCGGCGGAATTCCCCTGAGCTTGAGGACTTCCAGGAAATGCGCCGAGGGCTTGGCCATTGGGACACCTTCATAGACCGCGGAGCCGTACTCCGCTTCAACTCCTTGGGCCAGAACAAGGCTATCCTGATCGCCAACGAAATAAAGGTACGGGATGTTGAGGGGAATCGCCGACAGATCTTCCGTAGCCGCGTATCGTTCCCAACCGCGGAGCCAGTACCGCTGGTTTTCGAAGGGTTCAAATCGTCCGTCCCGTTGCCATTGATCCAGCATCTCTTTGGCTTTATTCAAATCCACCTTCTGAAGATTCATCAGGGTCCTCAACAGAGTCGCGCGCGGATGGATAGCGCCGGAAAGGTCCGCCACCGCTTGAACTTTGAGCGGCGCAAACCGCTTATCTCCCCGGAAACTCAGCGCGGCCACGTGCCGGGCGGTCCACCCACCGTAGCTGTGCCCCACCAACACTACCCTCGAAAGATCGGCTTCAGGGAGTACAGATGGAATCTTTTCCACGAGGGTCGCCACATCCTCCAGCACTCCATCCAAAGAATATTCGGACAGATCTCCATCGCTCTGGTTAAACCGCGGGTCCACCCGATCCTGCTCCAGCCGGCGGTTATTTCGAAAATCCGGCCGGAGGGTCAGGTAGCCGGCCTGAGTCATCCGCTCCGCCAGTTTCCGGATGTGCTCTTCTTCCTTGTTGCCGGTCAGGCCATGGAACACCATCGCCACAGGAAAGAGCCCTTGGCCGGCAGGTTTCATCACCGCCGCGACGATCTTCTCCCCTCGGGTATTGGTGAACTCGATGATCTCCTCCTCCAGCCCGGCGGTGGGCGGGTCGTACTGGATCGTGAGGACGGTCTGGTTGTCCCCTCGGTTCGGCCCGGCTTCATGAATCATCCAGTGGGGCAAATCCGCCAGATCATGGAAATGGAGAAGGTGGGCTATCGTTCGCGCGGAGACCCTGGCCCAAAACCCATCGCTCACCAGCGCCAACCGCTGCCCTTTCTCCAGCATAACGCTGGAGAAATAAACTTCCGGCTCGGGAATATACCTCATGTTGTCCATCTGCCGCCGATGGGATTCGGTCAGGCGGATATGGCCGAGAGATCGATATTGTCTCGCGGCCATGTGGGCGATAATGGGGTCTCGATGCATCTTATCGAAAAGCTGATCGGCAACCGGCGGCGCGGGAACGCCAAACGCGGGCATGCCAGGCCTCTCCTTGGAAGGAAGAGCGTCCCTCAGCTGGCGATCGATGATCAGCCAGGCATCGGTATGATCGCGCGTCAGCAGTCTGAACAGGTTATTCTCCCCTCTCCAGTAAGCCCTAGAATCTCCCACATGGGCCACGATCGCCCGGTTTCCAACGAGAAGGAGGAGGGTCAGCGTGGAGCCGCTTTCGCCCGGAAAACGCCGCGCGACTTCCTGGTCCAACTGGAGAATTTCGAATTGAATCTGAGCTTGGATAGCTTTTTCGCGCCACCCGCGAAGCATGCGAACAGAAGATCGGTATCTCCGCACGGCTTTCAGGAAATCAGTGTTTTGGTTCAGCCTTTCGGACATCCACTCCATTGCCAGCCGGCTGACCTCCCCTCCCTGTTTCCCATTCCCGTCGGCCACCATCGCCAGCGCGGCTACCGGCTTTTCCCCACCGATGGGAACCAGGGCATAACTGTCCTGCTGGGAAGATCGCTCACCGATCGCCTGTTCCACGGCGGCTGTAATTCCGAGCGACTTCATCTTTTCCGTCTGGAACAGTCTGTCCTCCTCCAGCCCGGCGGCGGGGTTTAATTTCAGAATGGGATCCAAGAGCCCCCGCAAGAATTCTTTCCGTTTGGGCTCAGGCAGAGAATGGATGGAGTGTTGCATATCCTTCACCACCCAAGCGGGGGTACCTCGCTCCCGAAGAACTTCCTCAAATCTTGTGCGTTGATCTTCCTCGGACAAAATAAGCGGATCCCGATCTCCGAAAACATACAAGTATTGAACCGATTGAGGTAAGGCAGCCAAGTCTTGCAAAGGATCATAGTCCCTCCATTCTTCTGCATCTTGAAACCACCATCCCCCTCTACGATCCAACCATTCCGCGGGGCCTTGAATCAAAGAAAGTACCCGCCGTCTGAGGTATTCGTTTCCAACTTGAAGAATTCCTGCATTGTCCACAACCACCTGCACTCCCAATTCATGAAATCGCGGGTCTCCCTGGTAAACCGCTGCGGCAACACGCCGGGCCGTCCAACCGCCTAGACTGACCCCGTACATGGCCACCCTGGACAAATCCGCCTGCGGCACATTTTGACGAAGATACCGCACGACCGCTGCGACATCGTCCAGCTGACCCTGGAGAGTTAATTGCTCCAGGTCTCCCTCACTCTCGTTGGGATCCGGGGGCCTGCCTTTCCAGGCAACTTTATGATTTCTGAAATCAGGCCGGACAACGATGAATCGATTCGTGGCCGAAAGCATTTGGGCTAAATCCTTGATCCGATCGTTTTCCCGTCCTGATCCCAATCCGTGAAAGAAGAGCGCAACGGGATATTTTCCGCTGTCCAGGGGGCGCGTTATAGAAAAGACGATCCCGGGAACAGGGACGGGTTGGCCCTTTAGGTTCACAACGACCCTCTCCTCCACCCCGGCGGCGGGATCTAACGCATCTTTAATCTGGCCGCGGACTTTGGATTCTTCCATGCCGGCATTGGAGGGGCGTAGAGTCCTTCGACTCAGCTCAGGACGAACGGGCATGGACACGGACATGGCCGATGGCGGCGGCAGAAGGAGGGCCAGAATTAAAAAAAGGGCTAAGTTAGGGGAGAAAAATAGTCTCTTCATGGTTTTTCGGTTTGAACACAAAAAGTATACCCGATTTTATACATTTTAGGACTAAAATAGTTAGATTTATATTTCTACTTACAATCCAGGAGAAGTTGGGCGGCCCGTTCCCCGCTGAGGACGGCAGATTCGATGGTGGCCGGCAGGCCGGTGGCGGTCCAATCACCGGCCAGGAAGAGGTTGGCGAGCGGGGTCTTGGGGCCGGGGCGGAGTTTCTCCGTCTCCGGCGTCAGGGAAACGGTGGCATCCCTTTCCCGAACAACCTGGGAACGGGTGGGGGTGAGCCGGCCGGCCCCCGGGAAGCAGGCTTGCAGGTCTTCCACCGCCATTTGGACCAGCTCCTCGTTGGGCCGGTCCAGGAAACCGGCGGCCGCGCTGATGATCAGGGAAACATAGCCGGCATTAAGACCGGCCAGCTTCAGGATCGCCTGCTTGTTGAACAGCCAT
>JAUSCU010000025.1 GCA_030651065.1 Candidatus Omnitrophota bacterium | reverse complement strand
TCCGGGAGAGAAACTGGACGGTGACCGACGGCCCCTGGCTCTCCGAGGTGGTGGAGCTCTACAAGAGCCGCGCCGAAACAGTAGAGGACCTTGTCCGGCAGACCCAGGGGCTCTTTACGGAGGAGATCCCGTTCGATGAGGAGGCGGTTAATTCCCGGCTGAAGCAGCCAGGAGTTGGGGCGAATCTTACCGCTTACGCCGACCGGCTGGAAAAGCTGGAGACCTGGGACGCCGCCGGAGCGGAAGCAGCCTGCCGCGCGTTGGCGCAGGAGCTGAAACTCAAAGCGGCGGATCTCATCCACCCGACCCGTGTCGCCGTCACCGGCCGTTCGGTCGGGCCCAGCCTGTTCCACGTTCTGCAAGTGGCCGGCAAGGGGCGCGTGATCCCGCGCCTGCGCAAAGCCGCCGAGACCCTCTGCTCTTCTTGAGACCCATGACGGGAGATCCGCACGCCTGGGAATTGATGGCCGCTTCGTGGAACGTCTATCGAAAAGACAAGGAGATGATCTTGTTCTCCTTACTCGAGTGGGTCCTGATCCTCTCTTCGTTCGGTCTTTTTATGATCGCGATCTACTCGATCATGGGCGGACGGGCCGGCATTCTGGCCGGCGCCGGAGACAAGTTTCAGTCCAACCTGTTTTATTTCGGCATCAAACCTTTCGTGGCCCTGTTCCTTTGGATGCTGGCTGCCAACGCGGCGATTTATTTTTCCACAGCTGCGATCGTGGGTTGCGTGATTACCCGGTTTATCGGGGAAGACCCCACGTTGGAGACAGGCTTCCGGATGGCGTTCAAGCGTTTGCCCGCGTTGCTTGGCTGGGCTGCGGTGGTGACAGGGTTGAGGTTCCTCCTTGGATTGCTGGGCCGAACGAGGATTGAAAAGATTGTCGCGGACGTCTCGAACATCGCCTTCAACCTGCTAAGTTTTTTCGCGGTTCCCGTGATCATCATTGAGGGAAAACCTCCGCTGAAAGCGCTGGCCAGGTCCGCGGAGTTGCTTCGCGAGACATGGGGCAAGCAGCTCGTAGGGCAGATCAGCTTCGGGGCGATCTTCGGGGTGTTGATGCTGCCGGGTGTTGGGCTCCTTTTCACACCCGGATGGATGTTCAAGACCTGTGGCGTCGCCTACCTGATCCTGGCGCAGGCTTTGTACGATACCTTGACGACGGTATTTCAGACGGCCCTGTATGTATACGCTCGCTACAAGAAAACGCCGGAAGGGTTCGACGAAGAACTCTTGCGCGCCGCGGTCCACTCTAAGACGGTCTAACTGAGGAACCGGCTCCGGATCTCCGGTGCCGGCACAAAGCAGGACTCCTCTTTTCCAAACCACCGGTACCGGTTAGTCGCGATGAACCGGTAGACCAAATTCCGCAGCGGGGCGGGAACGGCGATGAGGGCGTACAGGAGAGGCCAAAGGCCGGTGAGTTCCTTAAGGATCCTAAGCGACGCCGCGGATTGGGTGAAGGTCCGGTTGTTTTCTTTCAGGATGACCGATTGAGGCGGATCCTCTGGGAGATTCAGCGTCCGGCAGACCTCCCGGCCCATCGGAGACTGCAGCGGCGCGAAACGGAATTTACCCTGGGGGTCCCGCCGGATCACGAACTTGACCCAGAAGGAGCAGAAATCGCAAACCCCATCGAAGAAGATCACCCGTTCCATCCCCGTCCCCTCCCCCGGTATTATATAATCAAAGACTGTTTCTCTTGCCCTGTGGTGTAACGGTAGCACAGCAGATTCTGGATCTGCTTGTCTAGGTTCGAATCCTAGCGGGGCAATTTTATGAAGCCGGCTGAACCTTTTGGTTCGAACGGCTTCATCAGGTTTCCCTCTGGGATTCGAAGTGAGGCCGAGCTTCTTTTATGCAGGCCGTGCGACGTGCAGGAGCACGGGACTCCACCGAGGCCGAGTGGCGACCGAGCACCGTGGCCGCGGAGCGGCCGGGCTCGGCGCCGAATCCTAGCGGGGCAACCATTTTGGTACCAGACGAACCAGACGCAAGGAAGGGACAATAGGGTTATGAGCGATAGCTCCGATCCCCTTACGGCTTGCGAAGAGTTCGTCTTCCTCTGCTCCTCTTATCACCGTCATCCCAAAGAAGAGTACTTAAACAAGCTTCGGGTTCTTCGCCCAACGGATTGGCCGCGCATTTTCTCTCTCATGAACGCGCACCATTTGAACGGCTACCTCTGGTTTCATCTGGAGCCGATTTCGAAAGAACTGCCGGCTGAAATCAACCGCAAGATGACTGCGGAGTACTCTTGGGCGATGGGAAAGGATTTTATTCAAGGAGCTGCTCTTGAGCAGCTGTGCTCCGCCTTGTCCGATTCCGATCTCCCGTTCGCCGCGGTCAAGGGTCCTCTCTCGCACCGCTGGATTTATGGGGAAATTCCCATTTCCAGAGGAAGCGCCGATCTGGATGTGCTGATATTCGGAGAAGAGAAGCAGCTTTCGGACGCTGTACGCATTGTCGAATCCTTGGATTTTAGGTTCCAACCCCGGTTTCCGCTTACTTGGCAAGAGCACTGGAAAATAGATCACGACCTCCCGTTCATAAAAACCGGCGTAGAGGAAAACCCCATCGCTCTCGAGCTCCTCCGAACGCCTTCCAATTTTCATCTAAAGGGGGATTCCGCCGGCCGTCTTCTGCAGTGGCTCCGAGGGCAATGCCGTCCCGTTCCGTGGAATTCTTACCGGACCCAAACCGCACACTCTTGCCCCGGGTTGTCCCCTGCGGGGCATATAATCTATTTAAGTATTAATTTGCTGAAAGACGGAAAGCCGCAAATCTACCTTGTGAATGACATGGCTTGTCTTATCGAGCGACATGGAACAGAAATCGACTGGGAGGATGTTTTCGGAATCGCACACCGTACCGGACTGACGACAGCGATGGCAGTGTCTCTGGGTCTGGTAGAGCGTTTCCGGGGGATCCGTCTCCCGGTCCGCTACAGAAAAACGGTCCTTTCCCTGGCCTTAGGTTCCGATCTCCAGGTTCCGAACGTCTTGCGGCGCCCGCAGGAGATCGAGCAAGGAATTTCCGGGGCGGAGGAGATCCGGATGTCGCTGCTGAATTGTCCTGCGCTTGCCTTTGGTTGGGGTGTTTTCCTGGAATGGTGGATTTCATTTGAACGGCAAAGGGCCCGGGCCTCTTCGGAATATCTTTCGAGCAGGCCCTTGTACTTCATGAAGAGGATCGGTGTTCTTCCCATGCGAATGATCGGCATCTTGTCGCGCGTGATCCATGGAAAGGCCAAGGGCTAGGATGAAAAATCCCAAGGTCACCGTGGCAATGCCCGCCTACAATGCCGAACGATTTCTCGCCGCGTCCATCGAAAGCGTTCTGAAGCAGAAGGGAATCTCTTTCGAACTCATCATTTATGACGACGGCTCAACCGATCGAACTTTTGCGATAGCACAGTCTTACGCGAAGGATGCCCGGGTCCGGATTTTTCGGGTCAAGCGGAATCGCGGCGCTTCATACGGGCATAACCACATCCGCAAGCATGCCCGCGGGAGGTACATAGCGCCTCACGATTCCGACGATATCATGCTGGCGGGAAGGCTCGCGGAGGGGGCGCGCATTTTTGACCAATACCCCCAAGTTGGAGTTGTGTTAGGGAACGCCATTGTTTTTAAAAGGGATCGAGAAGAAATACTCGGGTGGGCGAGTCCTCTTGGAAATAAATCGAACCGTTTTCCGATGAAGAGCGGCCTCCTTCAGCGTTTTCCCTGGCACACTTTTCACGGAGGCGTGATGTTCAGGAAATCGGTTCTCCGGGCCGCAGGCGGTTATCATCCTGGATTGAAGGTCGCTCATGATACGAATCTTCTTATGCGTCTTTGGGGCAAGACCCGGTTTTATTTTATCGATCGTTGCGTCTATGTTCAGCGGTTGCGTTCCGGCAGTTTAACGGATCGGCTTGTCCGGTGGGACGGCAGCGCGAATGTGCTCACCCGGGACGCGATCGATCTGCCGCAGGCTTCGCGCGGCGTCAGCTTTCAGCTTCATGGCTGGAAGATCCGGCTTCTTTCGGCGGATCCGGAATGTTTTTCTCTGCTCAGAAAAAATCTCTGTTGTCCCGTCCGGCCTTGGAGCGTTCCGGCGAAATTTGGCCCATCCGATCTGCTTCTCAATATGCGTCACAAAAGTTCCGGGGTATTCTATCCCGGCAGCGATCTCGAAGCGTGCGCTCTGCGCCGATGGTGGGAAGACGGCATCGGATGCTCTTTTTCGTCCCGCCATGCCGAGGCGCTGATTCTTTTGAAAACGGGGCAAGCGCTCCCTGAAAACGCGTTGTATCACAACATCCTCCTCTTCCCGGTATCCTTTTTGCTGTTAAGAAGCGGAGCCACGTTGGTGCATGGGGCTTTGGTCTCAAAACAAAATAACGGGATACTGTTCATGGGGCAAAGCGGGGCAGGGAAAAGCACCTTATCCGTGGTCTTTTTGCGGTCCGGATACCGTTATTATTCCGATGAGCATCCTATTATCCAAATGGATGGAACTGGAGTGGTCGGAAAAAGTTTTCCAAACCGGATAGCGTTGCCGGCGGTATCTTTGCGCAATTTTCCGGGGGCTCGAAAGAAATTCCATTATGAAAGATCGGTTGGCAAGCACTGCATTCATCCTCAGGCCGTTTGGGATGGTCCATTAGGGAGTGTTTGCCGCGTGAGAAAACTCATTTTCCCCAAGTTTCGGGAAAACGGGGGGTTGACGCTGAAGCCGTTGTCTGTCGCTCAAACGCTTGATAGGTTGAAGTCCGATGATTATTACAAGATGAACTGCGGTTATGGACAGCGGGACCTATTGTGGCGAACGCACGGCGCCATTCTAAATCGTCTGGCGCATGAGGCGCGGGGATTTGAGCTGACCTATGGTCCCTCCGGAATACCGGATATGGTAAAGGCGGTAGAAAAAGCGTGAAAAACAAGAGACCGGCACCAGCCAAAGGCGTTCTTTTTAAGTCCAAATGGAAAGAGGGGATCATTCTGGATGTTGAAAATGGCAACTATCGTTTTTTGAACAAAGCCGGTGGGTATCTATGGAAGGAAATGGACGGAAAAAGATTGCTCAGCGAGATCGCCGGTCGTTTTTCTGAAAAATATGGAATTCCTCGCGAGCAAGCCGCCATGGATGTCGAGCAATATTTTGAAGAACTTCGGAGAGAGAGATTCGTTCGATTCCTTTGAATAGCCTGGGGAATTTTTATGGCATAATTCACTAGAAGACGGAGGGATGCGAATATGAACAAAAAGAGAAAACTTCAGGGTAAATCGGTTTCAGATCGCCCGGCGGATTCAGGCAAGCAAGCTTCCTATGAACCTCCCCGCATGACCCTGGAGGGAAACATCCGCCAGATGATTGCAGCTATTTATTAATAGCAGTCTCTCCCATTAAAGGAATTATCGGCATTGCCAAACGGGTGGTTAGGCCTGTCGTTACCCGGATGCGCGCCCTCATTTATGCTGCAAGGCAGGAATCCCTTCAAGTTCCGTGGTACAGCGAAAAAGCCGGTTTTTACAGCCCGGACTATCTGAAAGAATTCGCGTACGATATCGCGCCCAAAAAAACTCTGGCAGAGATTGATTTTCTCGAAAAGGCGCTCGCGCTCAAACCGGGCGCTGAGATTTTGGATTGCCCCTGCGGTCACGGGCGCCACTCGATTGAATTAGCGCGGCGCGGCTATCAGGTCACCGGACAGGACATTAGCTCGTTTTTTCTTCGCGAAGCGCGGAATGCCGCCCAGCGCGCTCAGGTTTCGGTGCGTTGGATCAAGCGCGATATGCGCGAAATTCCTTTCGAGGACAAGTTCGATATTGCGCTGAACCTCTTCAGCACTTTTGGCTGCTTGGAGAACGACGAGGAGGATCAGAATGCTCTCGATCGAGTAGGAAAGGCGCTGAAACGCAGCGGCAAATTCATGCTCGACACCATGAACCGGGAATATGTTGTCCGCGCCTACGGTGAGAAAGTGAAGGACTGGTAACAGTTTTCCGACGGCTCAGCGGTTATGGTTGAAAGGCAGTTTGACCGCGCGACCGGACGCAATCTTCAGAGGCGAATCAGGATTCGCAAAGACGGCCATCGCGAAGAATTCTCGTTATTCATTCGCGTCTATACCGTTGAGGAGCTTGCGGGAATGTTGCGCAAAGCCGGGCTGACGATTAAGAAGATGTATGGAAGCCACAATGCCGATCCCCTCTCAGCGGACTCTCTGCGCTGCATCGTCGTCGCCGATAAAAGCTGACATAAGCCGGCGCGCTCGGTTGAAATTTTGTTTTGAGCGGCGCAGGTCTCCTAAACGTCCCTGGACCACCGCTTGATTGTAAAAACTCTCGGCGTAGCCGGGATGGATCCGTCCGGCTTCCGAGAAAAAACGAAGAGCTTCGCGCATCACCCCGGTCCTTTCGTGAGCGATCCCCAGCAGGTTCAAAGTAAGGGGCTGGGAAGGCGATTTTCCGAGAGATTCTTTCAGCATTTTTTTAGATAATGAATAATCTCTTTTCTTCAGGTAGAGCCAACCAAGCAAGCACAGGTTTCGGGCCGATTTTTTTAGTTGGATCGCTTTTTTGAAATGCAATTCCGATTCCCTATGCCGGCCGGCTTCCATTTCTGCGACGCCCCTTAGGTTCCAAGCGGTGTCCGACCATGGAACTTGTGTAGTCAACCGCCGGGCGAAATGGATTGTTTCTTTGGCCGAGCCGCCGCAGGCCATCAAATCGCTGACCAGGGAAAGATAGGCCGGCGTGTATTCGGGCAAACGATGAGCCGACTTCTTAAGGATTTTCGCGTAGAAACGGTGTTTTTTAAGGTGATGCGCCACCCCTTTACGAAATTCAAAATGGTGAATTCGGAAAGCGGCCGATTGAATGCGAATGCCGGTGTGTTGTATGGAAAGCGCTAGCGTTTCGTGGATTGGAAGTTCGTAACGGAGTTGAGGGATGTTCCTGAAAAGGCATATCCGGGATGTTTCATAATAACCGTGGCAGCGGGAAAACAGCTCTTCCTTTCGGTATTCTCCGCGGCACGGATGCCATTCATACAGGAAGGGAAGCAGATTGGAGTAATTTCGTCTTGTAAAGGAATAGACATCCGCTTTTGGACGCAAGATTAGTTCTTTGAGAGAAGGAATGTCTTTTTGGGCAATTCGCTCATCCGCGTCAATAAACAGAATCCAGGGGTGCGCGGCTTTTTTTAGCAAAAAGTTTCTGATCTGATGGAACTGCCCGTTCTTTAGGGGTGGTTTAAAGTAAACGGTCGCGCCGAGCTGTTTCGCGATTCGAGGGGTTCCATCCGTGGATCCGGTGTCGCAGACCAGGATCTCCGAAACATGGTCTTTCAGCGGCGCGAGACAGGAGGGAAGCGTTTTGGCCTCATTCAGCGTAAGAACGAGGAGGGAGAGCGGCAGTTTCACAACGCAAACCTCAGACAGACGAGCTGTCCCTCCCAGGATGCCCTATATTATGAAAGCTGTGCAAAAGCGTGAAGAATAAAAACCAGCTCCAAGAAAAAGGTCAGTTAATTTTCCCAGAGTGTCATATCTATGATATCTTTTATAGAGTAGCGCTGTAAAACGTTGAAGGATAAAAAGGAGGGACTCCATGAAGAACAAGAAAGCCTCAAAACAATCCGGTTCGGATAAGAAAGCGGTCTACGAGCCGCCCAAGGCGACTCGCGAGGGGAATATCCGTTTCATGGTTTCTTCAGCCACCTAAGAGAGCGGCCCAAAAGGGTTCTTGTTGCCCCTGCGGCAAGCTGTTAGGTCTGCGATTGCGCGTGTTCATCCGTTTCAAGCCCCCTGGTACAGTGAAAAGGCCGGATTTTTCGGCCCCCATTATCTGAAAGAGTACGTATACGATCTCACGCCGGAGAGAACTCTCGCGGAGATTGATTTTCTTGAAAAGACGCTCGCGCTCAAGCGAGGCGATGAAATCTTGGATTGCCCCTGCGGCCACGGGCGCCATTCGATCGAGTTGGCGCGCCGCAGCTACCATGTCACCGGACAGGACCTTAACTCGTTTTTCCTCGACGAAGCGAAAAAAGCGGCAAACCGTGCCGAGGTTTCTGTGCGTTGGGTCAGGGGAGACATGCGCGAGATTCCTTTCGAGGACACGTTCGATGTCGCGCTGAACCTCTTTAGTGCTTTCGGTTGCCTGGAAAGCGATGAAGAAGATCAAAAAACCCTTGATCAAACAGCGAAGGCGTTGAAGCGGGGTGGCAGGTTCGTGCTCGACATCATGAACCGGGACTACATCGCCCGTACCTACCGCGAGAAGGTAAAGGACTGGCAGCAATTTTCCGATGGTTCGGCGGTCCTCGTGGAAAGACAATTTGACCCCGCCACGGGGCGCAACGTCCAGAAGAGAATTAGAATTTTAAAGAACGGGAAACGCAAGGAGTTCTCGTTTTCTATTCGAATCTACGCCGTTGAAGAACTTGAAGCGATGTTTCGAAAAGCTGGCCTCGCGCTCAAGCAGGTCTGCGGAAACTACGATGCCGATCCGCCGACGCCCGACTCGATGCGCCACATCCTCATCGCCGAAAAGAGCTGACGCGACCTCTCGTAATTCTTTCTCGACCCGCGCAGGTCCCCTAAACGCCCCCGGATCACGGCCTGATTATAAAAGCTCTCGGCGTAGCCGGGATGGATCCTGCCGGCTTCTGAAAAAGAGCGGAGCGCTTTTTTTATTTCCCCCGTCCTTTCCCGCGCGATTCCCAACAGATTCAAGGTGAGCGGTTGGAGAGGCGATTTTCCAAGCGATTCCTTCAGGATTTTCTCGGATAACGAATAATCCCCCTTTTTCAGATAAAGCCAGCCGAGTAAGCACAGGTTCCGGGCGGATTTTTCAAGCCGGATGGCTTTTTTAAAATGAGCTTCCGCTTCCAGGTATCGCCCAGCTTCCATTTCGACGACCCCCCGTAATGTCCAGGCGTCGTCCGAGTGCGAAGCTTTCGCCGTCAGGCGCTGCGCGAAGCGGAGTGTTTCCTTGGGATTGGAGCCGCTGGCTATCAGATCGCGAACAACGGAAAAATAGGCGGGGGTGTATGCGGGGACGCGGCGGATGAGCCTTTTGAGGATTTTCGCGTAGAACCGGTGTTTCTCGATGTGATGCCCCATTCCTTTGTGAAACTCAAAATGGTGAATCGGCAGATCGGCCGGTTGAATGCAAATGCCGTGGCGTTGTATGGCAGGCAGGAGCGAATCATGAACCGGAACTTCATAGCGAAGCCGGGGTTGATTTCTGAAAAGGCAGATCCGGGGCGTTTCATAATAACCGTGACAACGGGAAAATCGCTCTTCCCGCGGATATTCCCGGCGGCAGGGATGCCATTCATACAAAACGGGAAGGGTATCGGAATAATTTCTTCTCGGAAAATAATAGGTGTCCGCTTTTGGACGCAGGATCAGAGCTCTGAGCAAGGGGATGCTCTTTCGAGCGATTTGCTCATCCGCGTCAATAAACAAAATCCACGGCTGCGCGGCCTTCTCAATCAGGAAATTCCTCGCCCTGTCCAGCCGGCCGTCTTTCACGGGCGGTCGAAAAAAAACGGTTGCGCCATGCCGCTTTGCAATGCGAGGGGTCCCGTCCGCCGATCCGGTGTCGCAGACCAGGATCTCCGAAACATGGTCTTTCAGCGGCGCGAGACAGAAGGGAAGCGTTTTGGCCTCATTCAGCGTAAGAACGAGGAGGGAGAGCGGCAGTTTCATAACGCAAACCTCAGGCAGACAAGCTGTCCCTCCCAGGTCGTTTCAACGGAGAATCCCCATCGTGAAAAGAAAAGCACCACAGACTCATACTTTGAAAACTCCACCTTAGGGAAAATACCCTGATTTCTCGAGACGACCAGTTGTCGAACCCCTCGCCGCCGGGCCTCTTTCAACAGCGCCTCCAGCAATGCGGAGCCGATGCCTTTTCTTCGAAAATCAGGATCCACGGCAATGGCTTGAATAGAACTCCCGTATCCCGACAGGAATCCCAGCGTCTTTCCGTGCCGTGTAAAAGTAAAACAGAATGAGTTTTGCCCGGGAAGATCAGCCGCAAGGAACTCCTTTTTCAGGTTGTCTGCGCTTTCGCCGGAGGGATGGGGAACGGAGCGGTTCCACAGTTCGAGGATCGGCTCGACGGAGTCCGGCGTTCCCCGTTTTTCAACGGTTCCTCCCGGCAGAAAACGATGGAGCGAAGCCGCTTTCCTTCGAAGGGCCCTCCTTAGGGGAACCAACGCCATGGCTCGGGAACCCATTGGGAAAAGGGCCATCAGCGGGGCTGCCACCGGACGTCCGCCCGACACTTTTCGGACGGTGCGGTGAAGGAGGCCGTACCATTGTTTTCCTACACACCGTTGATAGGTCCGGTATGGAAAAGCGAAGAGGTTTTCGTAAGAACGGATAAACCCATTGGAAAATTTATCCAGGAAACCGCTTCCCGAATCCTCCTGAATCTTGATGACTTTTGCCAGAATGGATTCGGCTCGGCAGGGGGTATCCAGCTTTCCCGAGGCGTCCCCGCTCGTGATAAAAACAGGCGAAGCGCCCTCTCTTTTTTCGATACGGTGGAGCCGGTGGAGGACCAAGGACGAAGAGCTCTGGATCAAAATGATATCTCCGGGCCGGATTTCTTCGGGCCGAACTCGAGCAATCCAGATTGTCTGGCCGGGGCGGATCGTGGGCAGCATGCTTGTGCCGGTGGAGGAAATCTTCAGGCAAGGTTCCTTCTCAAGGGCGGCTCGAATCAACTTTGGGATAACGGGGTTCGCGTCCATCGACTCAGAGCATTCTGAAGAAACCCGCCTGCTGCAGCTGTTCCACGTAAGACAAGATTTCGGTCCGGAAAGCCTCTGTTTGGAGGCCATATTTTTGGCTCATAAACGATACGATCTCATCGATAGAGCGCTCTTCTCTGCAGTGATCCCAAATCTCCGTTCCAGTGACATTGAGTGAAAAGAGATTACCCGTTTCATGAGAGAGGATAACCGATCCTCCGGGGGTTTCATGGGAGCTTATGTTCGGCGACCGGCCTATTTTTTTAGGTTTTCCATTCATTCGTTTTTATTTTAGCATGCGCGGTTGGTACAATACTCTCGACAGTTTGGCCCGTTTCACTCCCTTGAAGCTTAAAAAAGCAGCCCCTTCCCGTTGGTTCGTTTACGCGGTCCGGTGCCGCGACGGATCGATTTACACCGGCATCACGACCGATTTGGGCCGCCGGATCAAAACCCACAACGCCGGAAAGGGGGGCGCCTACACTCGCTCCCGGAAACCGGTCCGGCTGGTTTTCCGGGAAGCGCAGTCCACCCGAAGTTCCGCCTTGAAGCGGGAAGCCGAGATCAAAGGGTGGAGCCGCGCGGAAAAAACCCGGAAGCTTCTTAAGGGGCGAAGCGGAAGATCTCCCGCAGGAACGGCACGGTAAGAACGAGACCCAGCACCGCCAGCGCGCTCCCCATCACCCACCAGAGGGCCGGGTTGGGCGAACGCAGCGCGGTGAGCCCGCCTCCGGAGCGGTTCACCAGAATGAGCCCCAAGTTGGCGAGGATCATCGAGGTGAAGGTCAGGGACCGGATCTCCCACTCCGGTTTTCCGAGTGCCCACGCGGCGAGATAGACCCCCAGCGCGATTCCCAGCATGGCTGCCCCCTGCAGAAGGCTTCTGGCTACCCGGCTCCGGTTAAATAGGGGCTCCTTCGGGTTCCTCGGCGGCCGGTTCATTACATCCTTCTCCGCAGGTTCCGCTTCGAAAACGATCGAGCAGGCCGGGTCGATGATAATTTCCAGGAAAACGATGTGTACCGGCAGCAGCACCAGGGGCCCCCTCAGCAGAACTGGGATCAGCGCCATGCCGGCGATCGGCACGTGGATCGCGAAGAGATAGGACATCGCCCGGCGCAGATTGTCGAACACGCGCCGGCCGAGCCGGATCGCCCGGACGATGGATGAAAAATCGTCGTTGAGCAGCACCAGCGACGCTGCCTCCCGCGCGACGTCGGTGCCGCGCCCGCCCATGGCGATGCCGATGTGGGCCGTCTTGAGGGCCGGCGCGTCGTTGACGCCGTCGCCGGTCATCGCGACGATCTCGCCGTCCGCTTTGAAGGCGTTGACCAGCCGCAGCTTCTGTTCCGGAACGATCCTCGCGAAGATACTGACTTGTTTGGCTTTCTCCCGCAGTCCCGCGTCGTCCAGGGCCTCCATCTCCCGCCCCGTTAAAACTTGATCCAGCGGTTCCAGCCCAATCTGCCGGGCGATCTGGCGGGCGGTCTCCGGATAGTCACCAGTGATCATCACGACCCGGATGCCGGCCCCGCGGCATTCACGGATCGCCGCGGGCACCGCCGGCCGGATCGGGTCGGAAAGGCCGATCAGTCCGAGGAAGGAAAAGGAAAACCGGTCCTGCCGCTCCGGCAGGGGACCGGAAGCGGCCGTTCCCTCGGCCACACCTATGACCCTCAAACCATCCCGGGCCATCGCGTGGGCCGCCTCCAGCAGAAGCCGGCGAGCGGCCTCCGGCATCCGGCACAGATCCGCGATCGCTTCGGGCGCTCCCTTGGAAGCAACCCGGAGGGGACCGCTCTCCTGCTGCCAAACTTGGGACATCGCCATCAGCTCCTTGGAAAGGGGATAGCGGCGTACCAGTTTCCAGTTCTCCGGCCGCGCGTCTGGCAGGGCCTGCTTTGAGAGGGCGTGGATCGCCAGCTCCATCGGGTCGAACGCTTCCGGATGGCTGGCCAGCGCGGCGCGGGAGACCATTGCGCGGAACCCCTCCGGCACAGAGACGATCTCCCCGGAGGGAAGGTTAAATACGGAGCTGTCCGCCATCAGGCGCTGAACCCGCATCCGGTTGAGCGTGAGGGTGCCTGTCTTGTCGGTGCAGAGAACAGTGGCGGCCCCCAGCATCTCGATGGCCGGCACCCGGCGGGTAAGCACCCCGCGGCGGGAGATTCTCCAGGCCCCCAGCGCCAGGAAGACGGTCAGCACGACGGGGAACTCCTCCGGTACCAGCGAGATCGCCAGCGTTAGTCCCGCCAGGAACCCCTGGAGCCAGTTGCCGCTGTGCAGCCCGTGCAGGAGAGCCACCCCCGCGCAGACGGAAAGTCCCGCCGCGGCAAAGATCCGGACGATCCGCCGGACCTCCCCTTGCAGGCGGGTCTCCTCCCGTCCGATGGCTTGCAGGGATTTTCCGATTTTTCCCATCTCGGTGCGGAGGCCGGTGGCGTGAATCTCACCGAGACCGTCTCCCTGGATAACCAGGGTGCCGGCGAAAACAAAAGGGAGGTCCTCCCCGCCGGGACGCGGGGGAGGCAGGGGGTCCGGTGAGGCCGATTTCCGGACCGGCGCCGATTCGCCGGTCAGCAGGGACTCATCCACCGAGAGGTGGGCGCAGGAGATCACCCGCGCGTCGGCCGGGACCCGGTCCCCCTCGATCAGCACGACGAGATCTTCCCGCACCAGCTCCCGGGCGGAGACCCGCGTCCGCTTACCGTTCCGGATCACCAGCGCGCGCGGAGCGGAGAGGTCTTTGAGGGCTTGGAGCGCCCGCTCGGTTCGGCCCTGCTGAACAAGGCTGATCCCGAGGATCAAGCCGATGGAGGCGGCCAGCAGGAGGGCTTCGCGGAAGTCCCCGAGGAAAAGATAGATGATCCCGCAGGCGAGCAGAAGCAGGATCATTGGTTCCCGAACGAGCTCCCAGGCTAGCCGGAGCGGCGTGCGGGATTTCCCGGAAGGCAGCTCATTGCGGCCTTCGATTTTGAGCCGGCGGGCGGCTTCCTGCGCGGAGAGGCCCGTCAGCTTTTCTTCGCTATTTCTTACCGGCGGCAAAGGCCCGGAGGATATCCGATTCCGTGATGATGCCGTCCAGCTTCCCTTTCTTGTCGGTGACCGGGAGGGCCCCGATCCGGTTCTTGGCCATGATCTTGGCCGCTTCCTGAATGGTGGCCTCTTCCGAGATCGTCAGGGCCGGGCTGGCCATGATGTCTTCCACCTGGATCTCGTCGTTGATCCGGTAGAGCTGGTCCCAGCTCTTGAAAACGTCCGAGAGTTTCGGGCGGCGCAGGTCCCGGTCGGTGACGATTCCTTTCAGGACGCCGTTCTTGACCACCGGCAAGTGGCGGATCCCCATGGATTTCAAGAGCATGAAAGCCTCTTTCACCGACGCTTCCGGCTTGATGGTGACAATCTCCCGCGTGATCCATTCCTTGATCTTCATGGTCGGCGTCCTCCTTGCATCTAACAGCATACCTTGCTTGTCCGGCTGAATCTATGAGCCAGGTCATAAAACCCGGACGAAAAACCCCGTACAATAGAGGTATGAATCTGGACCCCTTGTTTTCCCCTAAATCGGTCGCGGTGATCGGTGCTTCTCGCGATGAAGCGAGCGTGGGGCACGCCGTCTTGAAAAACCTCTTCCTGGGTGGTTTCAAGGGGAAGATCTACCCGGTCAACCCGAAGGCGCGAGAGATCGAGGGGATGATCTGCCATCCCAGCCTTGCCGCAATACCCGGGCCGGTGGATCTGGCGGTGGTGATCGTGAAAGCCCCGCTGGTCCCGGAGGTGGTGGACCAGTGCGGGCAGAAAGGGGTGAAAGGGATCGTCGTCATCTCCTCCGGGTTCAAAGAGACCGGGGAGGAAGGCCGCCTGCTGGAGGAGGCGGTGAAGCGGCAGGCTCGGCTGCACAACCTGCCGTTGATCGGCCCGAACTGCCTCGGGATCCTGAACACCGACCCGGCGGTCCGCATGAACGCCACGTTCGCCAAGGAGATGCCGGCGGCCGGCTCGATCGCGTTTCTCTCGCAGAGCGGCGCCCTCTGCACCGCGGTTTTGGAGTACGCCAAGTCCGAGGGGATCGGTTTCTCTAAGATCATCAGCATGGGGAACAAGGCCGGTCTGGACGAAGTGGACCTGCTGATCGGGCTGAGGGACGACCCTCAAACCAAAGTGATTTTGCTGTACCTGGAGGATCTGGCCGACGGCCGGCGCTTCATCGAGGTAGCGCGTGAGATTACCGGGGATGAAAAGAAGGGCAAGCCGGTGCTGGCGATCAAATCAGGCCGGACCCCGGAGGGGGCCAAGGCGGTCTCCTCCCACACCGGCTCGCTGGCCGGCAGCGACGAGGTCTACGACGCCCTCTTCGCGCAGGCCGGCGTGATGCGAGTGGATTCCGTGGAGGAGCTGTTCGCCACCGCGCGGGCGTTTTCCGAACAGCCGCTGCCGGCTGGGCGGCGGGTGGCGATCGTGACCAACGCCGGAGGGCCCGGGATCATGGCGACCGATTCCTGCATCCGGCAGGGGCTGACGCTTCCGGCGCTGGAGGCCGGCACCGTCGCCAAGTTAAAAACGGCGCTTCCCCCCACGGCGTCGACGCGCAACCCGGTGGATCTGGTCGGAGACGCGCGGGAAGACCGCTACGCGGCGTCGCTTGGAGCGGTCCTTGAGGACCCCAACGTGGACAGCCTCATCGCGCTGGCGACCCCGCAGGCGATGACCGACCTGGAGGCGATCGCCCGGGTGATTGGTCAGGCGGCGAAAGGGACGCGTAAGCCGGTGCTGGCCTGCTTCATGGGGGTGACCGACGTTTCCAACGGCAGCCGGATCCTCCGGGAGGAGCGGGTCCCGCATTACCGGTTTCCGGAGGCGGCCGTCCGGGCGCTGGCCCGGATGAGCCAGTACCGGGAGTGGCTTGAGCGGCCCCGCACTATGGTCAAGCGGTTCCGGGTAGACGAGGCGGCAGCCAAAGTCCTGATCCGCAAGGCCCGGTTGGAAGGGAGGGTCTGGCTGGACCAGGCTGAATCTCTCGCGATGATGGAAGCCTACGGCTTGCCGGTCCCTCCGTTCGCCATCGCCCGCTCGCCGGAGGAGGTCCGGCGCGCGGCGGAGAAGACCGGGTTCCCTCTGGCGATGAAGATCCTTTCCCCCGATGTTCTGCACAAGGTGGATGTGGGCGGCGTGCGGCTGGGGATCCCGGACACGGCGGCGGCGGAGAAAACATTCAGCGAAATCCTGGACACGGTGCGCCTTCGCCAACCGGATGCCCGGCTCGATGGGGTGCTCATCCAGAAGATGGTGCCGCCGGGAACCGAGATGATTCTGGGGCTCAAACGGGACCGTCAATTCGGGCCGCTGCTCCTATTCGGGCTGGGCGGCATCTATGTGGAGGTGTTCAAGGATGTGACGTTCCGCCTGGCGCCGGTTCGGGAGTTGGGGGCGGAACGGATGGTGAAGTCCCTCCGGTCCTTCCGGATCCTGCAGGGATTCCGCGGCCAGCCTCCGGCGGATCTCCCGAAACTCATCGAGTGCATCGAGCGGGTGTCGCAGCTGGCGGTGGATTTGGAGGAGATCGAGGAATTGGATATCAACCCGCTGATCGCTTATGCTGAAGGGAAGGGGGCGGCCGCCGCGGACGTCCGGATCCTGTTAAGGAAGGAATAGAAAGATGAAAGCGGTCTTTTTCGAGACGGAACCGTGGGAAAAAAGGTTCTTAGCCCGGGCGCTGAAACCGCTGGGGCTGAAGGTCCAGTTCGTTCCGGAACCGCTCACTGAGCGGACGCTGCCGTCCGCCCGTGATGCTGAAATCCTGTCGGTCTTCATCTATTCCCGGCTGACCCGCCCTCTACTGGCTAAGCTCCGAAAAGCCCGGCTGATCGCCACCCGCTCCACCGGGTTCGACCACATCGACCTGAAAGCCTGCCGTGCCCGGAAGATCCGGGTGGCGAACGTCCCGTCCTACGGCGAGAACACCGTCGCCGAGCACACCTTCGCTCTGATCCTGGCCCTCTCCCGCAACCTGCACAAGGCCTACGTGCGGACGGTCCGGGGAGATTTCTCTCTGGAGGGGCTTCAGGGGTTTGATCTGAAGGGCAAGACGATCGGCGTTGTGGGGGCCGGCAAGATCGGCCTGCACGTGATCAAGATGGCGCGGGGATTCGGCATGGAGGTGCTGGCCTGCGACTCGAAGAAAAACCCGTTTCTTGCCGAGGTATTGGATTTCCGGTACGCCGAGCTGCCGGAGCTGCTGAGCCGCTCCGACATCGTCACACTGCACCTGCCCTACTCGGCCGAATCCCGTCACCTGATGAACCGGAAAACCTTCTCACTGATGAAGCGGGGCGCCCTGCTCATCAACACCGCCCGGGGCGGGCTGGTGGATACCGATGCCCTGGTGTGGGCGCTCGACCAGGGAAAGGTCGGCGGCGCGGGGCTCGACGTGCTGGAGGGGGAGGAGCTGGTCAAGGAGGAGAGGCAGCTCCTGGAGAAGGATTTCCCGAAGGAACGGCTCATCACGCTGCTCAAGAACCACATTCTGCTCCACCGGGAGAATGTGGTGATCACACCGCACATCGCGTTCGACAGCAGGGAAGCGCTCCAGAGGATCCTGGAGACGACCGTCTTCAACCTCCGCGGCTTCCTTGAGAACCGGCCCGCCAACCTCGTCGGTCCCCGCGCGTAGCCCCGCCGGGATTTGCAGTTCCCGGGGCGTTTCGGGTATAGTCAAAGGATAAGGGGGCTCTTGTTTGGACGAAAAGTTTGTTCCGCGGCGCATCCTGGTCATCGACGACGAGGAAGGTTTTCTCGCGCTGGCCTCCCTCCAGTTCGGCAAGCGGGGCCACAAGGTGATGACCGCCCTCAACTGCGAGACGGGGCTGAACCTTATCAAGACGGTCCCGCTGGACGTCGTCTTCCTCGATCTGCGGATGCCCGGCGTGGACGGCATTGAGACCTTGAGGCGAATCCGGCGGATCAAGAAAGAGCTGCCGGTCATCGTGGTTACCGCGCACACCTCCGACGAGATGATCCAGCAGGCGGAGGACCTTGGAATCTCGGCAGTTTTCCGGAAGGGCACCCCCTTAAGCGATCTTGAAGTGGTCATGGAGAAGGCACTCACCTGAACCTCTACACCCTGTTCCTCAAAGGCGGCCCGGTCATGTGGCCGCTACTGATCGTCTCTATCGTGGGCCTCGCCGTCGCGATCGAGCGGGGCCTCTTTCTTTTGCGCCACCTCGAGACAGTGGAGCCCCATCTGGCACGGGAGATGCTGCTGCACGTAGAGGCGGGGGAAACGGAAGAGGCGTTGAAGAAAGGGCGGCGCAGCCAGGACCCGGTGGTGAGAGTGCTGGTGCACGGGCTCGTGAACCGGGACCGGTTCCTGTCCGCCGCTTTACTGCGGTCCGCCTCCGAGGAATTGGAGTCTTACAGCCGCTGGATCTCCACGCTGGATACGATCGTGACGCTGGCACCCCTCCTGGGTCTGCTGGGGACCGTGACCGGCATGGTCCGGGCCTTTGGGATGCTGGGCGGCCGGGAGCTGGAGGCCTCCGCGGCGATCACCGGCGGCATCGCCGAGGCGCTGATCGCCACCGGGTTCGGCCTGATGATCGCGATCCTGGCGCTGGTGCCTCTGAACGTCCTGAATGCCACCTTTTCCAAGACCAAGCGGCGGATCGAGCAGGCCGCCACGGAGTTGGAAACATTAGGGGTCCCCTATGAAAGTACCCTTCGATTCTCTCCAACGCCGTCCTCGAATTGAAATCATCCCGCTGATCGATGTCATCTTCTTTCTGTTGGCCTCTTTTCTGATGGTCTCCCTCTCGATGGTGAAGAACCAGGGGATCCCGGTCCGGCTTCCGGTCGCCGCGACGGGCAAGCCTAACCTGGCGGACGCTCCGGCGACGGTCTCCGTCTCAAAGCAAGGGGCTTTCTACCTCAACAAGCAGGCGGTGAGCTTTGAGGCGCTGCGCCGCCAGCTCCAGGCGCTTCAGCGGAAAGATCCGGGCCTGAAGGTGATCCTGCAGGGGGACGCCGGTTCCGATTTCGGTAACGTGGTAAAGGCGCTGGATGAAATGCGAAAACTGGGAATTGAGCGGGTCGCCCTGCAGACCACCGCTTCATGAACGCGCCCGCGGAGGGGCTCACGTTTGAGGGTCTTGGCCTCGACTCGAACCTCCTAAAAGGGATCCACGACTTGGGGTTCCTGCACCCCACGCCGATCCAGGCGCAGGCGATCCCCCACATTCTGGCGGGCCGCGACCTAATCGGCTGCGCCCAGACCGGGACCGGCAAGACGGCCGCCTTCGTGCTTCCGATCCTGCACCGGCTGTTGCAGGGCAAGAGCGGCAAGCACGTCCGGGCCCTGATCATCGCCCCTACCCGTGAGTTGGCCGACCAGTCCATGGACCACCTGAAGTCTCTCTCCCGCTATGTCCATCTGAAAGGATTGGCCGTTTTTGGCGGGTCGCCGATGCCGCCGCAGATCTCGGCGCTGGAGAAGGGGGTGGACATCCTCTCCGCTACGCCGGGCCGGCTTCTGGACCACATCTACTCCGGGCGGATCGACTTCGTGGACCTGGAAGTGCTCGTGCTGGACGAAGCGGACCGGATGCTGGACATGGGTTTCCTTCCGGACATCGAAAATATCCTCCGCCTCTTGCCGCCCAAGCGGCAGAGCCTGCTCTTCTCCGCGACGATGCCGCCGGAGATTCTGAGGCTGACCCGCGATATTCTCCGCGATCCGGTGACGGTCCAGATCGGCCAGCGCTCGTCGCCGGCGGTCGGCATCCGGCAGGCGATCTATCCGGTGCCGAACCACCTGAAAACTGACCTGCTGGACGAGCTACTGCGCGGGAAGGAGATGGAGTCGGTGCTGGTCTTCACCCGTACCAAGCGCTCGGCTGATCGGTTGGCCCACGACCTGATGAGGCGGGGCGTCCACGTGTCGGTGCTGCACGGAGACCGCACCCAGGAGCAGCGGATGTTCGCGCTGGAGCGGTTCCGCGATGGGGACTCGCAGGTGATGGTGGCCACCGACGTCGCGGCGCGCGGCATCGACATTGAGCAGATCAGCCACGTGATCAACTTCGATGTGCCTCACAGTCCCGACGATTACGTTCACCGGATCGGCCGGACCGCGCGAGCGGCGGCCACCGGCGACGCCTTCACGCTGATGGACAAAGAAGAGGAATCCCTAGTGCAGGAGATCGAGCAGACGTTGGGCCGCACGCTGCCGCGCGTGACGCTGCCCCGTTTCGATTACCGGAAGGCCGACCGGAGCTCTCCCCCGAGAAGGTCCTCTCACGGGCATTCCGGCCGCGGGAGACGGTAGCCCGGCCGCCCTAAGGGAGCCGGTCTAAGGTTTTCGGCGGAGCAGAATGCGAAGCTCCGCCAGCAGGGGGAGATGATCCGATGCCGCCTGATCCAACTCCGTGTCCGAAACAACCACCTCCAGCACTTCAATGCCCGGGCTGATCAGGATGTGGTCGATCCGGCTGAACGGGTGGCGGCCGAACCAAGTCCCTCGGGGTGAGTGTTTCTTCAGGGCCAGCTGGGCGTCCCGGAATGACCGCGTGAGGCGCCGGTAGACGGCCGATCCGGGCGTGGAGTTAAAATCGCCACAGAGAAGGAAAGGCCCCAGCGCCTCCCGGCTGCCGACCCACTCCGGCCCCAGCAACGCTTCCGCCTGAAGCAGCCGTTCGGCGGGCCAGAGACTCAAGTGCGTGTTGATCAGATGGACTGCTGATCCATGCACATCCAGCTCCACCCAGAGCGCGCTCCGCGGCTCGCCGACGGGGGAGCCGGGTAAGCGGGGCAAGCCGCCGGCCCGGATCAGCCGCATCGGAAAGCGGCTAAAAATCGCGTTGCCGTACTGCTCGTCCGCTAGCCGGAACGAGGTGTGGAAGTGGAACGTCATCCGGAGTTTCTTCGCGATCTGCTCCGCCTGGTCCACGCGGCCGGTTCGCAGCCGGTTCACATCCAGCTCCTGGAGCGCCACGGCGTCCGGCTGGTGCCGGGCGATCACCCGGGCGATCCGTTCCGGGGAGAGCTTCCCGTCCAGTCCGAAACAGTTGTGGACGTTGTAAGTCATGATCCGGAGTTTTGGGCGCGCCGCGGGCGCGGGGCCCGGCAGGGAAACCACCTGTTTTTCCGGGTCTTCCAGCCGTCCCAGGAACCGCAGAGCCGCCCGGCGCAAATCCAGGGGACGCAGGTAAGGTTTGTCCGGGTCGACCGGCGCGTCGGGCGGCAGCAGTGCGAAAGCATGCGTCTCCTGGGAACCGGGACCCGCGTGGGACCCGTTTTCCATCGGGAAGGTTTTCGCGGGCTGTCCCGGGCGCCAGCCCAGCGCCAGCAGGGTCCCGGCACGGGCGTGATGGCAGAGGGAAACGAGGTCTTGCGCCGCCTCCGCCAAGAACGGGTGCTCTGGGCCCAATACTCTTGCGGCGTCCTCCGGAAGAGATAAGGTCCCGGTCCCATTCCAAGCGGCGGCCTTGCCGGGTCCGGCCGGCGCCAAGATTGTCGGGATCCCCGCCGACTCCACCAGCGCGCGGGCCAGCCGCTCCCGCTCCGATTCATTCAGCGGGCGGGAAAGGTAGAGGTGCGCGATCGGCCCCATGCCGGCGACGGTCTCCAGCCGGACGTCCGGCAGATCCCGGCGCAGGATCTCCGAGACGGCCTGCTCCAGTGTTTTGGAATGCCCCAGCGAGTAGGGGACCGTTTCTTCCTGCCCGTGGTCGGAATAAACCCAGAGGTCGTAGCTTCGGTGCCCGGTCTGCCGCGCGGCCCGCCAGATGCGGGCCGCCGCCGCGTCAATTCCGGGCAGGGCCCAGTGCGCGAATTTCGAGCCGGGCCCGCGGCGGTGAGAGGTCTCATCGTAGCCGAAGAAGTTCAGGTGGATCACCGGCAGGCCCCGCGCGATGTCCAGCGGGACGGCGGCGGCCAGCATCTCCCTCAGGAAGACGCACACGCTCAGGCGGATGGAGATGAACTCCAACTCCTGAATCAGCGAAAATCCTTTCAGCGCTCCGCGCAGCGCTTCGAACAGAGCCACCGCGAACTCCCAAATCAACAGCCTGGCTATCCGGACCACGACATTCGCGAACAGTAGAAGGAAAAAAGGAAATATCAACGGGTTGGCCACCCTCAGAATACCGTCCCAGCCCCGTTTGGCGGCGCTGTAATGGCACTCCGCGGCTCCGCCGGAGAAGATGTCGCAGTAGGCGCTGCCCCCTTCCAACAGCGGCTGTCCCTGCTTCGCCAGGCTCTTCTCCACCTCTTGGACGGAGCGGGGGTCGTACATCTTCCGGATCCGGCCGTCCTTCCGGACCAGAAAGCTGAAAGAGGGCACGCAGCCCTTCACGCCGTAAAAAAGTTCCCCCTGCACGCCCGGCGTGGCGGAGGGAAGGCCGGAATAAAGGGAGTGGAGACGGTAGCCCTGGCGTTGAATCAGGCGGTGAAGGAATGGCAGGCGCCCGTCCTTCAAAGCCTGTTGGAATTGGGGGAAGGCCAGCCCGTCGATTTGGATCAGCAGAAGGCCGGGCGCGTTATTGCCCGGAGGGAGCTGCTTCAGCCGGAGGAGCCGGACGGCCCACTTGGCCCGGTTGAAACTCCGGTGAAACCTTCGGAGAAAAACCTCAATCCGGTCCAGCATCCGTTTCCAATGTCTCGGAGATCAAGGCAGTTCTGCTGAATTCTGATCCGGGTCCGCCAACAGCGGAGAGTGACCCGGCAGACGGAGCTCGATGGCCGGCTGTGACCCGTGCCACACGCCGCTCCAATGGACATGGGCGCCGCGCGGGCCCGGCTTTACGGTGACCGAGACGGTCCCGAAACGGGTGGGGGCCTGCTGGATCGACATCGGCTCCCCGCTGGCCAACCATCGGGGCAACAGCCCCGATCCCAGAACCAGCCGGTCCCCTTCTTCCCGCGCGAAGCAGTTGCGGATCATCATCAGCCATTCCGCCGAAGCCCAGATGTGCTGCCCATCCCCCATGCAGCCGCCCCCCGTGCGGGGGTGAACGGCCTCCGGCCACTGACCGGTTGAGGAGGCCAGATCCAGCACCCCATCGATCAGCTCGAAACAGCGGGGATCGCCGGCGCGCAGGAAGACTTGGGCCAAGTGAAGCGTCAGATACGGGTTCATGCCGGAGTGGCTGATCTCCTGGAAGAAAGCCCGGTTCACGAGGCAATGATCGTAGAGGTACTCGGCAGTCTTCAGGAGCCGGAGATCCTGCCTGTCGAAGATCTCCAGCGGGTATCCGGAGGTCAACAAGCCGATCGCGCCGGCATCCAGGCGCCGGTACGGAGAGGCCGGCATGGCCGGCTGTCCCAGCCGCTGCGCGCATCGCTCGAGGCTGCGCTCGATGCAGACAAGCAGATCCGCGGCCTCCTCGCGAAATTGCCGGGCGGTGGCTTGGTTCCCGAAAGAGTCGGCCAGGAAAGCCGCCGCTCTCAACCCGGCCACCGCCCAGAAATCGTCCCAGTAATAATAATCATTCGGTCCGAAGTGCTCCGCGCTGAACCCGGCCGGCAGAAGGCCGGAATGGGCAAGATCGCCGTCCGGAAGCCGTTTCCGGATGATCCATTGCGCGCCCCGCAGAATGCAGGGCCACCAGGCCGGCTTGACGGGCCGGCCGGTCAGCTGGCAGAACTGCTGGAACGCCCAGAGCGCCTGCCCGTTGGAGTCCCACTCTCCTTCCTGTGAAAGAAAATAGCCGAACGCCGTCTGTTTGGAAGGGAACAGGTCCAGCGCCCGCTCCGCCCGCTCCGCCTGGCCCGTGCAGAGCAATGCCTGCACGATGAACGCCGCGTCACGGAACCAGAACCGTTTATAGGTGTAAGGGCCGGGGTAGACCGGTCCGGGGCTGTGGAGAATGAGCGCCCGTACCGCGGTGTCCCAGACGTACTGCGCGCGCGCGTCCGGCAACCGCACGCGTCCGTGTTCCAGGGTGACCCGATCCCAGTCACCGGCCTGTTCGGCGGGGGCCAGCGGCACCCCCGCGCTGATCTCGCGCCGCTTGTCCGGCTCCAGCGCGAACAGCGCTGCGGCGGTTGCCATCCCGACATGGGACCGGACCTTAGGAGCCGGATCGTCCAGCGGCAGCAGGTGGAACACGTCCCCGAGCCGGTAATGGGAGAACGCGTGCAGGTCGGGAACCGCGTCGAAATGGACTTCCTCCCGGCCGTTCACTTTCCAGCCGGTCCGGCCGGGCAGCAGCTCAATGTCGTGGATGAAACTAATCCCCTCCGGGTTGTAAGGCCGCAGCGCGAGTGCCAGCCAGGCCCGACGGTCGGCCTGCGCGCTGATCCGAAGGCGGCAGACCGCCCGGTCTCCTTCCTTGACCACCTCGGCGTGCAGATTGAGGGAAGCCCAGTCCCCCACCGCCTCGGTGATCACCGCCAGCCCTCCGTTGAAATGCATACTCTGCCGGGCCCCGGCCAGCCGGGCCGGGATCAGCGCTTGCTTGCCCGGGCAGATCACCCAGGCATCCAGCGACCAGCCGTCCAGCAGGGGGGTGAGCAGACCGCGCTCATCCACGATGGGGAACGCGTCCAGATCCGGCAACCCCACGGCGGTCCAATTCCGGTGAGTCATGTTGATGTGGGTCAGCGCGAAGGCGCGGGGGATGAAAGATTCGTCATGGGGATTGAACTGGCGGGCCACCCAGTAGGGCCAGACCCAGTCCATGTTGTTCTGGATCGCATGGCTGTTCACCAGGCCGCGGGCGTGGAGGATGGCGCCTGAGCGGAGCAGTTCGGTGGGGGCCAGCACGGAGGCCGGCTGAGAGAACCGCTGCAGCCGCGAGAGCAGCTGGATCGGATCCAGAAAACCGTTCCGCTTGGCCGAGATGCTAATGAACATCCTCCACGGCAGCCATCTCATCCACATGGAGACAGTGTATCAGGTCACGGGAAGGGCCGTAGAGGCCCCCCGTGACGCTGTTCCGTTTCTTAGTTTAAACCGACGATCTTCCGCGCAATAATCCTGTCAGGCCCAGGCCTGCCACGATCGCGCCGACGACAGTCAGCCAAATTGCCTTGTTGCTGGGAGCGCCGCTGAACAGCTCCGAAAGAGCGGAACTCATCGAATCGGCGGCTTGAAGCCCATAAAAGAACAGCGCCGCGCCCACCACCAATAACACCACAGAAACGGATCGTTCCATCGCAGTTCCCTCCTCGTTTAAGCACCGTTCTTCATCTAAGAACAGTGTAAAACCTGAGGCCGGAACCGGGCAATCAGGGCAACCTCTCGATCTTCCATCAGGGAAATGCCTCTGTGCTAAGCTAGGAGTCCTATGAAGAAACCGGTATCGCTGGCGGACCGCTGCATCGCCAAGATTGATTCTTCTTCGACGATGCTGCTGGCGACGGCGAACTACCTGCGCGGGAAAGACATATCCGGAATGGGGTTCGTGCCGCCCAGCCGCGCGATGGCGGCGTGGGTGAACGCGCCGCCCAAGTTATTTCGTAAACTCATCTATATCTTCGGCGGGCGCCGCGAAGCGGTTCTCCCCAAAGAGATCGCGCGGCTGAGTTCCAAGAACATCTCCCAGTGGGTGGTCCAGAAGTACCCCAGGAAGAGGACTTACCCTGCGGTGATGATCGGTTCTTCCGGGGGGGCGCTGATCCATTTGTGCGCGGCGCTGGGGATTCCGTGGCTGCCGCAAACGGTCCTGGTCCCGGTGCGCCGCCGCTCCCGGCTGGATCCGGACGCGGTGAGAAAGGACATGGAATCGTTCAAGGAGCCTGCCGCCCGTTTCCTGGAGCGGAACCCCGGGATGCAGATCAACCAGATGCGCGATCCTGTCCAAGACCGGCTGATGATCCGGCAGATGGGATATTTCCGGATCAAGTACTTGCGGCTGGACGAAACGTACGAACGCTTCTTGAAAAAGAGCCTTCCCCGCGGCGGAACGCTGATGGTGGCCGAATGCCGCTATTCGTGGCCGATGAGCCAGCTGGGCCCCCGGCACTATTTTCAGGTGGGCGGGTACGGAGGGCTGGAGGCGAAGGGGTACCTTTCCGGCGGCCCCAGGGTGGCCCGTTTTCTGAAAGAACAGGGATCCCGTTTCCGGCGCTGGGATATCCCGAAGCCGGACGCGAACCGCCCGGAGGCGGAATGGGGGTTCGAGCCGGAGCTGTTGGAAGATCTCCGGCGGCTGGCCAAGCGCCAGGGGTGGCGCGTGCGCCGCCTCGTCTTCGAAGATCCGGCCGATGTCAGCCCATTGGTGGCCGACTTGTACCGGGACTGGTACCGGAAGCGTGGGATTCGTTCCAGCCGGATTTTGGCGGAAGACTTCCTTCTCCTGGATCCCTGGTGGTGCCTGCGGACGGGATCGATCCCTTTCTGGATGGTCTTCAACACGGGCAGATCGGCCCGGGAACTGGAGCGGTATATCCGGCGGCGGGGACCGTTCAACGAGGTCTACCTGACCCTCTTCGCGAACTCCGTGCTGGGGATGGGCCAGACCTCCATTCAAGAATGGAGGTCGATCCTTCGCAAGGCCCGCCTCCAGGGCGATTTCATCGGAGTCGATGAGGCCTCCTATCCTTATGACCTGGGGGTCTACTTCCGGTTTCATCCCGACTTGAAAGAGAAGATCCACGCCCGGTTTCCGATGCCGGAGGAACCGCTCCGTTTGGCTCAATGGGAGCGCTTCCTGGCGCGCCGGGAGTCGGACCGCCGCGTCCGCTGGCTTAAAGGATAGTTTCCGGCTAAGCTAGGAGTCCTATGAAAGCCGCCTCGCTGTTCGTCCGCTGTCTGGAAGCCGAAGGGGTGGAGTTCATCTTCGGACTTGCCGGGGAGGAGAACTTGGAATTCCTGGACGCTCTCTCCGAATCCCACATTCGATTCATCCCGGTCCGCCACGAGCAGGCGGCTGCTTTCATGGCCGACGTCTACGGGCGAATCACCGGCCGGGCAGGTGTTTGTCTGAGCACGCTGGGGCCGGGGGCCACTAACCTGGTCACCGGCGTGGCCGACGCTTTCCTCGACCGGGCCCCTCTGGTGGCCATTACGGCGCAGGCCGGCTTGGGCCGCCTCCACAAAGAATCCCATCAGGCGATCGACGTGGTGGGGATGTTCCGGACCATCACGAAGTGGAACGCGCAGGTGGACCGAGGCAGCGCCATCCCCGAGATTGTCCGCAAGGCCTTCAAGGTGGCACAGACCGAGAAGCCGGGGCCCTGCCACATCGAACTTCCGGAGGATGTCGCCGGCTCGGAGGTGGAGGGACAGCCGCTCGAGCCGGAGCGGGCGCGCCGCCCCTCGCCGGATCGCCCCTCGCTGCAGAGTGCCGCGGAACTGATTCGGGCGGCCGCCCGCCCGATCCTTCTGGCCGGCAATGGCGTGATCCGCGGCCGCGCTTCGGAGGAGCTCCTGAGATTCTCAAAAGCGACCGGAATCCCGGTCGCCAATACCTTCATGGGGAAAGGGGTGGTTCCCTGGGAGTACGACCTCTCGCTGCTGGCGATCGGGCTTCAAGCGCACGACTATGTGAACTGCGGCTTCGACCAGGCGGACCTGGTGATCGCCGTCGGCTACGATTTCGTGGAGTACGCCCCCTCCCTCTGGAACCCGAAGCGGGACAAAAAAATCATCCACATTGATTTCACGACGAGCGAGGTGGACGCCGCCTACCAGCCCAGCGTCGAGATCGCAGCCGACATCCGGGAGACGCTCGAGCTGCTGAGCCCGCTGATCGGTGAGCGGAAGCAACTTTCCTTTCCGAAGAAGCTGCGGGAGTACATCCTCGCCGATCTGGAGCGCTGCGCGCGGGACGATTCCTCCCCGATCAAGCCGCAGCGGATCCTGCGGGACCTCCGCGACGTGTTGGGCCGCAACGACCTGGTGATCAGCGATGTCGGCGCCCACAAGCTCTGGATCGCCCGGATGTTCCTGCCCACCGAGCCGAACACGGTGATCATCTCCAACGGGTTCGCCTCGATGGGGATCGCGCTGCCGGGGGCGATCGCGGCCAAGCTGATTGACCCGGCCCGCCCGGTCGTGGCGGTCTGCGGCGACGGCGGGTTCCTAATGAACTCGCACGAGCTGGAGACGGCGGTGCGGCTCAAGGTGAACCCGGTGATCATCCTATTCAACGACAATGGGTTCGGGCTGATCCAGGCCAAACAGAAAGCCAAGTTCGGGCGGTCCTTCGGGGTGGAATTCGGAAACCCGGATTTCGTCAAATTCGCCGAATCGTTCGGCGCCCGGGGCTGGCGGATCGAATCAGCCCGTGACTTCCGGAAGGTTCTTAAAGAGGCGTTGGCGCTGAAGGTTCCCAGCGTGATTGAGATCCCCATCGATAAGCAGGAACACGTCCGTCTCACCGAACAGCTTGGGCACACGGTCTGCCCAATCTAAAATGAAACCTCGCCATAAGATCCTCCTCGTCGAAGACGAGAAGAACATCGCCAAGGTGGTTCTCTACAACCTGGAGCGGGAAGGGTACCAGGTGATCACCGCCCGGGATGGGGAAGAGGGGCTCGCGAAAGCCCGCAAAGAACTTCCCGACCTCGTCATCCTCGACCTGATGCTCCCCAAAACAGACGGGCTGGAGGTCTGCCGCCAGTTGAAATCGGACCCCAAGACGGCCCGCATCCCCATCATCATGCTGACCGCCAAGACGCAGGAAGCGGACCGGGTGGTCGGCCTGGAGATGGGGGCGGACGACTACGTTGCCAAACCGTTCAGCGTTCGGGAGCTGGCGGCCCGCGTGAAGGCGGTGTTGAGGCGGGGCCAATCCTCGGAGGCGCCTACCCTCTGGAAGGGATGGGAGATCGAGGTGGATTGGGATCGGCGCAAGGTTAAGTCCAAGAAAAAACTGGTGGAGCTGACGCCGAAAGAATTCGAGCTGCTCAAGGTGCTCGTGGAGGCCTCCGGCCGCGTCCTTTCCCGGGAGATGCTGCTGGAGAAGGTCTGGGGGTACGATCAGGCCTCGGAGATCCAGAGCCGGACGGTAGATCTGCACATCAGCCAGCTCCGCCAGAAATTGGGCACACCCGGGAAGCAGATCCTCACCGTCACCGGCGCCGGCTACCGGTTCCGGATGCCGGACGAGGAATAGGGTTGTTCGAATTTCTGCGGCGTAAAAGAAAAACGGAGAAGCTGGCCGAAACGCTCAATTCCATGGCGGTCCAGCTGCAAGCGCAGATCCGGGACTTAGAGGCGCAGCGCAGCCAGCTGGAGGGGATCCTGGAAGGGATGACCGAAGGGGTTTTGGTAGAAGGGCCCGACGGAGCCATCCTGGCAATCAACCCGGCCGCCCGGAACATCTTGGGACTAGAAGGGGAGGTTCCCCCCGGCACCCGCTCCGGCGACCTGATCCGGCACCCGGTGCTCCAGGAGATGATCGAACAGGTTCGGGCCGGGGGCCGTCCCCGCTCCAGAGACCTCACGCTCTATTCCCCCTCGGAGCGCCATCTTCGGGTGCGGGGGGACATCTGCCGGTCCCCTGCGGGCCCGGCCGTTTTGCTGGTCTTCCATGACATCACCGATTTGAAGCGCCTCGAGAACCTCCGCCGGGATTTTGTCGCCAACGTTTCGCATGAACTGAAAACCCCGCTGACCGCCATCCAGGGCGCGGTGGAAACGCTGCTGGGTGGGGCGCTCAAAGACGCCGACCGGGGCAAGCCGTTCGTGGAGTCCATCGCCGAGGAGTCGGGCCGCCTGCGCCGGCTGGTGGATGACCTGCTGACGCTGGCCCAGGTCGAATCCAAGCAAGAGGAGATCCGGCCGGAGACAATAGCGCTCCAGGCCTTTTTGGAAAAAGAGGTGGCACGGCACCAGCCCGCCGCGCGGTCCCGCGCGGTTTCCCTGAATTTGGAGCCGGTTCCTCCCGGGTTGGCCCTGCCTGCCGACCGCGAACATCTTGCGCAAGCGGTGGGCAACCTTCTGGACAACGCGATCCAGTACAACCGGCCCGGCGGGCGGGTGACGCTCAAGGCCTTTTCTGATTCGGGTGTTTGCCGGATCGAGGTGGAGGACACCGGCATCGGGATTCCGCCGGAAGACCTCGCGCGCATCTTCGAGCGGTTCTACCGGGTGGACAAGGGCCGTTCCCGCGAAACCGGCGGCACCGGCCTCGGGCTTTCGATCATCAAGCACATCGCGGAGGCGCACGGCGGCTCCGTCGAAGTCGAGAGCCGGCTTGGGCTCGGCTCCCGCTTCACGCTCATGTTCCCTCTCGCATAGCCCCCTTTCGTAACTTACAGCATCTTTACATCTTCCTCACCGCTCCCTGACGCCCCGCGCATACACTCTCCCTGAATCCAAAAAAAGAGAAAAGGAGAGAGCGAATGCACGAAGCAGAGAAACTGATCCAGGAAATCCGGAGCCAGCTGCAGGTCCTTCAAGCGCTGCTTCATTACCTGGAAAGCCAGGGGAGTTGGTCCGAAGAGGATCTGACCTATTGCCGGAGCACGCTGCGGAGGGTCGCGCGGGAACTGATCGAAACCAGCCGCGGCCGGTTGGACGCGTTGGATCCGAGACTTTTAAATCAAGGAGGGGAGATTCGATGAAACGGGTTGCACGCTTCACAGCCTTTATCCTTGGCTGCGTTCTGACCGCGGGATCCACTCCCGCCTGGGCGGGCGAGAACGAAATGATGGACATCCTGATCCACAAGCTGGTGAAGAAGGGTGTTCTTTCCCGGGAGGACGCGCGGGAGATCAAACAGGAAGTGGCGGAGGAATCGGCCCGGATGACCAAGGCCCGGGCGGAAGAGGTCAAGGACACTGCCAAGGGGATGAAGGGCGGCGCCTGGCTCGACAAGGTCAAGTGGAAGGGGGACCTTCGGTTGAGGCATGAGACCCAGAAGAGGGAACCGGCGGTGGATCGGAATCGGCAGCGGTTCCGGCTCCGGTTCGGGTTCGTCGCCACTCCGGTGGATACGCTCGAAGTTGGTGTGCAGCTGGCTTCCGGCGCCTCGGGAGACCCCACCTCCACGAACCAGAGTTTCAGCAGCTCGTTCGACAAGAAGGCGATTTTCATAGACCAGGCGTACGGCAAGTACACTCCCTGGGAAGGCGGCTCCGGGCTCTTTTCGGGCTTGAGCCTGATCGGCGGAAAGATGGAAAACCCCCTCTTCACCGTTTCGGAGGGGATGGTCTGGGACGGCGACGTGACGCCGGAAGGAGTCGCGGTGCAACTGAAAGCCCCGGACCCGGTCCCCGGTCTGGACCGGATCCTGTCGGTCAAGCCGTTTCTGACCGCCGGCGCTTACGCGTTTTCAGAGCTCTCGGGCGACTACGGAGACCCGGGCCTGTTCGTGTTCCAGGGCGGCGCGGAGATCGCCCTTCCGATGAAGATGAAGCTGAAGACCGCGGGCGCCTACCACGAGATGACCGGCGTCGAGGGCAAGCAGACTTCCGACATCACCGCCGCCTCCACCCGGAACACGGTCGAGCGTGGGTACTTCCGGGACGACTACGACATGGTGACGTTCACGAATCACCTGTCACTTCCGAAAATCCTCGGCCAGCCGGTGTCGCTCCGCGGGGATTACGTCCACAACACCGGCGCCAAGGACGACAACGGCGGCTGGATGGCCGGACTGGACGTGGGCAAGGTGACCGAGAAGTTCGGGAGCTGGCAAACCGGGTACTCCTACAAGCGGCTGGAGTCGGACGCCGCGTTCGGCGCCATCTCTGATTCCGACTTCGGGACCGGTGGCACCAACCACAAGGGGCACATCCTGTACGCTTCGATGGGCCTCAACGAGTGGGCCAGCGTCGGCCTGAAGTACTTCCGGACCGACGAGATCGAGGGGTCCCAGGCGCACCACGACACGTTCCAGGCCGACCTGCAGATGAAGTTCTGAGGCGCCTTACAAAAACCTTACAGGACCTCTATAAGTTCCACATCCGGGTGCTGTAGGCTTCGAACAGGAGAAAGAAAAAGATGAACGAGAGAACGATCCGAAAGATTGCGATGGCGGGCTTGGCAGTAGTGGTGGCGGTCGTCCCTGCCTTCGCGGCGAACCTGAAGGGCCGTGTCACTGTGGATGGGTCGAGCACGGTCTATCCGATCACCGAGGCGGTGGCCGAGGAGTTCCAGATCAAGAACTCCGATGTGCGGGTGACGGTCGGCATCTCCGGCACCGGCGGCGGGTTCAAGAAGTTCACGCGCGGCGAGACCGACATCTCCGACGCCTCCCGGCCGATCAAGAGCTCCGAGGATGCGGCGGCCGTAAAAAACAAGATCGATTACATCGAGCTGCCGGTCGCCTTCGACGGGCTGGCCGTGTTGGTGCATCCGAGCAACACGTGGGCCGAGAGCATCACGGTGAAAGAACTCAAGAAGCTCTGGGAGCCGGCGGCGCAGGGGAAGATCATGCGCTGGAGCGACATCCGGGCGGGCTGGCCGTCGGATGAGATCCACCTGTTCGGGCCCGGCACCGATTCCGGCACGTTCGACTACTTCACCGAGGTGATCTGCGGAAAGTCGCAGTCCAGCCGGGGCGACTTCACCTCCAGCGAGGACGACAACGTCCTGGTGCAGGGGATCGCCAGCGATCCCTTGGCGCTGGGATATTTCGGGCTGGCCTACTACGAGCACAACAAGGACCGGCTCAAGCTGGTGGCGGTTGACGATCAGGATTCCTCCAACGGCGCGGGGCCGATCCTGCCCTCCACGGAGACGGTGGAAGGGGGGACTTACCAGCCGCTGGCCCGGCCGATTTTCATCTATGTCAGCGCGAAAGCGGCGGACCGGCCGGAGGTGGATGAATTCGTCCGCTTCTATCTGGACAACGCGCCGGAGCTGGTGAAGGAAGTAGGGTACATCTCGCTTCCCTCCCAGGTGTACCAGCTGGCGATGGACCGGTTTGGAAGCCGGAAGACCGGGACTGTTTTCGCCAAGAAGCCGAAGCCGGGAACGACTCTAGCCGATCTGTTGAAGTAAGCGAGACCCTCCTTCTCCCTCCCTCCGGAGAAGGGGGGCTCGCGTTTTTTGAGAAAAGGGGTGCCTTGACGGAAACCATTCGAAAACGGCCGCCGCGGCGGAAGACGCAGGAACGGCTGGTGCAGGCTGTCCTGTTCTTTTGCGCGGCGGTCTCCGTCTTTACCACGCTGGGGATCGTCGGGGTCCTCCTGTTCGAGACGATCGAGTTCTTCAGGGAGGTCCCTCTGTGGAGCTTCCTGACCGACACCCAATGGACGCCCCTTTTTTCCGATAAACATTTCGGCATCCTGCCCTTGGCCTGCGGCACCTTCCTCACGGCCGCGATCGCCATCGCGGTGGCGATGCCGGTCGGCCTCCTGACCGCCGTCTTTTTGAGCGAGTACGCGGGGGACAGACTACGCGGGACGGTCAAGCCGGTGCTGGAGATCCTGGCCGGCATCCCAACAGTCGTCTACGGCTATTTCGCGCTCTTGTTCGTGACGCCGTTGCTCCAGAGGTTTATCCCCGGCATGGCCGGCTTCAACGCCTTGAGCCCCGGCATCGTGATGGGGATCATGATCATCCCGATGATTTCCTCCTTGAGCGAGGATGCCATGTACGCGGTGCCGCAAAATCTGAGGGAGGCGGCCCAAGCGCTGGGCGCTTCCCGCCTGCAGACCGCGTTCGGCGTCGTGGTGCCCTCGGCCTTTTCCGGGATCGCGGCCTCCTTCCTGTTGGCGGTCTCCCGAGCGATCGGCGAGACGATGATCGTGGCGATCGCGGCCGGCCAGCAGCCGAGGCTGACGCTGGATCCGACGCATCCGGTCGAAACGATGACCGCCTACATCGTTCAGGTAAGCCTGGGCGACACGCCGACCGGCACCATCGAGTACAAGACGATCTTCGCTGTGGGCATGGCCCTTTTCCTGGCGACGCTCGTTTTGAACCTGCTCAGCCACGGCCTGCGCGAGCGGTTTTCGGAGAAATACGGATGAAGCTGGAGGGGGCAGTTCTTCGGAATTTGCTCGCGAGACGGCGGCGGGCGGAATGGATCTTCAAGATCGCCGCGAGCGGAGCGCTGCTCTTCGCGCTCGGCACCCTCGGGGTGCTGCTGCTTGATGTTCTGCGGGACGGGCTCGGGTGGCTGGATTGGGATTTCCTAACCCATTTTCCCTCCCGCAAGCCGGAGCAGGCCGGCATCCTCTCCGCGCTGGCCGGCACCTTTTATCTCATGATCCTGACGATCCTGATCGCGTTCCCTCTCGGAGTGGGGGCGGCCATTTACCTGGAAGAGTACGCCAAGAAGCACTGGTTCTCCCGCATCGTGGAGGTGAACATCGCCAACCTGGCCGGTGTTCCCTCTGTGATCTACGGTCTTTTGGGGCTGGAGCTGTTCGTCCGGACGATGGGGTTGGGGAGGTCGCTGATCGCCGGCGCCTTGACGATGGCCCTGCTGGTCCTGCCGATCATCATCATCGCGGCGCGAGAGGCGATCCGGACCGTGCCGAACCCGATCCGGGAAGCCTCCTACGCGCTGGGGGCCAGCCGCTGGCAGACGGTCTGGCACCAGGTCCTTCCGGTGGCTTTCCCTGGGATGCTCACCGGCTCCATCCTGGCCTTTTCCCGGGCCATTGGGGAGGCCTCTCCTCTGATCACCCTTGGGGCGCTGACCTACATTGCTTTCCTGCCGGATGGCCTCACCTCTCCCTTCACCGTTATTCCGATCCAGATCTTCAACTGGGTCTCCCGGCCTCAGAAGGCCTTCCTTAACTGCGCTGCCGCTGCTATTCTGGTGATGCTGGCGATCCTGCTGGCGATGAACGCGGTAGCTGTCTTCCTGCGCCACCGCACCCAAAGGAGAATGACTCTGTGACCCCGGCAACAGTTGAGACCCAAGAGGAACTGACCCAGGCGTTCGCCATCCAGGGGCTGAACAGCTGGTACGGCTCCTTCCACGCCCTCAAGGGGGTCTCCATGACCATCCCCGAAAAACGGGTGACCGCCATCATCGGCCCTTCCGGTTGCGGCAAGAGCACGCTGATCCGCTGCCTGAACCGGATCAACGACCTGATCCCCGGTTTCCGGGTGGAGGGCCAGATCGCTTTCAAGGGACAAAACCTGTACGATCCGGCGCTGGACCCGATCCAGGTCCGGCTGCAGATCGGCATGGTCTTCCAGAAACCAAACCCGTTCCCGAAATCCATCTACGATAACGTCGCGTTCGGACCCCGCCTCTGCGGGGAGAAGGACCGCTCCAAGCTGGATGCCATCGTCGAGGAGAGCCTGCGCAAGGCCGCTCTCTGGGGCGAAGTGAAGGAGAAGCTCAAGCAGAGCGCGCTGGCCCTTTCCGGAGGGCAGCAGCAGCGGCTCTGCATCGCGCGGACGTTGGCGGTGGGCCCGGAGGTGCTGCTGCTGGACGAGCCTTGCTCGGCGCTGGACCCGATCGCCACCGCAAAGATCGAAGAGCTTTTGATGGATTTGAAGAAGAGCTACACGGTGGTGCTGGTGACCCACAACATGCAGCAGGCAGCCCGCGCCTCCGACTATACCGGTTTCATGCTGCTGGGGGAGTTGGTGGAGTTTGCTTTGACGGCCAAGATTTTTACCAACCCCACCAATTCCCGCACGGAAGCTTACATTACGGGGAGGTTTGGCTGATGCAGAGGCGCTTTGACGAGGAGCTTAAAACACTCAAGGAACGGCTGCTCAGCATGGCGGGGCTGGCCGAGCAGGCGGTCGGGAAATCGGTGAAGGCGCTGGTGGACCGGGATCCTAAACTGGCCGGTTTCTTGAGGAACGACGACGCCGCCATCAACCAGCTGGAGGTGGAGATCGAGGAGAGCTGCCTGAGCCTCATGGCCCGCTACCAGCCGGAGGCGAAGGATTTGAGGATGGTGGCGATGATCTTCAAGATCGTCAGCGATTTGGAGCGGGTGGGGGACCAGGCGGTCAACATCAGCGAGCGGACGCTGGATTTACTGAAGGAACCGCTGCTCAAGCCCCTGATCGACATCCCGAAGATGGCGGTGCTCGCGCAGCAGATGCTCAAGGATTCGCTGGATGCTTTCGTGAACCAGAACGCGGAGCTAGCGCGGGAGGTCTGCCGGCGGGACGACGAGGTGGATCACCTGAACGACGAAGTCTACCACGAGCTGTTGGTCTACATGGCGCAGGACCCGAAAACGATCACGCGGGCGATGGACCTGATCCTGATCGGCCGGCACCTGGAGCGGGTGGCCGACCATGCCACCAACATTGCCGAGGACGTCTACTACCTGGTCAAAGGCACCACGATCAAGCACCACCTCGCGGGGAATTAAGCGGCAGAGAGAGTACCCCTCCCGACACCACCATCTTCAGCGCTTCCTCTACCGAGAGAGCCAGCGGGATCACCGACTCTTTCGGAACGAAGATCATCGGCCCGCTAAACGGGGAGGGGGGCGTGGGGATGAGCAGGGCCAGCATCGTTTTCCCTCCGAGTGCCGGGGCCGGGATCTCGTTCGTGACAAAAGCCGGCGAGTAGATCCCGGTCTTGGGATACTCCACCAGCACCACTTGCCGCAGCATGGAGGCTCCCTGGCCTTGCTGGAACAGAAATTGTGTCAGCTGCTTAAGGGCCGGGTAGATGCTCTTGATCAGAGGGATCCGGCCTAACAGGGTGTCCAGGGTGGGGAAGATCAGCCGGCCGATCACGTGTGTGGAGAGAAAACCGACCGCCAGGATGATGGAAACGGTGATCAGCAGCCCAAGCCCTGGGACCGTGAAACCGAAGAGGCGGTGGGCCCAGCCCTCGGAGAACTGGAACAGTTTGATCACCACGAGGAGGGTGACCGCGACCGGGAAGAGGGTCGCCAGCCCCGCCACGAAATAGCGCCTCAGAGAGTTCATCATCGGTCTGATCCTATCATGCTAAGATGAGCGCCATGCTGGAAATTCTCTCCAACCTTTACCATTTTGACGAGCTGATCCGGGCCGGCGGCTACACGGCGCTGTTTATCATCGTCTTCGCCGAGACCGGGCTGCTGGCCGGTTTCTTCCTTCCGGGCGACTCCCTGCTGGTGACTGCCGGTCTCATCGCCGCGGCGCCCGGCGGTCCCCTGAACATCCTGCCGCTGATCGGTCTGCTCTGCGTGGCCGCCATCGCCGGCGACAGCACCGGTTACGCGATCGGCTACCACTTAGGTCCCCGCATCTTCAGCCGGGAGGATTCCCGCTTCTTTCACAAGGACCACCTGGTCCGCACCCAGCGCTTTTACGAGAAG
>JAUSCU010000006.1 GCA_030651065.1 Candidatus Omnitrophota bacterium | reverse complement strand
TCAGGCCGGGTACGCCCGCTCCTTGCAGGTCTTGCGATTGGCGCGTGAGAATGGCGGTCCGGCCCTAAAGACTAAGAGCGGGCTGATGGTGGGGCTGGGTGAGCGGCCCGAAGAGGTGCGCCAGGCGATGGCGGACCTGCGGGAAGCCGGCTGCAGCATCCTGACGGTCGGACAGTACCTCCGGCCGACCCTGAATCACCGGGAGGTGACCGAGTTCGTTCCGCCGGAGCGGTTTTCCGAGTACCGGCGCTGGGGGGAAGAGATGGGCTTTGGCTTCGTGGGCAGCGCCCCCTACGTCCGCTCGTCGTACAACGCGTTTGAGGCTTTGCAGCAAAAAGGAGAATAAGACGTGCAAGAAGCGAACCGGCTGAAGCGCCTTCCTCAATACCTTTTCACGATCATGGATAACCTCAAGCAGGAGGCGGCGGCGAAGGGGAAGGACGTGATCGATCTGGGAATGGGGAACCCGGATCTTCCCAGCCCTCCGAACGTGGTGGAGGCGCTCGTTAAAGCGGCCGTCAAACCGGAGAACCACCGGTACCCTAAGCCCACCGACGACGTCTCGAAGCGGTTCCGCCGGGCCATCGCGCAGTGGTACGACCAGCGGTTTGGGGTGAAGCTGGACCCGGACACCGAAGTTCTTCCTCTGATCGGCTCCAAGGAGGGGATCTCCCACCTTGCGTTGGCTTTTCTGAACAACGACGACATCGGCATGGTGACCAGTCCCACCTACCCGGTGCACGCCAACGGCATCATCATGGCCGGCGGCATTCTCTACAACATCCCGATCGGGCCTGAGAACAATTTTCGTCCGGATTTCCAGACGCTGCCCAAAGAGGTGGTCCGGATGGCCAAGCTGCTGATCGTCAGCTACCCGCACAACCCGACCGCCGCCTGCGTGGACCTGGACTTCTATAATGAATTGGTCGCGTGGGGGAAGGGGAAGGACACCATTCTTTGTTCCGACCTAGCCTACTCTGACATCGTCTTTGACGGCTACAAGGCCCCCAGCCTGTTGCAGGCCAAGGGGGCGAGGGACCGGGACGCGTACTGCGTCGAGTTCCACACCTGCTCCAAGAGTTACAACATGGCCGGCTGGAGGATCGGCTGGGCTGTGGGGCACCCGGAAATCCTCCGCTCACTGGCGAAAGCGAAATCGTACATCGACTTCGGGATCTTTCCAGCCGTGCAGGAAGCGGCGATCGAAGCGCTGATCGGCCCGCAGGATTACGTGCATAACCTGGTGCAGATTTACAAGCGCCGGCGGGACATGTTCGTGCCGGGGCTTCACGCGCTGGGCTGGAACGTCCCTACCCCCAAAGCCACCTTCTACATTTGGGCTCATATCCCCCAGAAATTCAGCGGATTGACCTCACTCGATTTTTCAAAGCTGCTGGTCAATGAGGCGGGGATCGTCACGGCGCCCGGTACCGGGTTCGGCGAGTACGGCGAGGGATTCGTCCGCTTCGCTCTCGTGGAGCCGGAGGAGCGCTTGAAGGTCGCCCTGGAGCGTCTCAAGAAGGTCCTGGCCCTCAAGGGCTAGTTAAGAGCCCCGTTCGGGACCTGACGCGGCCGCGCTGGGCTTCAAATGCGAGCAGTGCAAGGAGCAAGGAGGAGACGTATCATGAAAACAAGATACGGCGACGACGAGCGACGAAGCAATGCGAAGCATTTCAGGCCAGCCCTTCGGGTTGCGGCGGCAGGCGGCCATCTGCTGCGTCGTTCCTCCTCGACGTACTCCAGGGAGTACGCCATCGTCGTCGCTCCTTGTATCTGGCCGCCTGGCGCACGCAACGCGGCTAGCGCCAGGTCCCGAACGGGGCTCTAAGTGCGCAAGCGCGTTTTGTTGATGTACATCACGGCCCGGTCCGGCCATTACCAGGCGGCGCGGGCCCTCGAGCAGGCCATTCGGCGCGTCAACCCGGCCGTCGAAACGCTCAGGATCGATGCCTTCCAGTACCTGAACCCGGTCCTCGCCCGGATCGTGGACCGGATGTACCTCTCGGTGATCCAGAACGCTCCGGAGATCTGGGACTACCTTTACGACAATCCCAAAGTGGTCCATCGCTCCGACAGTTTCCGGAAGCTCCTGCATCGCTATGATTCGCCCCGGCTGCACGGCCTGCTGGAGGATTTCCGGCCGGACGCCATCGCTTGCACGCAGGCCTTTCCCTGCGGCCTCGTGGCTGATTTTAAGGAAGAGCAGGATCTCTCTACGCCGCTGTACGGCATCCTGACCGATTTCTCTCCCCATGCCTACTGGGTGCATGCCCAGGTCAACGGGTATGTCGTCCCGGCGGAGGAAAGCCGCCAATGGTTGCTGGACCGCCGGGTGGAGCCCGACCGGGTCCAGGCGCTGGGTATCCCGATCGATCCGGTTTTTTCCGAGTCCCCGGATGTTCAGGCGATCCGCCGGCGCTTGCAGATCACGCCGGGGGTTCCGGTCATCCTGTTGATGGGGGGAGGGCAGGGGCTGGGCCCGATCGTCGAGACGGTTGAGCAGCTGAACCGGATCCCCCTGGAATTCCAGCTGCTGGTGATTGCCGGGACCAACGAGTCGCTGTACCACAAGCTCATCACCCGGGCGCCGGCGCTCAAGCACCCGATGCAGGTATTCGGGCACGTGGATTTCATTGCGGACCTGATGAGCGTCGCCTCCTTCATCATCACCAAACCGGGCGGGCTCACTACCGCGGAAGCGCTGGCGAAAGGGCTGCCGATCCTGGCGCTGGAGCCTATTCCGGGGCAGGAGGCGAAGAACGCGTCCTTCCTCGTAAGGGAGAAGGCGGCCCATCTCGTGACGGATTTCGGGCAGCTGGCCCACTCGGCACAGTACCTTCTAGAGCATCCCGCTGAGTTGGCCGAAATGGCGGCCAGCGCGAGAAGGCTCGGAAAACCCCAAGCGGCCTTGAACGCCGCCCGCCTTGTGGTCGGAGCCTAACGCCCGGTGCTGTTCTATGGTCTCTACGTGGCCGGTTACTGGGCCTGCGTGTTGCTGCCGCGTGGGTTCTGCTACTGGGTCGCACGGCGGTTGGCGGATCTCTATAGCAGCCGGGCTCCGGTCGACCGGGAGGCGGTGAAGCGCAATCTGACGGTGGTGCTCGAGCGGGAGCCTTCGGTCCATGAGGTCAGTGAGGTGTTCCGCCACTTTGGGATGTACCTGGTCGATTTTTTTCGTTTTTCCCGCCTGACCCCAAAGAAGGTCCGCCGCTGGATCCGCATCGAAGGGGTGGAGTACATGGAGGAGGCGCTCAAGGCGGGCAAGGGGGCGATCGGCCTCAGCGCTCACCTGGGGAATTTCGAGCTGGCCGCCGCCGTGCTGGCGCTGCTGGGTTTCCCGGTTTACGCGGCGGTCTTCGTCCATCAGAACCCGCGCGTGGATGCCTTCTTCTCCCGGCAGCGGGCCCGCGTGGGGGTGCACGCGATTCCGGTCCGGTCAAAAAACCAGCGGGCCCTCTTCGAGGCTTCTCTGGCCGCGCTTCAGAAGAACGGTATCCTAGCACTCGTGGGGGACAGGGATTTCTTCGGCAACGGCCTGGAGCTCCCGTTCTTAGGAAAAACGGTCAGGATCCCGCGTGGTCCGGCCGCTTTCAGCCTGCGGACCGGCGCGCCGATCGTTCCGGGGTTCCTTGTCCGGGAAGAGAACGGCACCTACCTGTTCATGCTGCAAAAGCCGATCATCGCTCCGGAGGGGGTTTCCCGGGAAGAGGCGGTCCACCGGATGACCGAGCAATGTGTCGAGGCGATGTCCCGCATGATTCGAAAGTACCCGACGCAATGGTATCTGTTCCAGGAATTTTGGAGGACTGGTCCTGTCGTCATTCGATAAACAGGTTGTGGTGGTGATCCCGGCTTATCAGGCCAGTGCGGCGATCGGCCGGGTTGTCGCGGATGTGAAGAAAATGGGCCTGTCGGTGATCGTGGTGGATGACGCTTCCAACGACGGAACGGCCAAAGCAGCCGAAGCAGAGGGAGCAAGAGTCATCCGCCGCCCGGCCAACGGAGGGAAGGGAGCGGCGCTGCGGGACGGAATCCCGGCCGCGCTGCAGATGGGATGCGATTGGGTGCTGACGTTGGACGCGGACGGCCAACACCTGGTTTCCGAGATCCCGCTGTTTCTGCGGGAGGCCGAGCGGGGCGGAGCGGACCTGCTGGTTGGGAACCGGATGGGTCGCCCTCGCGGGATGCCGCTCGACCGCTGGGTCACCAACCTGATCATGTCCCGAATCATCTCGAAGGTGGCGGGGCAGAAGGTTCTGGACACTCAATGTGGATTCCGGATGATTCACTGCCGGGTGATGGAAAAAGTGCGGTTGACTTGCGACCGGTTCGAAGTGGAAACGGAGATGGTGATCCGGGCGGCCTGGGCCGGGTTCCGGATCGCCTCGGTGCCGGTGAGCTCGGTCTACCGGCGGCAGATCAGCTTTATCCGTCCCCTGCGGGACACGCTCCGCTTCTTCCTCCTCCTCTCCCGTCTCCGGAAAGAAAAGCGGACCGATACGGCTTGACGGCACCCTGGCAGGGGTGTACAAAGAGGACTCACGTTTGGCGTCGTGTGAGGGAAGCCTGTGCAAAGCAGGCGCTGCCCCGCAACTGTAATCCTGTAGTTCCGTTGCACAGTGTGCCACTGCCCCCGAACTGTCGGGGATGGGAAGGCGTGCAACGGAGGGAGAGCCAGGAGACCTCGCGATGCCCAGCCTAAGGAGTCACCCATGTTCCTTCGCAGGGGAGGAACAGAGCTAACCTCTTCTCCCCGTTTTATTTTAGTCACCGGAGGCGCCCGCGCCGGCAAGAGCCGGTTCGCGTTGTCCCTGGCGGAGCATACCTCCTGTTCCCGGCGTCTTTTCATCGCCACGGCCGTGGCTTGCGATCCGGAGATGAAGGCCAAGATCGCGAAGCATCGCCGAGACCGAAACAGCCGCTGGAAAACACTGGAAGAGCCTGCCGATCTGCCCAGCCGCATCCCGAAACGGTTTTTATCCAAAGGATCATTTCTCTTGATGGATTGTCTTCCCACCTTTGTCACCAACCTGATGCTGGCCGGCTCCTCCGACCGTCAGATCCTCCTCCGCGTCCGGAAACTGCTGCGGGTTTTCCGCAAGCCGGGGGTGAGCGCGCTGGCGGTCACCAATGAGGTGGGGCTTGGCCTGGTGCCGGAACATCCGATGGGCCGGCGCTTCCGGGATTTGCTGGGAACCGTTAACCAGGAAGCGGCCCGATCAGCCGATGAGGTTTACCTGCTGGTGGCCGGCCTGCCGGTGAAGGTAAAGTGATCCCTCCTCTGGACCGCGGGGCGATGGAGTCTGCCGCCCGCCGCTGGGACACGCTCACCAAACCGCAGGGATCGCTGGGCCGGCTGGAAGCGCTGGCGGTTCGCGTTGCCGGCATGACCGCGCAGCCGCTTCCCCAGACCGGCCGGAAGCTGATTTTCACGGTGGCTGCCGATCACGGCGTGGCAGCGGAAGGGATCTCCGCCTACCCGCAGTCGGTCACGGCCCAGATGGTCCTCAATTTCTTGAAGGGCGGGGCGGGTATCAATGTGCTGGCCCGGCATGCCGGCGCGGAGGTGATCGTGGTGGATGCCGGCGTGGCGGGCCAGCCGATTTCAGCGCCGGGGCTGCTCTCCCGGCGGGTCCGCTCCGGGACGGCCAACCTAGTCCGGGAACCGGCCATGTCCCGGGAAGAGGCGGAGCAATCGGTCAAGAACGGCATGCAGATCTTCCGTGAAGCGCATCGGAGCAACCGGATCGGGATGGTCGGTCTCGGGGACATGGGGATCGGAAACACCACCGCATCTTCGGCTATCACCGCTTTGCTGACAGGAAAACCGGTCGAAGCAGTGACCGGCCGCGGGACCGGGCTCGACGACGACCACCTTTCCCGAAAGACGGCCCTCATTGAGCAGGCGATCCTCCGTCATCACCCTGATCCGGAAGACGGGATGGATGTGCTGTCCAAGGTGGGAGGGCTGGAGATCGGCTGCTTAGCAGGGATCGCGTTGGCGGCGGCGGAGACCCGCGTGCCGGTTGTGCTTGATGGATTTATTACGACCGCCGCGGCCCTCATCGCCTGGAAGTTGCAGCCGGCCGTCAAAGAATACTTCATTGCTTCCCACCGCTCGGTGGAACCGGGGCACCGGGCCGCGCTCCAGGCGCTGGAGCTCGAACCCCTGCTGGACTTGAGCCTCCGTTTGGGGGAGGGGACCGGG
>JAUSCU010000106.1 GCA_030651065.1 Candidatus Omnitrophota bacterium | reverse complement strand
CCCGGTGTTGGCGGTCGTGGCCGGGAACCGGAAGTTTTCAGTGATTTCAAGCTGTTGCTGGGGATCATTCGTTCCAATCCCCAGAGCAGTCTCGATGAGCGCTACGCCATCGTCCGGGTTTTCGGCCAAATAGCCCGGTCCCACCGTGAAATCATTTACATGCTCGTTGCCGCCACCGCCAGCAGCGGGGGCCGGGTAATACGTCACTAATTCAATGGTTTCCGCGAAAACAGTCGGCGCGGCTAAAGAAAGTACAAGCAAGGTAACTAGAAAGATAATTTTTCGAGTAGTTTGAATCATTATTTTCTCCTTATAAGCCATATTCGGCCCAGCGGCGGGACACCTGCTCCCTCACCTTCGGGTCCATCTCGATCAGATCCGGCCAGCCGCGGGAGTGTCCTTCCTCCGGCAGCTTGGCGGTGGCGTCCACCCCCATCTTGGAGCCGAAATTCCATTCCGGCGAGGCGTGGTTCAGAGTGTCCACCGGGCCCTCCACGAAGAAGCAGTCCCGCTTCGGGTCGATGTTCATGAAGGCCAGCCACGCCACCTGGCTTGCGTTCTGAACGTCCACCCACTCGTCCACCACAATAATCACCTTGGTGAACATGAGCTGGCCCAGTCCCCAAAGGGCGTGCGCCACCTTGCGGGCCTGGCCCGGATAGCTTTTCTTGATGGAGACGATCACCCCATTGTTGAAGATGCCTTCGGCCGGGAAGTTCATATCGATGATTTCCGGCACCATCTTCCGGACAAGCGGGAGGAAGATCCTCTCCGTGGCCTTGCCCAGCCAGAGATCCTCCATCGGAGGGATCCCCACAATGGTGGTGGGATAGACGGGGTTTTTCCGGTGCGTGATGGCAGTCACTTTCATCACTGGATACGGCTCGGCCAGGGAGTAGTAGCCGGTATGGTCGCCGAAAGGACCCTCTTCCCGGCGTGGCCCCACCTCTACGTATCCCTCGATTACGATCTCCGCCTCAGCCGGCACTTCCAAGTCCACGGTGACTCCCTTCACTAATTCCACCGGCTCCTTCCGCAGGAACCCGGCGAATAGATACTCGTCAATCTCCGGCGGCAGCGGCGCGCTGGCCGCGTACATGGAAGCCGGGTCCCCACCCAGCGCCACGGCGACCGGCATCTTCTCGCCGGGCGCGTAGCCCTTCCAGTGCTCGGCACCGTCCTTGTGGAGCTGCCAGTGCATGCCCAGCGTCTTGTCGTCGAACACCTGCAGACGGTAGAGCCCCACGTTGCGCCGGCCGGTCTGCTTGTGCCGCGTGATCACCGAGCCCAATGTGATGTAGCGGCCAGCATCCTTTGGCCAGCACTGGAGGATCGGCAGGAGATTCAGCGACGGATTGTCCCGGATCACCACCTCCTGGCAGGCACCGCGGGAAACTTTCTTCGGCGGGAACTGCGCCAGCTCCGCCAGCTTGGGCAGAAGGGAGAGTTTTTCAAGCAGGCCGGTGGGATTGGGAATCTTCAAAAGCTCTTCGATCCGGCGGGGAATTTCCTCGAGATCCGCCACGCCAAGAGCCAACTCCATCCGGCGCTTGGTGGCGAACAGGTTGATCGCCAGCGGAATCGGCGAGCCCTTCACCTGCTCGAACAGCAGGCCCGGCCCGCCGGATTCCGACTTCACCAGCCGGTCGGCAATCTCGGTGATTTCGAGCGTGGGATCGACGGGCGCCCGAACGCGTTTTAACTCCCCACGGCGTTCTAGTTCAGCAATGAATTCCTGCAGGTTCCGGAAGGCCATGTGGAACAGGATATCAGGGGCGCTGGGCGGTGTACAGCCGGACGGTGCCGCCGGTCATCGGACGGGTTTCCGCTATGGAGAAGCCTGCTTCTTTCAAGCGCCGGAGAACCTCCTCAGGGGCGAGGAAACCGAGGATGGAACGGCGCAGATAGAGGAAAGGCCAGAGCTTTCCGGTGGTCAGCAGGCCAAGCGGCGGAAGGACAAGTGTCAGCCAAAGCCAGTGGCCCACCCGCAGCAGCAGGTTGCGGGGGCGGCCGAACTCCAACAGAGCCACCCGACCACCGGGGCGGAGCACCCGGCGGAGTTCACGGAAGGTTCCGCCCAGATCACTCACGTTCCGCAGCGCAAAACCAATGGTAGCGGCGTTGAAACTGTTTTCGGGGAACGGGAGCTGCTCCGCCCTCCCCTGAGCGTACCTCAGGTGCCAGCCGGCTACCGGATGGCGGGCCCACTTCCCCGCGGCGGAGCAAAGCATCGGGTGGGAGAGGTCGCAGGCAACCACGATGCCCAGCGGCAGCATTTTGAAGACCGATTCCACCGACAGGTCTCCGGTGCCGGCGGCCAGGTCCAAAACCCGCATGCCGGGCTGCAGGTTCAGGCTGTCGATCGTCTTCCGGCGCCAGGCCTGATCCAACCCCATGCTGGCGATCCGGTTGAAGCAGTCGTAGCCCGGCGTAATCGTGTCGAACAGTTTGTGGATGAAATTTTCTTTAGACATTCGCCGTCACCTTTTTGATCGCCTCAAACGTCTCCCGACAAAGGAACCGGATCTGCTCCGGGGTGATGGAAAGCGGGGGCATCAGGACGATCACATTGCCCAGCGGGCGCAGCAGGATTCCGCGGGCGCGCAGTTCCTGGCAGACCCGGATGCCGATCCTGTCCTCCCAGGCATAGGGGGCCAGCTCGATCCCGGCCATGAGGCCCTTTTGGCGGACATCGCGGACGTGCCGCAGCTCCCGGAAACGGGCAAGCTCTTTCTGGAACAGGCGGATCTTCGGCTGAAGAGCCGCCAACACCTTCTCCCGCCGGAACAGCCGAAGATTTTCCAGCGCCACCGCGCAGGCGAGCGGGTTGCCGGTGTAGCTGTGGCCGTGGAAGAAGGTCCGAAGTGATTTGTAGGGACCGAGAAAACCGCGGTAGACCTTCTCGGTCGTCAGCGTGGCCGCCAGCGGCAAAGTGCCGCCGGTGATCCCCTTCGCCAGGCAAAGAAAGTCGGGCTGAACCTTTTCCCATTCGCAGGCAAACATCTTGCCGGTCCGGCCGAAACCGACCGCCACCTCGTCGGCGATCAGGAAGAGGCCGTGCCGCCGGCAGAGCCGTTCCACGGTTTTAAGCCAGCCCGGCGGCTGGGTGATCATCCCGGAAGCCCCTTGCATCAGCGGCTCCACCACCACCGCCGCGATCTCCCGGTGATGGGCCTTCAGCGTTTTCTTGAACGTCTTCAGGGATTCTTCAGCCGGCACCTTGAACCCTTTGAACAGCAACGGGCCGTACACTTTATGGAACAGCTCAATCCCGCCGACGCTCACCGAGCCGATCGTGTCGCCGTGGTAAGCATTTACAAAATGGACGAATTTTTTCCGGCGGGGAGCGCCGTTTTGCTGCCAGTACTGGAACGCCATTTTGAGGGCGATCTCCACGGCGGTCGATCCGCTGTCGGAGTAAAAAACGCGGGAGAGGTTCTTCGGGGCGATCCGCAGCAGCTCATCCGCCAACTCGATCGCCGGGACGTTGGAGGCGCCGAGCAACGTGGAGTGGGCTAATTTTCCGGCCTGCTCCCGTACCGCCCGTGTGAGGGCCGGATGGTTGTGCCCGTGCAGATTCACCCAAAGAGAGGAAACCCCATCCAGATACCGGTTGCCCCGCGTGTCGGTCAGGGTAACCCCTTCCCCGGACTCCGCCACCAGCGGTTCCTCTTTTTCCCAGTCGGCCATTTGCGTGAACGGGTGCCAGAGGCGGGAGCGGTCCAGCCGGCTCAACCGCCGGCGCCGGACCTGCCGCCGCTCCGGCCGGGAGCGGATCTGTTTTAGCAAGGCGTTGGTTTTAAGGTACGGCGCGATCCGTTCCGGAGTGGGAGAAGAAACCCTCGGCACGATTCCAAACACCTGCGTGCCGCCGAGTTTTTGGATGACCCGCGGGTTGGTCCGCTCCGCCAACGATGGCCGGCTGCTTCGCCCGTTGAGCACTACGCCGGCCACCTCCAGCCCCCGGGAACGAGCCGACTCCAGCGTCAGCAGCGTGTGATTGATTGTTCCAAGGCCGGCCCGCCCCACCACCAGCAGCGGCAGATTCAGCCGGCGGGCAAGATCGGCAACGGTGTGCCGTTCATTGAGAGGGACCAGCAGACCGCCGATCCCTTCGACCAGCATGAGGTCATGCCGGGCGGCGAGGGACTGGAATGCTTGCTCAATTCGGTCGAGTCTTAGGGTGCCAGGATTAATCCTGGCACCCATTCCTGCAACCCAGGGCGCGACAGGAGGCTCGAAGCGGTAGGGACAAACCAGATCCATGGGGTCCTCTGAACCGGCGGCCCGCCGCAGCCGCGCGGCGTCCTCGGAAATAAGTTGTCTTGGGGTGCCAGGATTAATCCTGGCACCCATTTTGCAGCCGGTCGCCACCGGCTTCATCACCCCGACGCTCAAACCCTTCCGGCGGAAAGCGGCCGCCAGCGCGGCGGTGATCGCGGTCTTGCCGACCCCGGTGCCGGTCCCGGTGATGAAAAGGCCTACCGGTTCATGCACTGGCTGTTAAGGGGGGCTTGCCGGCCACGGTGAACTCCTTCGGAGGCAGCACACCGATGAAATCATCGGCCGAGGCGCCTTGAAGGATCGCCGACGTGATCACGCAGGAGGAGGCGGTGGTGACCGAGCTTAAGGTGGAGAAAACCATCGGGATATTGGCGCTGGCGTATGGGGCCCCGCCGGAACCGTAGAGACCGAGCAGATTGACCGTGTGCTCGTACAGCTCGCGCGCGCGGTCTTCCAGGCCAAGCGCCCGCAGGAACAGGACGAAGCCCAGCGCGGCCTCCGGCTGGAACATCTGTTCCAGCTTAGCCCGGTGCTCCGGAGGCACCTGAACGAACGGGTCCACAAAGGTGGATCGAAAATAATAGAGCCCCTCCATCCCTTCCGGGGCGGAGGTGTGAGCGGCGTCCTCCACTTGGGCCGGCGGCACGCGGACAAGGAAATGCTCCTCTACGTAACGGGCGGCCATCCGGGCCATCTCCAAATCGTACGGCAGGAAGACATACGCGGCCCAGGTGTTGTTGTCCACCGCCACACTGGGCAACCCGTCCGTGCCGGTGTAAGGGGTCCCGCGTGGGTCGAGCGCCGAGATGAAATGGTCCTTCTGCCAGAAACAGCGCCGGGCCCCCTGCATCAGCAGATCGTGCCGGTGGATCAGCTCCGACAGGAATTTCTCCTGCGGAGGGAGATGTTTCCGTGTGGCCCGGTACGCCAGGCGGAATGTCCCGGCTGCGTCAATGCAGTGCTCCAGGATCACATGTTCATAAGGACAGTTGCGGTCCCCCTCGTAGACTTGGTATCCCATGCGATCCTCGTTCTTCACATCATCCGCGTTGTGAAATCCCGCCCGGATCAGCCCATAGCGCGGATCCCGCGGGTCCATCACCTGCTGCGGGAAGAGAAATTCCTCAACGGCCCGGTTTGCCCAGGCGATCAGCACGGCATCCCCCCGTTCCAGAGCGTAAGAGTACAGGGCGTTCAGGCACCAGCAGTTGGCCCCGGTAGGCCCGCGCGGATCGATGAAGGAATCCCCCCGGGTGTTGTAGGAAAAGTGCCACAACCCGAGGAAACCCTTGGCCTTCTCCTGGAGTGCTAACTGCATCACCCGCCCGGCTTGGTAGCCGGCGGAGCGGATCCGGCCGGCCTTCAAGTCCGCGTAAATGGACAGGGCCGCGTCGTAGATCCAGATCCGGCCGAACGCGGCGACCGATTTGGAATCAGGGTGGCTGGGGTCTTCTTTGAAGCTGCGGCGCAGGCCCTGGAAATCGAAGCCGACCTGCCCGTTGACGCTGGGTTCCATCAGCTTCTGCCGGTCCAGGAATTCCAGGTTCTCTTTCAGGAAGTCTGCAGGCATTTTTTGAACGCTCCCAATGCTTCCTCCAAGTCTCCCGCCGTGTGCAATGAGGTGAGGCTGGTCCGGATCCGGGCGGACCCTTCCGGAACCGTCGGCGGCCGGATGGCGGGCGCGTAAAGGCCGGCCTCTTCCAGAGCTTTGGCCAGCGCCATCGTCTCGCGGTTGCCACCCACCCGGACCGGAACGATCGGGCTGGTTTTAGAAATGAGATCCCATCCTAAACCCTCCAGCCCGGAGGTCCACCGGCGGACGTTCTCCCACAGCCGCCGGCGCAGATCCGGTTCCCTCCGGACCACCTGCAGCGCCGCCAGAGCGGCCGCCGAACAGGCGGGCGCCGGCGCGGTGGTGTAGATGAAGGAGCGGGCCCGGTTGCGCAGCAGCTCGACGGCCGCTCTCGGGCCGGCGAGATAGCCGCCTTGCGACCCCAGCGCTTTGGAGAGGGTGCCCATCTGAAGGATCTCCTTGGTCTCCATACCAAAATGTTCCAGAGATCCCCGCCCCTGCTCCCCGAAGACGCCGGTGCCGTGGGCGTCATCCACCAGCAGCCAGGCGTCGTGCCGGCGGGTGATCTCGGCGATCCGCGGCAGGGGCGGCAGGTCCCCGTCCATCGAAAAAACCCCTTCGGTCACCACCATCGCCCGCCGGTAACGGCCGCGCCGCTCCTTCAAGACCTCCTCCAGCCGGTCCGCGTCCGAGTGCGGGTAGACCCGGAGTGCCGCGCCGCTTAAGCGGCAGGCGTCAATGAGACTGGCATGGTTGAGGCGGTCGCCGACCACCAGGTCCTCCGGGCCGGTCAACGCGGTGATGATCCCTAGACTTGCCATATAGCCAGTGGAGAACAGCAGGCAGTCCTCCGCCTGCTTGAAGCGGGCCAGTTCCCGCTCCAGCTCCTCATGCGGCGGCAGGTTCCCGCCAATCAGACGGGCTGATCCGGAGCCGGTCCCGTACCGGGCCGCCGCTTCTTCGGCGGCGGCAACCACCGCCGGATGCCGGGCCAGTCCGAGATATCCGTTAGAGGAGAAATGGAGTAGCCACCGGCCGTCCATCCGGATGCGGGCACCCTCCACCGCCTCGACCTGCCGGCAGATCCGGCGCAGTCCACGCGCCTCCAAATCATCTAACTCTTTTTGTAGGTTTTCGAACATTTAAACAAGGAGTACCGGGTACAAGTACCCGGTACTCTGGTTTACAAAATCCGGCTATCAAGCTGAAAGACCTGGCCGGTCACGCCGGAACAGAGGTCCGACAGCAGCCAAGTAGTAAAAGAGGCGACCGTTTCGACGGAAGAAACCGTCCCGAGCGCCGAGGCCGCTTTGGCCCGCTCCCAGGCCTCCGGCGGCGCGGAACGGGTCATCTGCGACTCGATGAAGCCGGGACAAACCACGTTCGCGGTCACTCCGAACCGCCCCGCCTCCCGGGCCAGGCTTTTGACGAAGCCGACCGTCGCCGCTTTGGCGGCGCTGTAGTTGGCCTGTCCCATCCGGCCGGTGAGGCCGGACTGGGAGCCGATCGCCGCGATCTTCCCCTGCCGCCTCTCCTGCATGCCCGGCAACACCGCCCGGCAGCAGGCCACCAACCCATCCAGGTGCAGCTTCATCACCTCGTCCCATTCCGGATCGGACATCTTGAGCAGCGTGCGGTCACGCGTGTTTCCGGCCGAGTAGACCAAGCCATCGAGGGAGCCGGCTTTCTCCAGCGCGTGGCGGACAAGCCCGGCAGCGGCGGCCCGGTCGGAGAGGTCGGCCTGCTTCATCAGGATACCGGCCGCCTCCAGCTCGCGGGCTTTAGTTCCGTTCTTCAGGTAGGATCCCATCACCCAGGCCCCGGCCTCCCGGGCGGCGCGGGCGACCGCGCTCCCGATGGCGCCGGTGGCGCCGGTGACCAGGATTTTCTTTCCGGTAAGAGAGAGGGTCAAACCGTGAAGCCGAGGTCCTTCAGAAGCGCGAGGTCCTGCGCCGGCTGGCGGCCGTTCGTCGTCAGGTACCCGCCGATGATCAGAGAGTTGGCGCCGGCCAAGAAAGCCAGCGATTGGAAGTCCCGCAGGTTCACCTCGCGGCCGCCGCCGAGCTCCAGCTTCGACTTCGGGAGGATGAACCGGAAGACGGCGATCGTTTTGATCACCTCCATCGGGTCGGGCGGCGTCTCCGCTTCCAGCGGCGTCCCGGGACGGGGGTTCAGCACGTTGATGGGGGCGCATTCCACCTCCATCTCCGCCAGCGCGAAGGCCAGCTCCAGCCGCTCCTTGCGCGATTCGCCTAACCCCAAGATACCGCCGCTGCAGATCTCCAGCCCGTGCTTGCGCAGCTGGCGCAGCGTGTTCAACCGGTCCCGGTAGGTGTGGGTGGTACAGATCTCCGGGAAATGGCTCTCGGAGGTCTCGAGGTTGTGGTTGTAGCGGGTCATGCCGGCCGCCTTGAGTTTCTCCAACTGCTCATCGGTCACGAAACCAAGCGAGCACTCCGGCAGGATGCCGACCTCCTCCTTCACGCGGCGGACCGCCTCGCAAATCACCGGCAGGTCCTTGTCGGACAAGCCGCGCGTGGCGGTAACAATGCAAAAGCGCTTCGCGCCGAATTCCTTGGCCTGTTTGGCCCGTTCCACGATCTGCTCCGCGTCCATCAAGGCGTAGTTGGAGACGTCGGTACTGTAATGGCCGGACTGCGAGCAAAACTTGCAATCCTCGGCACACTGGCCGGATTTGGCGTTGACCAGCGCGCAGAGGTCTACCTCCTTGCCGGTGAACTTCTCCCGGATCCGGGTCGCCTCTGAGGCCAGCTCCAGCACGTCGGGCCAGGTGTTCAGCTCGATGAACCGCTCCGCCTCTTCCGGGGAAATCTTGCCCCCCTGCAGGACTCGCTCGGCCACTTCATGGATCTCTCGCATCGTCTCAAGTCTCCTTGTTTATGCCACTATCCCGTCGGCGGAAGGAATTGTCAACTTCAAACACTCCGCCGGTTGACGTTAGCCAAGGGACCAGATGGCGATAAGTCCTCCGTGGCGGGAGACGTTGACGACCGATTCCTTGGAGGAGCGGCCCAGCACCGCCAGGCCGTCGCGCGTGGCGACGAAACCGGTGACCGCGTAGAACGGCTCCAAGCGCACCCGCCCGTCCCTTGAAGCCACCGGGAAGAGCTCCGCCCGCACCTGCGTCGCCTGCTGGACCACGTGGGTGCCTGGCTTGCGGGCGGTCCGGTCGAGCTGGCGCTCCCAGGCCGATTGCGTCATCTGGTGGCCAAAATAGACCCCCTCCCCTCCGTACATCCGGTTTGGTTTGACCACGAGGGTTTCCCGGTTGCGCCGCGCGTAGGGGAATAGGTCCACCGTTTTTCCCCGGTGGTCGGTGGTTTTGCGCTGCCAGAGCAGGCGGGTCCAAAGGACGTGCTTTCGGAACAGGTTCTTCTGCCGCAGCGTGAAATGGCGGGAGAACTCCGGGTTGGTGAACAGCTCCCAGGCCGACTTGTGGTCGAACTCCCCGGCGATGGAGGAAACCATCTGGTTCCGGAGGAACGCCTCCCGCATCCCATCCAGCAGGCGGGTTTTCTTGCCGGCCATCTCGAACAGCTCGGTGATCTCGGTGTCCCGGTAGAACAGATCCACCGGTTTTCCTCTCACCCACAGCTCGCCGCCGCGCGCGACGATCTCCCGGGGGTCGGCGGTTACCGCCTGGACGCCCCACCGGTTGAACTGCCGGGCCACGGAGGAAAATTCATCCGTCCCCTCGTTGACCGATTGGTCCTCAAGCAGAACGACCCGCCGGAGTTTCCGGCCGATCGCCCGGGCGTGCCGGGCCATCAGCTTGAACAGGATCTCCCGAATATCGTCCGGGAAAACGAGGGAGAGGTCCGGGAGGGCGCGGTGAAGGGAGGGGATCACCCAGTCCTTGGTCAGCTCGCAAGTGGCCTGGATGTAGTGGACCCCGCCGATCCCGACGGAGTTCGGTTCCAGGAACCAGAAGTTGTCCTTCCAGTCGGAGCAGGCGAAGGTGGCTGTGGAATCCAGCCGGTCCAGCACCGCCTGCGGCCTCTGGACCCCCCCGGCGTTAGCCTGCAGCAGCCATTCATGTTCCAGCGGCTCCAGCGGAAGGATCCGGCGGACGGCCGGGTCGGCCAGGTAGAGCGGCATCACGCGGGCGAGCGCGCCGCGCAGCAGGCGGCAGGCCCGGTGGAAGAACCGTTTCTGAGCGGCGTCCAGCACCCAGGGCCGCATCTGCACGTCGATCACGCGCGGCTTACCCTTGGAGGTAAACATGGACATCCCATGCTTGATCGAGAGCGGGTCCCGGCGCTCCAGGAGCCTCCGGACTTCCTCCTTGGGGATCCGCAGAAAGGCGGAGTTGATCTCCTCCATCGCTCGCAACGGGGTGGTCCGCATAGGCGTGATTATAGCTGAAAAGTTTGTTGGTATACTGTTCAGAACTTATGGACTCAAAACTCACCGGCCCTCTCCAGGAAACCATTAAACTCCTCAAGCGGCGCGGCGTGGATTACGCCGACGCCCGCTGGGTGGAGCAGCAGCACGAGGAGCTGGTCGTCCAGAACCTGCAGCTCCAGCACGTCAGCCTCTCCACCACCGAGGGGGTCTCGATCCGGGTCCTCCATCGCGGCGCCTGGGGATACGCCTCCTCCTGCCGGTTCGACCCGGCGGCCTTGAAACACACCGCGGAGAAGGCAATCGAGATGGCTAAGGCAGTTGCCGGGAGTTCCCAAAGCAAAACGCAATTCCCCGCCGGGCCGGCGGCGAAAGGCCGGTACGAGACGCCGATGGCAGTGGACCCGTTCGGGGTAGAGATGCAGAAGAAGCTGGATTACCTGATGTGGGCCTGCCATGTCCTGAAAGACCACTCTCATATCAAGACCGCCACAGCGATGCTGGAGTTTTTCCGGACGGACAAGCTGTTCTGCTCCACCGAGGGGTCGCTCATAGAGCAGAGGATCACCGAGTCCGGCGGAACGATCGAGGCCGTGGCCGGGCTGGACCACGAGACCCAGAAGCGCTCCTTCCCCTCCTCGAACGGTTCCTGCCTGGCCCAGGCCGGTTACGAGTACGTGAAGGGGCTGGACTTCGTGGGGCAGGCGGCCCGCGTTCGGAAAGAGGCGGTGGTTTTACTGCGGGCGAAGGAATGCCCTTCCGGCACCCGCACGGTGATCCTGCTGCCGGACCAGTTGATCCTTCAGATTCACGAATCCTGCGGCCATCCAGCCGAGCTGGACCGGGCGCTCGGGATGGAACTCTCCTTCGCGGGCGGCTCCTTTCTGACGCCGGACCTGCTGGGCAAGTTTCGCTACGGGTCAAAACGGGTCAACATCACGGCCGACGCCACGACCCCCTCCGGCTGCGGCACCTTCGCCTACGACGATGAGGGGGTGCCGGCCCAGAAAGCGCCCCTCATCCGGGAGGGGATCTTCGTGGATTACCTGAGCTCCCGAGAGTCGGCCGCGGCGATCGGCCGCTCCTCCTCGGGCGCCATGCGGGCCGACGGCTGGAACTCGGTCCCGATCGTTAGGATGACCAACGTGAACCTGGAGCCGGGCGAGGGGACGCTGCAGGATCTGATCGGGGACACGAAAAAAGGGATCCTGATGGCCACCAACAAGAGCTGGTCCATTGACGA
>JAUSCU010000093.1 GCA_030651065.1 Candidatus Omnitrophota bacterium | reverse complement strand
TGGTTTCCAGCAATTCTGTGATTCGCAGGAGAGACTTCTTCCTGAGAAGCGGGGGGAGCTGGATCTCTATAATTTTGCCTGGCAGCATCACCAATGGCTTTATCAATTCCTGCGCCAGCTGATGATTGACAAGACCCAATTGGCCGATTGGTCCGAGGAGCGTCGGGATCCGCTTCTTGGACAGGTGCTTCCGGGGAGACCGACTCTTCCTCCCATCGGCGGCGGCGCCCCCGCGGGAGATGAGGCCATGCAGCGCTGGCGTGGATATCTCCAACTGCGAGAGGTCGCCAACTGGGGCCAGACTTCCGTGGCCATGCTGCAAGACACCTTCCGTCCGCTCGCCGAGCAGGTGGGGCCGGTGACCCAGGCCATGATGCCCTACGTCTTCACCCAGCCGGTGAATCCGGTCTTGATCGGCGCGGATCGCGGGGCCGGGCTGGGTTTCTTCAGCGGGATCGGCCGCCCGCATTACCAGCACATGATTCGGGAAGCGGCGGATCCCGATCTGGGGGACAACGTTTTTATCACGGAGCACGGCCGTTTTTTGACGCCGGAGGGACGAGAACCCCAAAGCCAGGAGGAATTCGATCGGGCCTCCCTCTGGATTGACGATGCCCATTTCTGGGTCTCCTTGGAGACGTTCCGGCGGATGTTGGTGGAAACGGAGGGATTGAACAGCGAGCAGGCCGACACCCGGATTCAGGATCTGCAGGCAAAGAAACAGATCCACCCGAAAGGGGTTCGTGTCGCGGCCCGCTTCAGCCAGCCGGTGGCGGTGGGGGCGGCCATCACCCTGCACCATCATTACCTGGAGCCGCAGCTCAGCCGGGCGGGTTATCCCACCGGCGAAAAGTCCGAGGTTTTGTTCGCGGTGACCTATGCAAAAATTTACGGACCGGAGATCGTCCGGGGAAGAGACCTTCATTATCCGCCGCAGGCGAACGTTTATCAGGATCAGACTCTCACCCAACCCCCTGCCGATGTTCGTCGTTCCATTGGCGAGCAGGTGAACGCTTTCGCGAGCCAACTGGGTTTTCCGGCCTTTTTCGCGAAAGGATCGCGGGAATCGGGCTCGAGAAATCTGAGGGATTTCGACGCCTCGGTTCCCACGGGAGGGGCCGACCCGGCCGTGCTCGCGGACGCGGCGGAATTCACCTTTCAGGTTTCCAGCGGGCAGGACGTGGTTCTTTCCCAGGACGCTTCTCTGACCAACTCCAACCAAACCTTCCTGACTCCCGCCATCGTGCAGCACATGCGCAACCGGGCTGTCCGGGAGTTCGGGGTGGATGTGAATCTTGATCAGCCGGGCAAAGCGGACGTCACCACCGTGCGCGTCACGGTGACCTCTCCCCGGCCCGATGTGCCATACTCCCCGGCGCATGTTCTGCTCATTACCAGCTACACCGGCAAAGCGACCAACATCGCGCGGCAGAACGTGGCGGAACCCCTGCGCCCGGAATTTCTTCAGCCGGAGATCCGGGAAGACTTCCTCAATGGACTCATGTCCAGTGCTCCGGAGGCGATGCGGGCGATGGCGGATTTCACCCGCCGTTTCTGGCATGAGGGTGTCACACTGCCGGACGGCCGGGTGATCCCGTCTTATAAGGAGACCTACCGGCAGCAGCACGGCGCCACTCCGAGGGAATTCGACGCGCGGGGCGTGCCGTACTGGTATCCCACTTGGCTGATGCTGGATTACGTTCCCTCCGCCACCTTCCAATCGGTCAAGGACGGCCAGCCGCTCGCGGATGTCCGCATCCTGGACATTGATCCCGGGGATCCTGAGAAGGGGACCCTCCCGGTCTTCACCCTGCAGGACCGGCATGGGAATCGGATCCAAGGCAGGGTTGCCGGGCACGTCCCTTGGTTGTTGGAATGGAACGTCGGGATTGGTCAGGTTCCCGAGTACAACCGGCGGGAGCAATATTGGGAGTACGATCGGGCGAAACAAGAAACGGCCCGCGGTGGAACGCCGGACCAATGGTTTGAGCGCGTTCAATGGGGCCATGTGGGTGTCGCCGACCGGCAGGCCCTTAAATCCTGGCTGGTGACGGCTCGTGAAACGCGTGACGCGAAAGGGTTCCCGGCCGCCTGGCCGGAATCTCCCGCGCCGCCCGCCTTCCGGCCGGCCGCTCCCTCCGTTTCTGAAAGGCCGGCGGTGCCGGTTCGGGTGGATCCGCTGGCCGCCTCTCTGCGGGGTGTCCAGGCCCGCTTGGGCGCTGTGCCGCTGACCGAGAACACGTTGAGTCTCTGGCTGTCCGCTTACGCGTTCCGGCAGTTGGGATCGAGTCTTAGAGTCCGGGATTTACGGAGCGGAGAGGAGGCAGAGTACAAATCCAAAGCGGAGGCATTCACCGGAGATGTGCTGACGGTCCTGCGGGATCCCGCGCTGGTGGAAGGGATGTCTCAGCTGATCGTAGAAGCCAATCTTCCCATTGCACCCGACCGTCTCCGGAATCTTTTACAGGGATCCGATTCCGATGCTCAGGCCTACCGGGAGAGGATCGCGCTCCAGGTTCTAGGAGACGTTCTGGCCGATCCCCAGACGGTTGTACCGGTCGCCATCCTTCCGACCCCGTTGTCTCCGGAGGCTGTGGCCGAGCGTTTGAATCAGCCGAACCGGTTTGTCGTCGTCGTGGGAAAGGAATTGCGCATGGACCACGCCGTGGAACCCTTCGCGCTGAGCGCCGCGGGACAGCCCATCAACGTGCTGGGGGTTCACACCGATTGGCTGACGCCTGAAGGGGAGTTGAAGCGGGTGCAGGTGTACGATCTTGCCAGCCGTATGTGCTGGGAATGCGCTTTAACGGCTCCTCTCCGGTTGCCGGATCCGGATCACGCGACCGCCACGCCCAGGGCCTACATCGTCGATCTTCCGCGGGAACAGGAGCTCCAACAGCATGCCCGCGTCACGGAAGCGCTCCGGGCGGGGGGAATCGAGCCGGTGAACCCGGCGGGAGAGGCCCAGCGCCGGGCGGATGACAAAGCCTATCTGCTGGCGCGGCGGGATCCCGACCGAACTCATTGGACACTGCTGGCCCAGAAGACGGCCACCCCGCAAGTGAGAAACCGAGTGGAGGAATTCGCGCGGACGCACCCGGGTGAACCTCTGGTGGTTCAACCCCGGGCCGGCACGAGCGAAGCGGAGGGAGTCCAGGTGATTCCTCCGGGGGATCGGCAGATCGAAGAAGCCGTCCAGGCCGTGGCCCTTCTGCAGGAACAGGGCATGGACGTGATCCTTCAGCGTTTCTGGGGAAACGTCACGATGGGCGGCCGGGAGTTTGTCCTCCGTTCGAATGTCTCCGGCGATGGGATCCAGTCGGAATATGTTCTGGTGGCCCCGTTTGGAGAGCGGGTGGTGTCGGCCAAACGGTGGGCGACGGCCTACGCCCGGGAAGACGTTCTGGAACATTTGATCGGACCCCAGGGAACAATCGCCATTTCTCCCGAACGGCTGACGGAGTTGGATCGCCAGGCGGTGGAGATCGCCCGGCAGATCAACCAAGGGGTGCCTTCCGCCGAGCGGATCGGGCTCATCGCTCTGGATCGCCGTTTCCGGCTGGATGAAAACGGCCAGCTTCAGCAGGTGATTCTGGAAGCCAACGCCAGAGGCGGTGGACTGATCGCGGCTGAACCTCAGGCTGTGAACCAAGATTTTTGGAGGACTTCGGGACTGCTGGAATCCCCTTCGGCGATTCAATGGCGCGCGTATCTCCAGAACCCTGCCCGGGCCCAGCTTCTCCTATCGCCGCAGTACCCGGACGACATGCTGCCGGAGAAACAAGCCCAGCTCGTCGGTTGGTTGGATGGCTTGCGGGATCTTCGAACTCCCCAGGGAACACCGGCGTTTCCCGAGAAGGCCGGAATTTTTATGGACCGGACTCCGGGCCGGGCGGTGCTCATGGGACGTGGTTTGGATTATTTGGATAATAACGGAGGTTCCGTCGGGTTTCCGACCCGGCAGGAAGTGGTGGGATTTGTCGAAATCGTGGATGGGTTGAAGGGTCAGGTGGAAGTGTATGTGGTGGATCCCGCGCCGGAGCTTGTTCCTGATTATCCCGATGATGCCAAAGGTCCCCGGAGCTTTAATCTCGGCCATCCCTGGGTGAACCCGGACCTGTCCGTTCGCACCCTAAGTGAATGGGATGATTGGGCCGGACCCGTGGAGCAAGCGCGCCGAGTGGCCCGCAGTCCCAGCGACCCCAACCGCGCGAAGATGAATTACGCCGATGACATGGCCGCGGCGGCGGTGGCGTTTCTCAGGACTGAATTCGGCGATCCTTCCGGGAAAGCCCGGGAATTCTTCGACCGGCTTCAGCGAGAGGGCAAGGGTCTCAGGATCGCCGTCGCGGGTGATCTTCCGGTGGGCGGGGGCTTAAGTTCTTCCTCCGCTGTTCTGGAATCCGTTCTGCAGGCCGTGGATAAAATGGCGGATCTCCGGCTGGGGCCCGAAGGGTTGATCAACGCCGGTTTCGCCGAGAGGGTTTACACGGGTGTCCGAGCCGGCAACAAGGATCATGGCCACATGATGACTGATGCCGCTTTTCGGGGCGTGGTACCCACCCGGATGATTGAACCGCTGATTCTTCCGCCGGGCTTGAGTCTTCTGCTGATTGACAGTAAGGTCAGCCGGGACAACGCGCCTCAATTTTCAGCCAAAATGCAGGAACCCGGCAACGATGAGAGAAACATTAAATGGCGCACCGGCATCGGCTACGCGCTGGGTGTTCTCTGGATCCGGCAGCACCATCCGGAACTGGAAAGCCGCCTGCTTCCCGGTGTTTTCCCCGCGAGTCCCCATGGGCTTTTGCGGGAGCTTCAACCCGGTTCCGAGAACGGCCTGACGCTCACAGAGTTGTACACGATTCTTCGGGAAATTCCGGCGGCGGGTTTCACGCGCGAAGACCTTCGTCGGGATCTTCCAAATTTTCAGGCGGAGCTTGAATCCATGTTCGGACAGACCGACCCTCCGCCGCAGCCGTACCCGGTCCGGGAGATGGTCCTGTTTGGTCTGGCGGAGGAGGCCCGCAACCGGGAGATGGTCCGCCTTGGCCACCAAGTCGAGCAGGGAATCGAGGTCTCCGAGATCCAGCCCCAGATGTTGGGCGTGGTGGCCAAGGCCCAGGACGGCGATCGGGTCGTGAAGTACCAGATCTCCGGCTCTGTCGGGGATGAGCATCTGGAGTTAAGGGAAGAACAGTGGAATTGGCGCATGACCAATGATCGTTTGGATTGGCTGATCGAACATTCCGGCGATCCGGAGGCGGTTCTCTGGAAACAGTCCGGTTGGCGGGAGCGTTCCATTGAGCCCCTCGACCGATTGGTGGATCTGGTCCGGTTCTTCAGCGACCAGAGTGGAGGGGGTGTGGCCGAGGCCATGGTCGGCGGCGCGGGGTTGGGTGGAACCGTCGTGACGCTGATGGTGCGTCCCGATTTGATACAGCCGTTGTTGGATTTTCTCCTCAAGCATTATTACCGGGATTTCCTGAAACTTGACCTGAAAGAAGTTCCATTCCGGCTCGCCAAGCCGGGCAAAGCGGCGGGTGTGTTCGCCGCGCCCCTTATTCCCTTTATGCAAGCCGGGTTGGAGGAGCCTCCCGCGGACTCCGAAGCGGCTGTCGATGTCATTGATGGGACCACGACCCTGGTGCTGAACCGGCCCTTGGATACCACTGCTGTTTCTCCCAACCGAGGGGACGCCGCCAGCTCCGTTTTGGCATTGGCCCGCCGGATTTTTCATCGACGGAACGACAGTCACCTGGCTGCCGTGGCGGTCTACAATTCCTCCGGCTTGCAGAGTGGTTTTGAGTTCGACTTAAGCGATCCGGTCGGCAGCGCCCGGAGATTTTCAGAGGCCAGCGGAATTCCGCTGGATCGGCTTCGGGTCGGCCTGGATGTCCATTCCTCTTCGATCAATACTCAGGAACTTCCCGGCAAGCTGCAAGACATCGGGATCCGGCCGGAAAACATCGTCGCCTTCCCGCAGATGGAGCACGCGATCAACGTCGCTTTGAGAGACGATTCCGACCGGCCATTGCATGAGCGATCCCCCTGGTTTACCCAATCCTTCGATCTTTTCATAGGAATGATCGGGGCGACGGAGATTTCGAGTTGGGCGACCGGGGCGGCCACTCTTCCCGGGGTTCGGATCCAGGCGGTTTTCTTTCCCGAGAAGGCAAGGCAGGCAAAGGATTCCGCTGAGTTGTGGAAGATGAGGCTGACGAATCAGCGCAGCGTCACCGGGGAAAGGAAGACAGTCTTTCATCTCCACGATCTTACGGATACCGCGGATTCCAGCAAGCTCTACGCGTCCACTTTTGCGACAGGCTACATGAATTTTCCCGGCATCGAGTACGGCGACTCCGGAGTGACCGCCACCACGATGGTGTTTCAGGAAGGCCGCGAGCCGGTCGTGGTGGTGGACCAACTGAGCTACGTTCAGTCAAGACAGGATTCGCTCGAGCGGAGTCTCGCAATTTCTAAGGGACTTGGGAGCGACTATGCCGAGGTGGTTCGTGCCGTGAAAGAATTCGGTCCCGCGCCCCGCCATCCGGTGGTTATCGAAGTGGCCGATCTTGTCCCGTCGTTTCCTTATGAAGAGATGGATCGTGGAAACTGGCCGGATGGATTCTTGGGACTGACGCTGGTTTCGTCCAGGGCTTACGATTTAGCGGGCAAACCGGTCCCTCCCTTCGCGATCCGGGGCAATGGCCACCGGGATACCCTGGCGGCCGCGGTGGCTTCCGGTTGGCTAAGAGGGATCGCGAATCAGACGGGAGTTTCTCCGGAGGAAGCCGGGAAAGCGGGCGACCGTCTCGCGCGGGACGCGATGGGGGCCCGGATGGACCAGGATCTTCACCGGATACGGATTGTGGCTTTTGAGGGAGACCGGGATGGCTCCGCCTCCTGGAAGTTTGGAACTGTTTTGGGCAAGAAGACGCAAGCCGGATTGGAGGAAACGCCCCCGTCGCCGATCGTCAGCCACCAGCTGCAAGAGACCGGGATCGAGGGATACCGGCGTCTTATTTACACGTTGGAGAATGGTTCCACCTGGGCGGGAGGTGTGGTGAAGACGGATGTTCGGCCCGGCGCCATCGCACCGACCGCCTACGTGGCTCCGTACAGCTATGTGGCAGGGCAGGCAACGCTGCTTCAGGATAACGCGCAGCTCCTCAACGGTTCGGCGGCGATCGATTCCGCGGTGAGCGCCAATGCTCAGCTGGCCGGATCAGTGGCGGAGAAGAGTTTGGTCCATTCTTCCGCAGTGGTATCCAGTTCTGTAATGCAACCGGCTTTCGGCCAGGATGACTGGAGCTATTCCGCGGCCACCGCAAAAGATCCGGCCCTTTCCGTCAGAAACCACTCCGTAACCTTTGAGGGCGGAACCTACCAAGTGGAGCTCGGGGAAGGGGCATCCGCCCAGGGGTCCGTCTTGCAGGACAGTTATGTTGGGCCCGGCAGCAGCGTCCGCGGGAGCGCGGTCTATATCAGCCATTTGGGTCCGAAGAGCCAGCTGGACGGTGGGGTGAAGCTCTGGCTTGCCGTGGCCAAAGAAGGCCACGCGAACATCGCCGGGGTCCAGCACCGCGCCGACGGGACGGAAACCCCAGCGGCTCTGGAATGGGCCGAAGGGGCTATTGTCGGCCTGTCGGAGGACCAGTATCCGGGAGAACAATTCCGAGAGCGGCGCGTCGGCTACACCGAGGTGGTGGTTTCCAACCATGTTCCGCTGGTTCATTACGACGGAGGACAATTAACGGTTGAGCAGTACCCGGTTCCCCCGATCACTTTGGCTGGCGGCGATTACGGGATCTTCTCCATCTTTGCCGGCTCTCCCAATCCCGGCAGTATCAAGACCAACGGCCGGTCCACGCCCGGCGTGGTCACCCGGCTGACCGGCGGGCCCGGCGAGCAGACCAGCCAGCACGGCCGGATCGTGGCGGATCCTCTTTCCATCGTCGCTTCTTTCTCCAACGTGATCGGCCGCCTGCTTGGATTCCCCGCGTGGGACGATCCGGAGGCTCTTCTCCGGGAGCCGGAGATAACACACCTGGGCGCTCTTTCAGCGGTAGGGATCGATGCCCAACTGGGTTTGAATGGACTGGAGGCGTGGGGCCAGGTTGCCCCTGGTGAGGCCCGTGGGCAGTTGGGCCGTGCTTCCGGCATCGCTCCATGGGTGTTCCTCTACTCGCCGGATACCCTCTTCTCGTTGATGGGACGGCTGGGTTCCCGCTACGATGATCTTCCACAAAAAATTCTAGAGTCGGGATTGGCCCTCAGCCAGTGGATGCTGAATCAGGAACAGGCCAAGGATGCCCAAGCGAACGCGGCGGTCATCGATCGGCTCCACCGGTACATTGCCGGGTACGCCGCCCTGATCGACAGCGGCGCCTGGACCGGGGAGTGGGTTCAGACGGACTCCTACCGCCATCCGGCCGGTTGGAGCCGGACGGCCGCCGGGGATTGGGAGACCGGCCGCCTGTCGCTGAAAGAGGCTCACCACACGATCCATCCTCTCGCCGACTCCGTCCCGTACAGCCAGGTCTCGCTTCAACAGCTTTTGACTCTGCCTCCCGGCGTTGAGCGGCCGGACTGGAGCGAGTGGACCCCTTATTACCTGAAGCCGGAAGATTTACAGGTGGATCCACCCACTCCGCTGGAGCAGCTTCGGAAGGTTTCGGATCAGTTTAAGTTCTGGCGGATTATCGGTCAGGATGGCCGTTTCTACTACACGGTGGAAGGAGGCCGGATCGAGCAGACCATCGACTTGGTTCAAATTCATCAATCCGCGGTGATCGGGCCGGGAACGGTCTTGCGGGGTGCCGGAACCACCGTGGGGGAGGGAAGCCGTTTACTTCGGGTGATAGCCGATCAGTTGGTTGCCGGGAAAGAAGTCCAGCTAACCGCCGTTCGGGCGCAGAACACCTCGATTGGAGACAACGTCAAGCTGACCTGGGCTAAATTGGGTCCGGACGTCACCATCGGCAGTGGGACCACCGGCGCTTACGTGGCGGTGGCCAACGGAAGCACCATCGGCATGAACAACACCTTCGAGCCGTTCGCACTGGTTGTCAATTCCTCTACTTCGGCCGGCAACGTGATCGGTGTGACTCTGGTGAACAGCCGGGTGTTGTCGGGCTTCATGGGCCGGCACCTCTCGACCGCGGTCCACGGTCTTGACCAGCAGCCGGTCCAGTTTCGCGTGAGAGGGCGATTGTACAATTTGAACGCTGCTTCGCTGAACGTGGCCGGCGGGATGTTGATGCAAGGGGATACGGACTCTCCGGTTAAGCTGAGCGCGGCCTACCCCCTTTCTCTCACCACGGTTCGGCCGGGCCAGGATTTCCCATCTGAAATCGGCGTTTTTAGCGTGCTCAAAAATCTGTTGGTGCTGGACGGGGAGGTTCTGCCGCTGACGTTCCACGCGTTCAACAATCTTGCTTCTTCCGATCCACGCTTCGCCACACCGGGCCGGCACAACGATGCGATCGGCGGGGCGCTGGATTTCCCCGGCATTTTCCTGCGCAATTTTATCTACCGGACCAAGAAGGGGATCTGGGACGACCTGGCTGCTCAGGGATTGACGCCCGAAGAGATCGTCGTGCATCCGCGCCTTCTGCAGGCCGACTACATGGTGGAAGCGACGATTGTGGGGACCCTGCGCCAGGTGAGGAATCAATTGAGCCAAGTGGATTCTCAGGCCGAGCAACACCTGTGGCCCGCGCTGGATGAGCTGATTCAATCGGTGGAACAGGATTTGGATCAGATCCAACGGTTTGATCAGTCGACGCTGGGCCGTCGATCTCCGGCCGACCGACAGCGGATCGCTCAGTTGATCGCGACTGTGCGGCAGCAGCTGGAGTCCCTGCCGGGCCAGCGTCCCTCCGAAACAACCGTTTCGCGGTCCGGCCATTCGGCCCGGCAGCTGCTCGACGGCGTCCGCCGACTGGCGGAAAATCTGGACGGCCGCTGGCGGATGCGCAACCACACCTTCACCGAGGTGGAGTGGCGCTACGTGGCCTATGACGCCGACGGCAAGCCCCAGGATAAATGGGTCCCCGTCAAAGCGGTGGAGGTGATCCCGCTGAATGAGGATGCCGCCGCGAAGACCCTGGTTGTGTTGACGCCGGACACCGTGCTGGAAGGCGTCCGAAGGCTTTTGGCCCTGCGCGGAGCTTCCGGTCAGAAGGTCCAGGTGGCGGTGATCGTCTCCGACACGCAGCAGGCGGAGGAGGTAGGAGAGCTGCTGGCAGGAGTGGATCTTCAGTTGGAGCTCTCCTCGGTCAACCTCGAAACGGAACAATTGGGTGTTGAGGATGCAATTCTACGGATCGACGGCTGGGCCAGCCAGCGGGGGCTACAGATGCAGGTTGTGAGGACCCCGGATCAGTTCAGAGATCTTGGGCGGCTACTGGTGCCGGTTGACAGCCAGGCACGTTGGAACGCCGGGATGGAGGAAGATAGGGCCCTGGCGCCGTCGGCGTGACGTTGACAAAATGCCTTTTTTAAACCATACTTAATGTATCAAATGATCAAACGCTCACTCCTGACTCTTGCGGTCTGCCTTTTAGTTCCAGTTTCAGGTTGGGCAGCTGATGCTCCGGCTCCCTCCTCTACCGATTATTTCCCAGGCCAGGTCCTGGTGCGGGTGGAGGAGGGAGTTTTGCTGCCTCAGGTTCAGGAGATTGCCGGGGCTGTTGGAGCAAAGGTAGAGCGGCGGGTCGCCTCCTGGGGCGTTTACCTCCTAAAGTTTGAGCCCACCCGGCCGGTTTCCGAGGTGGTCGAGCGGCTGCAGGCGCAGCCGGGCGTCCGCTACGCGGAGCCAAATGCCAAGCTGCAGCTTCATTCCATCGGCGGTGATTTGGGCACGATCACGGCTGCTGCCGCTTCCGGAATCGTTGTGGCGGTGATCGACACCGGCGTGGATAGGACCCATCCCTCCCTTTCAAATCTCATCTACACTAACCCTAAGGAGATCGCCGGCGACGGTATTGACAATGACGCCAACGGCTATAAAGATGACGTGCACGGCTGGGATTTCTACAACAAGGACAACGACGCCAGCGGCGGCCCGGGCGATGACGCGCACGGCACGAAGGTGGCGGGAAGGGTGGTTCAGGGCTCTGGCGGGCAGGGGATCTCCATCCTGCCGCTGCAGATAGGGTCGGGGGGAGACCTCTCGCTCAGCGCGATCATCGAGGCGATTGATTACGCGGTGGCTCAGGGAGCGCGCGTCATCAACATGAGCTTCGGTACGGAATCTATTTTGCAGACTCTAACGGAGGCGATACAGCACGCGGCGCAGCAGGGCGTGCTGCTGGTGGCCTCCGCCGGCAACAGCGGCTTGATGACACCCAACTATCCAGCTGCTTATCCGGGGGTCGTCTCGGTGGCCGCTTCCAACAACGCCGGGCGGAAGACCTGGTGGTCCAGTTACGGCGGCACGGTGGATTTCACGGCCCCCGGCGAAAACGTCACCACCACCAATTGGGGCGGTGGAACGGCATCGGTCAGCGGGACATCCTTCTCCGCTCCATTCGTGGCCGGAGTGCTGGCCCGGATCCTGGCGGCGCTGCCGGCCCTGACGCCGGGTGAAGCGGTGCAGAGGTTGCAGGGTTTCGTCAAGGACGTCTACTCTTTGAACTACTCCTTCTACCGCGGCATGCTGGGCGCCGGGTTTGTGGACACCCAAGTGGCGCAGCAGGTGGCGGAGGCCTTCCCCCTGGATAACTCCAGTACTCAACCGCCGCAGCAGGAGGATCCGGGTTTGAAGGCAAGATTGGAGTCGGAGCTGGCGGTGGCCCGGCAAGAGGTGGCCCGGTTGCAAGCACAGCTTCCCATCGCTGAGCAAGCTCTGGTGGTGGCCCAGCAGGCGACGGCCGACGTGCAAAAGTCCCTCAAGCAGGCGGACGAAAAATTCAACCAGGCCTGGAAGGAGCTGATCGAATCCTGGCAGGCCTGGTACAAGGGTTTCTTCGGAACTCCGTCCGAGCGGGAGACACTGCGCCGCCGCAGGGAAGCGGCCTGGGACAAGCTCTATAAGGCGATGGCCGAGCGGCGCGACGCGCAGGCGCGGTTAGGCGTCGCCCAGGCGGAAGAGAATAGAGCCCGCGATCGCCGGAACACGTTGGCCGCGCAGCTCAACGCCGCCCGAACAAAAGTCAGCCAGCTGGAACAGAGGCTCTCACAGCTGGCCATCCCGGCCCAGGGCCGGTTGCAGGGATCCGCCCACCAATCCGAAATCGAACAGCTTCTTCAGAAGCTTCACGCCGTTACCGGGAGTTTGGGCCGGAGCGGCTTGCCCGAGGGGGTCCGGGAAGTGCCGGATCTCTACCTGTCGGACGATGGCCGGCAGGGTACCTCCTCCAACTAGCCGCTCCTTAATTCTGTGCTAGAATACCCCCCATGAAGAGCCTCCGCGCCCTCCTGTTGGCGGCAGTCGTCGCTTCACCCGCCTTCGGAGCGGTCCAGATGCCCGCGACTTCTTATCTGGAGGGGTTGTCCTGGCTTGGGCATGCCTCCTTCCGGTGGTCGCGGGCCGGGAAAACCGTTTACCTGGATCCCTGGAAGCTCTCTTCCGAACCGCACGACGCGGATCTGGTGCTGATCGGGCACCCGCATTTCGACCATTTGGACCCGGCGGACATCGCTAAGGTTTCCGGCCCTAAAACTGAAGTGGTGACGGTCGCCGAGTGCGCGGCCAAGCTAAAAGAGGCCGGGTTTTCCGGGGCGGTCCGGGTGGTGAAGCCGGGAGACCGGGTGGAAGTGAAAGGGATTTCGGTCGAGGTGGTCCCAGCCTACAATACCGACAAGGATTTTCACCTTAAAGAGAGGGGTTGGGCCGGTTTTATCGTGGAGCTCGATGGGGTGCGCTTGTACCACGCCGGCGACACCGACTTCATTCCGGAGATGAAGGAGCTTAAAACGGATGTGGCGCTGCTGCCGGTCAGCGGGACTTACGTGATGACCGCCGAGCAGGCAGCGGAGGCCGCGAAGGCCATCAACCCCAAAGTGGCGGTCCCCATGCATTACGGCTCCATCATTGGGACGGCGGCCGATGCCGAGCGGTTCCGGGAGCTCTGCGGAAGCCTGATCGTTGAAATTCTTGAAAAACAGTGAGGTTGCTCCTGTGAAAATTCGAAACTGCCTCGTGGCCGTGCTCCTCGCGATGACCCTCATCGCGGTGCCAGGTTGCGCCAAGAACCGGAAGAAACTGACCGACCTGGAATCCCAAGTTCAGGAGCTGCAGCAGCGGCTGAATCAGGCGGAAGGTTCCCGCCAAGCCCTTCAGAAGGAGATGGAGAATCTGCGGGCGCAGCTGCGCCGCCAGCAGGAGGCCCATCAAGAAGAGCTGGACCGCCTTGCCGAGAAAAAAGAAGAGGAATCCAACGAGCTGCTCGATGCCCAGCGGGCGCTGGCCGACAGCCTCCGGAAAGAGCTTGGGGACGCGAGGGCCAAGCTGCAGATGACCGAGCGGGGCCTCGTGCTGACACTGCTGGACGAGATCTTCTTCGATTCAGGGAAAGCGGTCATCAAGGAGGAGGGCCTGCAAACCCTCAATAAGGTGGCCCAGGTGCTCCAGGAGACGGTGCCCGATTCGCCGGTGGCGGTCGAAGGCCACACCGACAACGATCCGATCAAGTATTCCAGCTGGCGGACCAACTGGGAGCTCTCCTCCGGCCGGGCGCTGGCGGTGCTGCACCACTTCGCCGACCAGGGAGGGGTGGCGCCCGAGCGGCTCCAGGCCGTCGCGATGGGGGAGTTCCATCCGGTCTCTTCCAACGATACCGCCGAGGGCCGCCGCCAGAACCGCCGAGTGGAGATCGTGATCCTTCCGACCACGTTGAAAAAGGTTAAGGAGTGAATGTCTTTCATCAAGGGTTTAAGATGCCGCGAGTGCGGCCGGGAATTCCCCGCTAAGGCGATCTTCGTCTGCGAGTACTGCTTCGGCTCCCTCGAGGTGGATTACGACTACGAGCGGATCCACGGCCGCCTGACCCGCCAACTCATCGAAAGCCGGCCCGCCAACATCTGGCGGTACCGGGAGCTGCTCCCCATCGACGGCGATCCTACGGTCGGTTTTCACACCGGCATGACCCCGTTCTACCGGGCCGACCGGCTGGGCCACGCGCTGGGGGTCAAGGAGCTCTACATCAAGGACGACTCGGTCTGCCACCCGACCCTCTCTTTCAAGGACCGGGTGGTCTCGGTGGCCCTCTCCCGCGCGAAGGAGCTCGGCTTCGACACGGTTTCCTGCGCCTCCACGGGGAACCTCGCCAACTCGGTCTCGGCCCTCGCGGCCCATGCCGGCATGAAGCGGGTGATCTTCATCCCGGCGGACCTTGAGATGGGCAAGGTGATCGGGTCCCTCATTTACGCGCCCCGGCTCGTGGCCGTCGAGGGAAACTACGATGAGGTGAACCGCCTTTGCGCCGAGGTGGCCGCCCGCCGCAAGTGGGCGTTCGTCAACATCAACATCCGGCCTTACTACGCCGAGGGATCCAAGACCTACGGGTTCGAGATCGCCGAGCAGATGGGTTGGAAGACCCCCCGCCACATCGTGGTACCCGCGGCCAGCGGCTCTCTGCTGGTCAAGATCCGGAAGGGGTTCAAGGAGCTGCACAAGATGGGGCTCATCCCTCAGCCGGAGACCCGCTTCTACGCGGCGCAGGCCCAGGGGTGCGCCCCGATCGTGACCGCCGTTCAGGAAGGGTCCGATATCATCAAGCCGGTCAAGCCGAAGACGATTGCCAAGTCGCTGGCGATCGGCAACCCGGCCGACGGTTACTACGCGGCCGATGCGATCCGGGAGACGAACGGGTGGGCCGCGGAGGCCAGCGATGAGGAGATCGTGGATGCGATGAAGCTGCTCGCCCAGACCGAGGGGATCTTCACCGAGACCGCCGGCGGCGTCACCGTCGCGGTGGCCAAGAAACTGATCGAGGGAAAGCGAATTCCAAGGGACGAGTCCATCGTACTCTGCATCACGGGGCAGGGCTTGAAGACCCAGGAAGCCGTGGCGGACCACATCGGCAAGCCGATCCGGATCAAGCCGACGCTGAGTTCTTTCGAGGAGCACGTAAAACTTTAAGAGGAGGGGTTAATGGCCATTGTCGTCCGAATTCCCACGCCGCTACAGAAGCTGACGGCGGAAAAACCGGAAGTGACCGCTGAGGGAGGCACCGTCCAGGAGATCCTTCAGGATCTGGAACGCCAGTACCCGGGCCTCAAGGAGCGCCTCTGCGACCCTACGGGCAAGCTCAGGCGTTTCGTAAACCTCTACGTCAACGAGGAAGACATCCGTTTCCTGAAGCAGGAGGCCACCCCGATCAAGGACGGCGACGAGCTGTCCATCATCCCGGCCATCGCGGGAGGGAGCGATGCCTAAGAAAATCGTCCAGCTGATCTTTCCCCAGAAGCTTATCAAGAAGCCGGTCATCTACACGATGGCCTTGAAGTGCAAGGTGATGCCCAACGTCCGCCGTGCCAAGGTGACCGAGAGTGTCGGTGAGATGGTGCTGGAGCTCGAAGGGACGCGCGAGAACCTGGAGAAAGGGGTCCGCTTCCTAACGAAGCAGGGGATCAAGGTCGAGCCGGTCGTCGGCGACGTGATTGAATGATTTTGATCTCGTAGCAGGCATCTCCCGGCGGGAGCCGGAGGCGTTCCATGAGGTCATGGAACGCTACGCCGGCCCCGTCGTCAATCTGGCCTATCGTTTCCTCGGCAACCGGGCCGACGCCGAGGAAATCTCCCAAGAAACCTTCCTCCGGCTCTACCAGACTCCTCCCCGGCTCGATCCTTCCTCGAAGCTGTTTACCTGGCTCTATCGCGTGGCGGTGAACCTCTGCATGGACCGCCTTCGAAAACAAAGCCGCACGCCGCCGATGGACTCGCTGGAAGATCTCCCGGTTGCCAGTCCTTCTTCCCGCAGCCCGCGCGAAACGGCCGCGGGAACGGAAACGGCGGCCGCCGTCCGCCGGGCAGTGGCCTCGCTGCCGGATGATCTGCGCGCGCCGCTGGTCCTCTCCGCGCTGGAGGATCTCCCTCACGCCGAAATCGCCAACATCCTCGAGATTAGCCCCAAAGCAGTCGAGCGCCGCCTCTCCCGCGCCCGCGCCCTCCTCAAAACCCGCCTCCAGCCTTACCTGTAACCCTTCGCCCTGCCCGGGAGTGGGTTCGCTCCGCTCGGTCCGAGCACGGCTCGGCCCTCAAAGTCGCTCACCCATCTCCCGTGCAGTGCTCAGCAGCGCGCTAGCCCCGCTCGGGGACGGGGTGAACGAGCGTTGACCGACGAGAGGAGGGAGTGCGAGTGAACTCCGGCCCCGAGCGGGGCGAAGCAGAGAGGCGAAAAATAGATGGGGGATGGAGAGGATTCCAGCGTTTCACCAAGTAGGAGGAGAAAATATGGCTAATTCACCGCAAGACTCATTGGACAAGCTGCTCAAGGGCGCCTACCCGGCGGTGGAGGTATCGCAGGATTTTAAGCTGAGGCTTTGGCGCAAGCTGATGGATCAGCCGGTGGAAGCCCTTTGGAAGGTTCCCGCTCCGGCGGTGGCCGCGGCGCTGCTGCTGGGGATCGTCGGCGGCATTTGGACCTGGCAGGGGGATGCGAAGAATCCGGCGCTGGTGCAGGTGGCCCGGGCGGAGCGGCTGGACCTGTTCGGCAACGCGCCGCACGATTCGTTGACAGGAGCTGTGCTTCGCCGAATGGAAGGAGAGAATGCATGAAACGGTTTCTTGTGATCGCTTTCGCGCTGGTGGGGATCGGGGGGGTGGCGTATTTGACCACCTTAGGCTGTAGTCAGATGCTGAGCCGGAAGAGATCTCCCGCGGGTTGGGTGGAGGGTTTAGCTCTGGCGCCGGAGCAACGGCAAGCGGTGGCGGCGGCGCAGGAGCAATTTATGGCCCAGAAGAAGGGGAGCTGCAGGCTGCTGTGCGCCAAGCGGGCGCAGATGATCCAGATCCTCAAGCAGCCGGATCCCGACCGGTCGGTGCTGGCCCAGCTGGCGGAGGAGATCGGTCGGGAACAGACGGCTCTGGAGACGGCCACGCTGGATTATTTGCTCTCGGTCAACCGGCAGTTGGAGCCACCGCAGAGAGATCGGCTGATGGCCTCAGTGTCTGAGGAACTGCGGACCGCTTGCCGGATGACGGCCTGCGGCATGACGGAAGGCTGCACGATGAAAGGGGAAGAGAGCAAACAGTGAAATCCCGTGGAGATTGCTTCGTCGCACTGCTCCTCTCAATGACGGTGGGAGCCGCGCCCGTCCTGGCAGTCGAGGGCCAACCGGATCCGCTGTCCCTGCCGGAGCTGCTTCAGGAGCTACGGCGCGCCAATCCCGACCTGCTGGCAGCCAAGAAACAGGTGGAGGCGATGCAGGCCAGGGTCCCTGCGGCGCGGGGCTTGCCGCCTCCAAAGATTGGTGTGGAGTTTGAAGAGATTCCCCGGGGAACCTTCAAGATTAACCAGGCGACCGTGATGTACAGCCTGCTCCAGTCCATCCCGTTTCCGGGCAAACTGTCGCTCCGGCATCAGGTGGCGGTCGCGGAGGCCCAGAGGGCGGCGGCGGTTTTCAAGAAGGCGGAGTTGGATCTAACCACTCAATTGAAAACAGCTTATTACGATCTCTTTTTGACGGACCAGGAAATCGAGATTCAGCGGGAGCAGAAGATCTGGCTGGATCAGGCGCTGGAGTCGGCCCGCGCGCGGTACGGGAGCGGAGGCATTTCGCAGACCGAACTGCTGCGAGTCCAGTCGGAGGCGTTGGAAGCGGGCAATCAGGCGGGGGTGCTAGCTCACCGGCGCCGGGCGCTGGAGGCGCACCTGAACCACCTTCTGAGCCGGCCGGTGGAAGCGGCGGTCGGCAGGCCGGGGGAGATCGCGTTGGAGCCGGTCCCCTCCGACCCGGCGGCGTTGACGGCCCAGGCACTGGAGAACCAGCCGGAGCTGCTGGTCTTTAAGTTTTCCGCGGAGAGGGGGGAGGCCGATTGGAAGCTCGCGAAGCGGGAACTATGGCCTGACTTGGAAACGATGGTCGAGTTGCGCGATCCCGCGATGGGTCCCATCGGACCCTGGGATTTGACGCTGGCTCTCGTGCTGCCCTTCTGGTTCTGGACCAAACAAAAATACGGGGTCCGGGTCGCCCTGTTCAATAAGGAATCGGCGGCGGCGGCTTTCCAGGGCGCGCGCAATGAAACGGCCCGGCAGGTCCACGAAAACTGGAACGAGGCGATGGCGGCGTACGACACGGCGAAGCTTTGCAAGGACAGCCTGATCCCGTTGGCATCCCAGGCGGTCTCCTCAGAGCTCTCTTTGTATCAGAGCGGCCGGAGCTCCTTCATGGAGTTGCTGGACGTCCTGCGGATGCTGGCGGAGCGCAAGCGCACTTACTATGAACACCTGGCCGGATTGGAGCAGCGAGTCATTCTGCTGGAGCAGGCAGTCGGTGTTGCCTTGAGGAAGGAGCACTCATGAAATTGTCCCGTCGAAAAATGGCTGTGGGGATCCTGTTTTTAACCGCGGTGTTTGGCGGCTTAGCCGTGACCCGCTTGGCGCGGCAGCCCGGCCATGCAGGCCATGCCGAGGAAGCCGCCCTCTACTACTGCCCCATGCATCCGGACTACACTGCCGCCCGTTCGGGCGAGTGTCCCATCTGCCATATGCAGCTTGTGAAGCGGGAACCGGAGCAGACGGCCGCGCAGCCCGCGGCGGTTGCCGCCAAGGGATATGCGGCGATCCTGTTGAGCCCCCAGAAACGGCAGCTCATCGGCGTCAAGACCTCGCCAGCCCGCAAGCAGCCGTTGGCCAAGAAGATTCGCACGGTGGGTCTCGTGATGGTGGATGAAACCCGCGTTGTTCACGTCCACCCGAAGGTGGAGGGATGGATCAAGGAGATTTACGCCCGCTATGAAGGGGATTCGGTCAAGAAAGGGCAGCCGCTCTTTTCCTTCTACAGCCCGGATTTTATCTCGGTCCAGCAGGAGCATTTGACCGCGCTACGGCTTCTGAAAGAGCTTCCGGCCGATGCCGGCGCGCAAGTGAAGGAGTCGGCCGAGAAAAACCTGGAGGCGGTCCGCCAGCGCCTCCTCTGGTGGGATGTGACGGAAGCCCAAGTGCAGGAGTTGGAGCGGCAGGGGAAGCCTTCCGAGATGCTGGTGCTGGTTTCTCCCATGGACGGCATCATCCTGAAGAAGCACGTCTGGGCCGGGGAGTTCATGGAGCGGGGAGCCGATTTCTATCATATCGCCGACCTCTCTTCCCTCTGGGTGGATGCCCGGCTGTACGAACTGGATCTGCCGTTTGTCCGCGTCGGCCAGGAAGCGGTGATCACCTTTGAGAAGGGGACGGAGCAGGCGCTGCGGGGAAAGGTGGTTTTCGTCTCCCCCACCCTGGACATGGAAACCCGGACCGCCGTCGCCCGGCTGGAGTTTCCCAATGCCGGGGGAAAACTCAAACCCGGCATGTTCGCTACCGCGGAGATCTCTGTGGACCTCGGAGAACGGTTGGTCGTCCCAGCGGAATCGGTCCTCGACAGCGGGACCCGCCAGCTCCTTTTTGTGGATAAGGGGGAAGGCCTACTGGAACCGCGCGAGGTTACTGTGGGGGTAAAGGGGAACGGCCTCTGGGAGATTGTCCAGGGGGTCTCGGAAGGGGAGCCGGTAGTGGTCAACGGGAACTTTCTGGTGGACTCGGAGAGCCGCCTGAAGGCGGCTTTGGAAGGGGCGGCAGGCCAGGGGCATCAGCATGGGCAATAGCGGAGAGGAACAGCCTACCCTTCGTCAAGGGGGATGGGTCGAGAAGGTCATCGAGTTCTCGGCCCGGAACAAGTTCTTAGTTCTTATCTTCGTGATGGCCGCGATGGTGGCGGCGGTCTGGTCCGCCCGGAACATTCCGTTGGACGCCATTCCGGACCTCTCCGACACGCAGGTTATCATCTATTCCCGCTGGGACCGCAGCCCGGACATCATTGAGGACCAGGTCACCTACCCGATCGTTACCGCGTTGCTCGGGGCGCCGAACGTGAAGGCGATCCGGGGTTTCTCCGATTTCGGATTTTCCTACGTCTACGTGATCTTCAAGGACGGCACCGACCTCTATTGGGCCCGGAGCCGCACGCTGGAATATTTGAGCAAGATCATCCCCCGCCTCCCGGAGGGGGTCAAAACGGAGATGGGGCCGGACGCGACCGGCGTGGGGTGGGTCTTCCAGTACGCGCTGGTGGATACTTCCGGACAGAACGACCTGCAGGAACTGCGCTCCTTCCAGGATTGGAACCTACGGTATCACCTCCAGAGCGTGCCGGGTGTGGCGGAAGTCGCTTCCCTTGGCGGGTTCGTCAAGCAGTACCAGGTGACCGTGGACCCCAACAATCTGCTGGCCTACAACATTCCGCTCACCAAGGTGGTTGAAGCGATCCGGCAGGGGAACCAGGAGGTGGGCGGCCGGCTGCTGGAATTCTCCGGCGCGGAGTACATGGTGCGCGGCCGGGGCTACGCCAAATCCGTGGGAGAGATCGAACAGATCGTGGTTGGGGTGGATAAGCAGGGCACGCCGGTCCTCGTCAAACAGATTGGATCGGTGGCGCTGGGGCCTGACCTGCGCCGCGGGCTGGCCGACCTGGACGGGCAGGGGGAGGTGGTGGGCGGGACCGTCATCATGCGCAGCGGCGAGAACGCGCTGAACGTGATCCGGCGGGTCAAGGCCCGGCTCAAAGAAGTGGAGCCTTCTCTGCCGCCCGGCGTGAAGGTGGTGACGACCTACGACCGGTCGGACCTCATCCTGCGGGCGATCAAGAACCTAAAAGAAAAGCTGATCGAGGAGATGATCGTCGTCAGCATCGTCATCCTGATCTTTCTCTGGCACTTTCCATCGGCGATCATCCCGATTGTCACTATCCCGGTTTCGGTGCTCCTCTCCTTCATCCTCCTCAAGGGCATGAACCTCACCTCCAACATCATGTCCCTGTCCGGAATCGCCATCTCGATTGGCGTGCTGGTGGACGGGGCGATCGTTGAGGTGGAGAACGCCTACAAGCGGCTGGAGCAATGGATCGAAGGGGGCCGGAAAGGGGATTTCCACGCGGTGCGGCTCAAGGCCCTTAAGGAGGTCGGCCCTGCCGTCTTCTTCTCGCTGATGGTCATCGCGGTGGCTTTCCTGCCGATCTTCACCCTGGTGGACCAGGAGGGGCGGCTCTTCCGGCCTCTGGCCTGGGCCAAAACCATGGCGATGGCGATCGCGGCGGTCCTGGCGATCACCCTGGATCCGGCGCTTCGGATGATGTTCGCCCGGATGGACCCGATCAAGCTTCGCTGGAAATGGGCCTCCAAACTCGCTACCTCGTTGGCGGTAGGCACTTATTATCCGGAAGAGAAGCACCCGGTCAGCCGCGTGCTTTTCCGGATCTATGAACCCGCCTGCCGGTTCGTTCTCAAGCATCGCGCCGCCACTCTGGTCGCGGCCGCCGCGCTGGTCCTCACGGCCATTCCGGTTTACCTGGGCCTCGGATCGGAGTTTATGCCTCCTCTGCGGGAAGGGAATTTGCTCTACATGCCGACCACCCTGCCGGGGATCTCGGTAACCGGGGCGCAAGAGCTGCTCCAGAAACAAGACCAGATCCTGAAGAGTTTTCCGGAGGTAGAGCGGGTTTTCGGAAAAGCGGGCCGCATGGAGAGCTCCACCGATCCGGCCCCCTTCTCCATGATGGAGACGGTGGTGGTCCTGAAACCGGAGAAGGAATGGCGCGCGGGGGTGACCTACGAGAAGCTGATCGAGGAGATGAACCAGGCGCTGAAAATACCCGGCACCACCAACGCCTGGACGATGCCGATCAAGAACCGGATCGACATGCTCACCACCGGGATCCGGACCCCGGTCGGCATCAAGATCTTCGGCGCCGATTTAAAACAGATCGAGGAGACCGGGACCCACCTGGAGATGATCCTCAAGGATCTGCCCGGCACACGGTCTGTCTACGCGGAGAGGGTGGCCGGCGGCTACTTCGTGGATTTCGATCTGCGCCGGGAGCAGCTGGCCCGCTACGGCTTGAGCGTCAGCGACGTGCAGATGGTCATCATGACCGCGATCGGGGGTGAAACCGTCACTACGACGGTGGAGGGGCGGGAGCGGTATTCCGTGAATGTTCGCTACCCCCGCGAGCTCCGGGACGACATAGAGGAACTCCAGCGGGTACTGGTGCCCACGATGATGGGCCAGCAGATCCCTCTGGCGCAGCTGGCGGACATCCGGCTGGTCTCCGGTCCCGCGATGATCCGAAACGAGAATGGGCTGCTGTCGGGGTACGTCTACGTGGACATGGCCGGCCGGGACATCGGCGGCTATGTGGAGGAGGCCAAGCGAAAAGTGGCTAAGGAGTTAAAACTTCCTTCCGGCTACTCGCTGCTTTGGAGCGGCCAGTACGAGAACATGATCCGGGTCAAGGAGCGGCTCAAAATAGTTCTGCCGCTGACGCTGTTCCTCATCATGCTGCTGCTCTACATGAACACCAAATCGGCGGTGAAGACCGGCATCGTCCTGCTGGCGGTCCCGTTTTCCCTGGTAGGGGCGGTCTGGCTGCTCTGGGCGCTCGGATACAATGTTTCCATCGCGGTCTGGGTGGGGATGATCGCCTTGATGGGTCTCGACGCCGAGACCGGGGTCTTCATGCTCCTGTTCCTCGATTTGTCTTACCATGATGCCGTCGACAAGAAGAAGATGCGCACCGAAAAGGATTTGGAGGAAGCGATCGTCCACGGGGCGGTCAAGCGGGTGCGGCCGAAGATGATGACGGT